>NZ_CALNAT010000248.1 GCF_937873925.1 uncultured Proteiniphilum sp. | reverse complement strand
TATATCATCTATCCTATCAAGGTAAACCAGATGCGCCAGGTAGTAGAGGAAATCGTTTCAAGCGGAAAACGGTTCAATATCGGGCTTGAGGCCGGCTCCAAGCCGGAACTGCATGCTGTACTCGCCATCAATACCGACAACAACTCCTTTATCATCTGTAACGGCTACAAGGATGAAAGCTATATTGAACTGGCATTGCTGGCGCAAAAGATGGGAAAGAAGGTGTTTATTGTGGTGGAAAAACTGAATGAACTCGACCTGACCATCAAAATCGCGAAACGATTGAAAGTGAAGCCTAACATCGGTATCCGGGTGAAGTTGGCCAGTTCCGGCAGCGGTAAGTGGGAAGAATCGGGCGGCGATGGCAGTAAGTTCGGACTCAATTCAAGTGAATTGCTTGAAGCGCTGGAGGTGCTCAAAACAAACAATATGGGCGATTGTTTCCGGCTTATCCACTTTCACATAGGAAGCCAGATCACCAAGATACGCCGCATCAAGACGGCGCTGCGCGAAGCGGCCCAGTTCTATGTGCAACTGCATACGATGGGATTCAAGATCCAATATGTGGATATAGGGGGTGGACTGGGTGTCGATTACGACGGCACACGCTCCTCTTTCACTGAGAACAGTATCAATTACTCCATTCAGGAGTATGTGAACGACTCTGTATTTGCCTTTGTGGATGCGGCAAACAAGAACGAACTACCCCATCCCGACATCATCACCGAATCGGGGCGCGCTCTCACGGCGCATCACTCCGTGCTGATCTTCGAAGTGCTGGAAACGGCCTCACTACCGGAATGGCCCGATGATAAGGAGATAGAGGAAGAGGATCATGAGTTGGTGAAGGAACTTTACAACATTTGGGATACGCTTACCCAGGCGCGGATGCTGGAAGCATGGCACGATGCGCAGCAGATAAGAGAGGAATCCCTCGACCTCTTCAGCCTGGGCATGCTCGACCTGAAGACACGTGCTCAGGTGGAACAGCTCTATTTCTCCATCGTACGGGAAATCAATATCACCAGCAACCGGGCCAAGCATGCGCCCGAAGAGCTGCGGCAGCTTTCGACCCTGCTGCCGGACAAATATTTCTGCAATTTCTCGTTGTTCCAGTCGCTTCCTGATTCCTGGGCCATCGACCAGGTGTTCCCCATCATCCCGATTCACCGGCTGGATGAGAAACCGGACAGGACGGCCACACTGCAGGATATCACCTGCGACTCGGACGGGAAAATATCTAACTTTGCCTCGCAGGACGGGTTTCGATCTTCCTTCCTTCCGGCCCATCCGCTTAAAAAGAACGAACCGTATTATATCGGAGTCTTCCTGGTGGGCGCTTACCAGGAGATCCTGGGCGACCTGCATAACCTGTTCGGCGATACCAATGTGGTACATGTATCCGCCGGTGAAAACGGCTATAAAATAGACCAGGTGATTGACGGCGAGTCGGTGGCCGAAGTGCTGGAATATGCCCAGTACAATGCCAAGAAACTGGTTCGCACCGTAGAGACCTGGGTAATGAGTTCCGTAAAACAGGGGAAGATATCAGTGGAAGAAGGAAAAGAATTTCTTTCGAATTACCGGTCGGGATTGTACGGCTATACTTATCTGGAATAGACGGGCAGGCAGGACAGACTCCCTTACCGATGCTTTCCCGGGGGATCAGATTACCGGTCGGCCTTTTCAGCAACAGGACTTCATCCCGCAATCCTCATCCGCCACTTCAAACTCAATGGTGCTGTGTTGCACCCCCAACACCCGCAGTTTATCACGGACAAGTAATTTTAGACGCCTCTGTTCTCCTATCGGAAGGGCGTTCCGAAGTACCACATGAATGGTCATCACGTTATATTCCCCATCTACCGACCAGGCATGCAGATCATGGACGCCCTGTATCTCCCCGATTTCCAATATCGATCGTTTCACTTCTTCCATATCCAATTCCGTGGGGCTACCTTGCAGGATAATATGCAGGCTCCGGCGGATATTCCTGTACACATTAAACAGGATAAAGAGAGAAATGGCAATGGAAAGCAGCGGATCGATAAAAGGCGCATCTATAAAATACATGATACCCGCTCCTATCAATACGGCCAGCCAGCCCAGCACATCTTCCAGCAGGTGCAGCGACACCACTCTTTCATTGATCGAACTCCCTTTTCTCAGGCGGAAGACGGCCAGCCCGTTAATGATCACCCCCAGGACGGCAAGCAACAACATCCCCTTCACATCGGGCTGTTGGGGGTTAAACAGCCGGGGAATGGCATGGACCAGGATCAGGATACTCCCCACCAACAGGACCACAGAATTAATCACAGCGCCTAAAAGCGAAAAGCGCTTATAACCATAGGTGTAATCTTTCGTACGGGGTTTCTTGGCCACCTTTTGAAAATACCAGGATAATCCCAGCGAAAAACTGTCGCCCAGATCGTGTACGGCATCGGAAAGAATCGCCACACTGTTCGTCAGCAGTCCGCCGACAAATTCAATGATCGTGAAAGAAAGATTCAGGAAAAACGCTGTTCGGATGTTCTTCACATCTGCGTGCTCGTGGGGATGATCGTGATGATGTGTGTGCATTGTAGTTGATTCCTTCGGATTATAACAAAAAGAAAAAAAGAAAGTTCATTCCCTGTTTTTCAGGTAAATTATACCTGTTTCTCTTACAATTCAGACGGCTATTTTATACGTGTATGTTGTTTTCAAAAGAAAATCGTGTAAATTTGCCGTATGAAAGCAAGGCTTTTACAACAGAACCCATTATCCACTGCTTTGCCAGCAGTATAACAATATTGATTATCATACCCTAAAAAGAACGGCATGAAAGATCTGAATTTACTGATTATAGGTGCTATAGCGTTTTTAATTGCATCGTGCCACATTAAAAGAGAAGAAGTGAACATTTTAAAGCAATCCGATTTTCCCGCTCCTCCGGTAGCGGAAGTGATTCCCGACACATTTATCAACTTCGGGCAGCAACGTATCGACAACTACTATTGGGTGAAAGACAAGAATAATCCGAAAGTGGTCGAATACCTGAAAGCGGAGAACGCCTATACCGACAGCGTAATGGCTTCTACCAAAACACTTCAGCAGACCATTTTCGATGAGATGGTGGGTCGGATCAAGGAGGATGACGAAAGTTACCCTTCGTTCAAAGATGGTTATTACTATTACAGCCGTACCGAAAAAGGAAAACAATACCGTAGCTACTGCCGCCGCAAGGGATCAATGGAGGCACCCGAAGAGATTATCTTCGATGTAAACAGGATGGCCGAAGGAAAACCGGCGTTTATTTTCCGGGGTTATTCCATTAGCCCCGATAACAGCAAAGCCGCCTATTTCTATAACGAGACAGGCTCATATGCCGAATTCACGATGAAGATCAAAGACCTTGCTTCGGGTGAGAATGTAGGATTCTCCATGGACGGGGTCGCTTCGGCTGCATGGGCCAACGATAATAAGACTCTGTTTTATAGTTTGATCGACCAGACGCTGCGCTCCAACAAGATCTATCGCCGGATGCTGGATGCCCCCTCCGGCGAACTGGTGTACGAGGAGACGGACGCCCGTTTCGGCACCTACGTGTATGGAAGCAAAACCAAGCAGTATATCTTTATCAACAGTTCAAGTTCCACCACTTCCGAAGAGAGGTACCTCGCTGCCGACAAACCCACGGATCCGTTCAAAGTGTTCCTTCCCCGTGTGCAGGATGTGGAATATAGTGTTTATCCGCATAAAGATAAATTTTTCGTCCGTTACAAAGATAAGGAGTACCTCAACGGAATGATCTACGAGATGCCGCTCGCGGGCTATGAAGACCGTGCTACCTGGAAAGTTTTTATGCCGCATGATAAGAATGTGCGCATAGAAGGGATCGATGTCCTGAAAGATTATGTCTCATTGGAATTGAGGAAAAACGGCCTGACCGAAATTCAGGTCAGACCGGTTTCGGGCGAAGGTAAACCACAGACTATCGCTTTTCCTGAACCCGTCTATTCGGCATGGCTTAGCGGAAATCCCGAGTATGATGCCGTCACATTCCGGTATTCATACACGTCGCTCAATCGCCCTACCACCCTCTACGAGTACAATATCGAGACGGGGGAAACTGGGAAACTAAAAGAACAGGAGGTGCCCTCCGGATTCAATCCCGACGATTATACCGTGGAACGGCTCTGGGCGACCGCCCCCGACGGGGTACAGGTGCCGATGGCAATCGTTTATAAAAACGGACTGAAAAAAGACGGTAGTAACCCGGCGCTTATCTACTCGTACGGAAGTTACGGCAGCAGCTCCGATGTCTACTTCAGTACAAGCGTGTATAGCCTGATCGACCGAGGGTTCGTATACGCCATCGCGCAGATACGCGGTGGCAGCGATCTTGGAGAACAGTGGTACGAGGATGGCAAGTTACTGCACAAGAAAAATACCTTTACCGATTTCATCGCGTGCAGCGAGAAACTGATACAGGACGGCTACACCTCTCCCGGCAAGCTGGCCGCCATGGGCGGGAGCGCCGGGGGCCTGCTGGTGGGCGCCGTAACAAATATGCGTCCTGACCTATATCAGACTATCGTGGCACAGGTCCCCTTCATCGATGTGATCAATACTATGCTCGATGATACACTGCCGCTTACCACGGGAGAGTACGAAGAGTGGGGCAATCCTAACGAAGAAGAATATTACAACTACATCCTCTCCTACTCACCCTATGATAATATCACAGCGCAGGATTATCCCAATATACTGGTTACCGGCGGGATCAACGATTCACAGGTACTCTTCCACGAACCCACCAAATATGTGGCCAAACTACGCTCGTTCAAAACCGACGACAACATCCTGTTGCTACACATGAATATGGATTCCGGCCATGGCGGCGCTACAGGACGGTACGACGGCATCAAGGACACCGCCTTCGAGTTCGCCTTCATCCTGAACCGTGTCGGGATCCATAAGTAAAGCGGGATACTTGCGAACGCGGAAGTTCAAGGCAGGATAGGATTTCTGCTTCGGATATATCGATCAGTAAGAAACTGAAAACAGTAACTGATCAATATACGTTATAATGTGGATAGACAATTCAATGGGTTTGCCGGAGATAACTACGGCCTAAAAACGTGAATAGTATGATCCAAATCAAACGTGTATATGAACAATCGGGCGATAAAGATGGTTATCGTGTATTGATAGACCGGTTATGGCCCCGCGGCGTGTCGAAAGAAAACGCCCGGGTGGATCTCTGGCTGAAAGAGATCGCCCCGTCTACTGAGTTGCGAAAATGGTACCAACACGATCCGGAAAAATGGGACGAGTTCGGTAAACGATACCGGAAGGAACTCGCCGGAAAGAAGGAACTTTTACTCCAAATAAAGGATCTCGAAAAGGAGCACGGAACCCTCACGCTGCTCTTCGCGGCCAAAGAGAAGGAATACTCCCAGGCGGCCGTGCTGATCGACGTGCTAAAACAAAAGAAATAAGAGGAAATGCAGAAACTCCCCTTACACTGGAAGATAATCACAGGCATGGTGCTTGGCGTGCTGTTCGGCTTGCTGATGAGCGCTTTCAGTGGAGGAAAAGGATTCGTGATCGACTGGATTGCCCCATTCGGAACCATCTTTATCCGGTTGCTCAAGCTGATCGCCATCCCGTTGATCTTCGTTTCGCTGATAAAGGGGATATCCGACCTGAAAGATATATCGAGCTTCAAGAATATCGGCATCCGTACCGTCATCCTGTATATCAGCACTACTGTGGTAGCCATCGTCATCGGGCTGATGCTGGTCAACACGCTGCAACCGGGAACGGGCATGGCGGAAGAGACCATAGAGGAACTTACCCGCACCTATGCTTCGGACGAGTCCATCGCCTCTAATATCCATGAGGCCGTGGAACAGGAGAGTAGCCCGCTGAATTTCCTGGTAGACATGGTGCCCGATAATATTTTCGCCGCGCTCGGCAACAACAGCCTGATGCTACAAGTGATCTTCTTCTCGATCCTGTTCGGTATCTGTATGCTCCTTATCGACCCGGTGAAGGCGAGGCCGATCGCTTTAATCATCGACGGGCTGAATGCCGTGGTGCTGAAGATGGTAGACCTGATCATGTGGATGGCTCCCTTTGCCGTTTTCGCCCTGCTGGCACAGATTATTGTCAGCTCCGATAACGTGGAGATCCTGGAAAAACTGCTCTACTACGGGCTGACGGTCGTGCTGGGATTAATCCTGATGCTCTTTTTCTACCTGATCATCCTCTCCCTTTACGCGAAAAAATCACCCCGCTGGTTTCTCCGGGGAATCGTGCCGGCACAGCTGCTGGCTTTTTCCACCAGTTCCAGCGCGGCCACCTTGCCCGTCACCATGGAACGGGTGACCCATCACCTCGGGGTAGATAACGAGGTATCGAGCTTCGTCCTGCCGGTAGGAGCCACCATCAACATGGACGGCACCAGCCTATACCAGGCCGTGGCCGCTGTCTTTATTGCCCAGGCACTGCATATTCCACTGGAGTTTTCTGATCAGTTGACCATCGTGCTCACCGCCTTGCTGGCATCCATTGGGTCGGCTGCGGTACCCGGTGCGGGCATGATTATGCTGGTGATCGTGCTGGAGTCGATCGGCATCCCGGCGGATAAACTGGCCGTAGGACTGGCGCTGATTTTCGCGATCGACCGCCCGCTGGATATGTGCCGTACGGTGATCAATATCACGGGCGACGCCACGGTATCGGTGGTGGTGGCTAAATCGCTCGGAAAGCTGCACCCTACTGATCAACCAAAGACATGAGGTATCGTTTTGCTCCCCTGGTTATCATGGCTTTTCTTTCTTGTCTCGATGCGGCAGCACAAGACTCTACCCTTCTCCTCGAGGAACTGGTGGTGCGCGCATATCATATCGATTCAGGGCTGGACCGGGTACCGGGAAGTATCTCGGTGCTTTCGGGCGACGAGATCCGGGTGGGCGACGGCAATAACTTTGCCAATATCCTCCATGCCGTGCCGGGCATCTACATGCATAGCGGCACCTATGCCACCAGCCGTGTCGTGATCCGGGGTGTGGGCAGCCGCACTCCCTATAACACCAATCG
The DNA here is from genome assembly GCF_937873925.1 of uncultured Proteiniphilum sp. GTDB lineage: Bacteria > Bacteroidota > Bacteroidia > Bacteroidales > Dysgonomonadaceae > Proteiniphilum. Next base: position 41,787 of record NZ_CALNAT010000248.1, on the reverse strand, counting down.
CGTCAAATCATACCTTAACGACATTCCCATTACCTCGTCCGACGGCATTTCCGCCCCTGAAGATATCGACCTGCTGGGTATCGGACGGATGGAGGTGATCAAGGGGCCGGCCTCGGCGCTCTACGGCTCGGGCCTGGGAGGGAACATCAACCTGTACACGCCCGCGATAGATCGGAACCGCGCGCAGGTATCTCTGCAACAGGAGAGCTACCACACTACCAAGGCGGCAGCCGGGGGCAGTTACCGGGGTGCGAACCTCGGTTTATGGGGAAATCTGTCGCACGTGCAATCCGATGGTTTCCGCGAAAACAACCATTACAAACGTACTTCACTACTCTCGTCGGGATCATGGCAGCAACCCGCTTACACGGTGGAATACACATTGCTGCTGATAGACCTCGAAGCAGACATCCCCAGCTCTATCGGGAAGACGCTTTACGAGACAAATCCCCGGGCAGCCGCCGCCAACTGGAACGAAATAAAAGGATACAAGGAGTACCAGCGGGCGATCGGTGGCATCACAGTGGCAAACCGGCTTTCAAGCCGGTGGAATAATCGCCTCACCCTCTTCGGAAGGTGGGTCGACAGTTACGAACGGCGCCCCTTCAACAACCTGGACGATGGCACCTCCGGCGGCGGCATCCGTAACAAACTTACCTATCACGCCGACCGGTGGAACGCGCTGCTGGGACTGGAATGGATGAGTGACGCCTACCGATGGCAGATGGATCTGAACGGCGAACTGATCAACAAGAACCGGGAGAGGCGCGGCCACACCAACCTGTTCGGGATGGTTTACTGGCGGCCGGACAACCGGTGGAATATCTCGGTAGGCGGCGCGTGGAACAAGGTCGACTACCGGCTCACGGACCAGTTCCCCGCGAACGGAGACCAAAGCGGAAGCCGCTCTTTCCCCCTGATCTTCTCGCCCCGGATCGGTGTAAATTATGCGCCCTCGCCCCATCTGGCGTTCTACGCATCCTCCGGACACGGCTTCTCGATGCCCTCCCCCGAGGAGACCCTGCTGCCCGAGGGGGATATTAACGAATCTATTAAACCGGAACAGGGCATGCAGTACGAGGCGGGTATCCGGCTCAACCTGTTCAACAACGCCACCCGGCTGGAAGCATCGGTGTATCGGATCGACCTGGATAACCTGCTGGTCACCAAGCGGGCCACTGAAGACATCTTTACCGGGATAAACGCCGGGGAAACCCGGCACACGGGCGTGGAACTGATGCTCCAACAGCGGATATTCCACCTGTCCTCCTTTCCCGGCAGTCTCCACCTAAGCGCCAACTACACTTACTCGCGTAATCAATTCATTGATTTTGAGGACGACGGGAATATCTACAACGGCAACCGGCTCCCCGGGGTGCCTTCGAGTATTGCACGGGAATCCGTTCAATGGCAACCCTTCCCCTCGTTGCAGGTAAACGCGCACCTGCAACACGTCGGCCCCCAATACATCGACGACGCCAACACGGTCGAGAACGACGGGTATTTCCTGACCGACCTGAAAATAACCTACCTTATCCCTACCACTGGCGCCGGCAGTTTCGAACTTTTTATCGGGATGAACAACCTTACCAATACGCGCTACTCCCCCATGCTCACGGTCAACGCGCTGGCGTTTGGCAATGCCGAGCCGCGCTATTATTACCCTGGCATGCCCCGGCATTACTTCGCGGGAATAAACTGGCGGTTTTAGGGGGACGGGGCGGATTCCCGGCTATCTGGCAATGCCCGTGGGCGCTCCCGTATCAAACGGCAAGGGTGTCGAGCATCTTATTGAGGTTGAGGCTGCGGGCGGAGGCGTCGAATATCTTGCGGTACTCGCCATCCTGCTTGTAGAGCGATTCATGCGAGCCGGTTTCTACCAAACGCCCGTCTTTTAACACATGGATCACGTCGGCATCCACGATCTGCGATAGCGAGTGTGAGATAATTACTACCGTACGCCCTTCCTTAATGGCATCGAGACTCATCTTGATATGCTCGGCAGCAATCGCGTCGAGGCTCGCGGTAGGCTCATCGAGGAAGATTACGGGCGGATTCTTCAGGAACAGCCGGGCGATGGCGATCCGCTGTTGCTGGCCGCCGCTCAGGTTGAAAGCATCGGTATCGTATCCGTCGGGCAATAAAAGTACCTGATCATGCAGGAAAGCCCTTTTTGAAGCATCGATCACTTCCTCCCGTGTAGCCTCGATCTTCCCGTAAAGAATATTGTCGTAAATAGTTCCCTTGAAGATATGGTTCTTCTGCAACACCAGACCTATATTGTTCCGCAACGAACCGTTCTCATAGTCCTCCAGAGGAATCCCATCCAAAAGTATCTCCCCACTATCGGGTTGATAAAATTTGCATAGCAGGTTGATCAACGTGCTCTTACCGGCACCGCTCAATCCTACGATAGCGGTCGTCTTTCCTTTTTCAAGGGAGAGGGTCACATCCGAAAGCGCTTGCTTCCCGTTGGGATAGGTGAAAGTCACATCACGTACTTCAAATTCCCCCTGCACATTCTCCGCCTTCACGTCACCACCTACCTCCACCGCTTCGTCGTTGGCAAGCACTTCGAAAAAGCCGTCGGCATAGATCAGGGCATCGTTGACCTGATCATAGATACGATGCAACTGGCTGATGGGAGCCGATACGTTCCGGAAAAGCATGATATGCATCATGATGGCGCCGATCCCCATCTGTCCATCTAGCACAAGGAACACCGTGAGGATGATGATAAGCACCACCCCGATCTGCTGGATAAACGATTTCAGGCTCTCGTACACATAACTTGTCCGGCGGGTCTGCAACTGATTGTTCAGCATCTCCATCTGCACGTCGTATTGCTTCTTCCCTTCCGGTTTTTCCCGTACAAAACTTTTGATCACCGTGATGGAGTCGATGATATTGATCAGTCCGTGGTTCTTGCGTTCGCGTTGCCCGCGCAATTGGATACGCCATCCTTTCAACCGTCCGGCCTGTCGCTGGCTCACATAGAAGTAGGCCGGCACAATGATCGTCGCCAGCAATCCTACATAGAGATTGGCATTATACATCACCACAAGGGCGATAATGGCAGTGGAGAACAGGGGAAGTATATCGAGAAAGAAATTTTGCACCAACCCGATAAGACTCTCTATCCCTCTGTTGATCCGCGTTTGCAGTAATCCAGTCTGATTTCCCGGCTCAGAGAAAAAAGACATCCTGTAACTCAGTATCCTGTCTACCGCCGCCTGTGACAGATCGCTTCCCACCCGGATACGGATTTTCTCACCAAAATATTTCTGTCCGAACTGGATGCCGATATTCAGTAACTCATTGGCAAGCATAATGGCGGAGATGATCAGCAACAACCGCATTCCGTTTTCGAACGGATCGGGTTGTTTGAGCAACTCCTCCACGCGGTTGATCGTTTCGTTCACCAAAAGGGGATTTACCTGGGCGGCAAACGACCCGACCAGCGTAAGAAAAAGGGTTCCGGCGATCATCCTTTTGTAGGGTTTTACAAAGGGGACCAGGTTCCGGAAAAGTGCTTTAAAAGATTGAGTGTAAGTTTCTTTTTGAATCATCGGCAGTTGGACTTTGCAAACCGGAAAGGGTTTAAATTGACAGAAAAAATGCAATCGCACAAGATGTAATCTCCATGTCCGGACAAGATCTGTTATCTCATAAGTTATTTGTTGTGAGGCGCGGCACCGTGGAGCCGGGATGCTTCAGAGATACAGTGTAAATTGCGTATTTCCCGGAGCAGAGGTTGCCTCGATACTCCCTCCGTGGTTTTTCATGATCTGCCGGGAAAGGCTTAAGCCTATGCCAGAGCCGTTTTCTTTGGTCGTGAAGAGCGGGATGAAGATTTGATCCATTATTTCGGGCGGAATGCCGGGTCCATTGATTGATGACTGTTACGAAGTGGAACTTCCATTGGAGCCAATGTAGAAGAAGCCGTCGGCATCGCCCAACTCGAAGAGGGAATGATCCGATCGACATAAAACAATACAAACGAGGAACTTATTCGGGAGGATCTACTCTATTGTATAGACCGCATGATAGGTGATATTGCTTAATTTATCGGCGAAAGGAGATAGGTGGAAAGGAATCTCATCTCCGGCAATGTTGTCTTTGGATAAGATTAACTCGTTGCCGTTGAAATTATATTGATACGTATCATTCTCATGGTTTTCAACTGAGAGAGTAATCCGGTCGTTTTTCACGCTCCACTTCCCCGATAACCTGTCCATAATATCCACCATGAGATAGTCGGTTTGTAGTTTTCCTCCGTTCTTAAACTCAAGATTAGTGTAGGAAGTGAGGTGAGACTCGACCTTTACCACTGCTTGCTCTCCTTTTTTCATTGAAATTTTCGGCATGATTGCATTCACTTTTACTTGAAGAGATTTATCATTACCGTTTGCTATGCCTTCGGCATTAAGAATACCCGATGCGATATCGAATTCATACGAGTCCATCATGTAATAGTCACCATTTAAGTCTATCTCTAACTGTGAGCCAAAAAAGGTAAAAACCAGCTCACCGGAACGGGAGCAGAATTGATTTGTCGGCCAAACATTATAGAAATGATAGGTGAATGACGAGATGTTGAATTCTTCGTCGTCTACAAAGATGGTTCCCTGCCAAGGCTCTCCGAACAGATCGTTGAAGGTAAAATCCTGACTGGCCGTTATCAGGTAGGATCTTTCGGTTAATGTCCAATTTCCTATAAGATCGGAGTCTATTCTTTCGCATGAAATAATAACGAATGAAAATAGCAAAAAGGTGATCAGTTTGTGGAAAAATGATTTTGATGTTCGTTTCATAGGATTATTTAATTTTTGTTGGTACATAGAATTCGAAAAATCGACGGAGTCAATTGACTCCCCTTCGGCCGTCGAACGTTGTTTGACTCCTGCCCGGGCATACAAACGCTATTTTGCTAAGACTGCCCTTTTATTATATGATGTATAAGCGACTGAAAATGTTGCAAACAGATAGTTATATGATGTTAATATTTTTACTCCTGTAAAATAAATATGCTTAGAACCAAGCACTCCAGAACGTTTTTTCCATTCAAAAATGAGCTGAACACTTGGATTAATTTTGTTTCTTAAGAGTAGTGGCTCGACGATCCCGAGGTGACGCAACTTAACGAGAAAAAGGAGGCGATCTCCCTACTCCATCAATAATAAAACAATAGACAAACCTCTGATTTGAGAATAATTTGCTACCTTTGAAGCCAAAATACTTTCAATTATATGAGATTATTCTTCGCCATGGTATAATGCAAGCAAGTTTGCTTTCTACTCATTTGGCTTAATAGAATAGTTCTTTTTCATAGGATTGTTTCACAAATTATTATGCTCTCTTATGAGAGCTTTTCTCATGCTCTTTTCATGTAAATTAAATATGGAAGTCAAACTAAAAAATAGCGTTTTATCCTCTCTCGCGCAGCTATTAGAAACGAACAGGGAGAAAATCATGGAGGCCAATAAGGCTGATATGCACACGTTTCCCAATATGGATGATTCTATCAAAGACCGGCTCAGGGTGGATGAGAAAAAGATCGACGGAATGATCCGTTCTTTGGAGGAGGTCGCCTCACAACCCGATCCGGAAGGGAAAACCCTTTATGAATTCGTCCGGGAAGACAGGCTGCACGTTGTCAATCAAACGGTACCATTCGGAACGATCCTGATCATTTACGAATCACGCCCCGACGTCACCATCGAAGCGGCAGCGACCGCCTTTAAGGCCGGTAACCGTATTTTGCTGAGAGGGGGTAAAGAAGCGCGCCAGACCAACCTGCTGCTCACCGCACTGTGGCAACAGGCGCTCGCGGAACAAAATGCCAATCCGGATTACATACGATATCTCGATCTATCTCGCGAGGAAATACAGCACCTTATCAGAGAAAACAGTCATGGGGTGGATCTCATTATTCCCCGGGGTGGCGAAGGATTGATCCGTTTTGTGCAGGAGAATGCTTCGGTACCGGTCATCGTGAGTGGCAGAGGCAATAATTTTCTCTATGTGGATAACAATTCCGATTTCGCAATGGCTATCCGGCTGGTGTTGAACGGGAAAAAGCGTATCAGCGTATGCAACGCTATTGACAAGGTGCTCCTGCACAAAAACATCGACAAATTAGAAGAAAAACTGTCTGATCTGGTGACGCACCTTACGGAAAAAGGCATTGAGGTGTGGGGAAACAAAGAAATAGCGGCCCTGTGCAACAGGATCAAGGAAGAGAACGATGCCACCACGCTTTGCGAGGAATACTTGGCGCCAAAACTATACCTCTCTCTCGTGGATGGGATAGAAGAGGCCATTGATATGATCAACTGCTATTCCGGCGGACACACGGCAGTGATCATCACCCACGATGCCACGAAAGCCGTTGAATTTATGCAACAAGTAGACTGTGCTGCGGTCTACCACAACGCTTCATCACGTTTCACCGACGGGGGACAGCTCGGCGTGGGCGCGGAGATCGCCATCAGTACGCAGAAACTCCACTTCCGTGGTCCGTTGGGCGCGCAGGAATTAGTGACGAACAAATGGTTCGTATATGGAAACGGACAGATCAGGGAATAGGAAAGAGTGAAAAGGAAATTTTCTTAAGAACGAGAACAGAGTCAAGTTTACTTGCACTATGCCGGGTGAGGACAGAAAATCCGTGTAGTGACGAGAGAAGAAAGACAGAAAATAGAGTATGAAGAAAAAACTGATCATAAAAATCGGCACTTCCACGCTCACGGCAGGGACGAACCGGATATCATTCGCCGTGATAGAAAGCCTGGCACGGCAGATCGTGGAGTTGAAAGAGGAGTACGATATCGTGATCGTTTCATCAGGGGCAATTGCCACTGCGAGACAGTTTGTAGAGATCAACGGGTTTAACAAGCGGGTCGACTCAAAACAGGCGTTGGCCGCCATCGGACAGACCAAACTGATGGAGTTATACGACAGCATCTTCAGTACGTTCGGACTGAATATTGCGCAGATACTGCTGACTTACCGCGACTTTGAAAATCCAGTGGCCAATGAGAATACGCGTAACACCATTAAACGGCTCTGGCAGGTCGATTACATTCCTATTGTGAATGAGAACGATACCGTCTCCATCGAAGAAATAGTGCTGGGCGATAACGACAAACTCTCGGCGCTGGTGGCAGTGATCACTGAAGCGGATCTACTCATCCTTGTCTCTGACATCGACGGTATTTTCGACCGGAACCCTCATCTGCATGCCGATGCACAACTTATTGACGAAGTGTCCGATCTGAACTCCATCAGGGAATACATCGAAGAAAAAGAATCCTCACTTGGCACTGGTGGCATGTCGTCCAAAGTACATGCGGCCGAAATATGCATGGAACGTGGCGTAGAGATGTGGATCGTGAACGGTCAACGTGCCAGCTATATCACCAATGCCATGCACAACCGTATCCGGTTCACCCGGTTTGGCAAGAAGGTGGAAAGGTGATCAGGTGGGAAGGTGAGAAAATAATAAACTAAAAGTGAAAAGTGAAAAATCAGAAGTTAGAACTCAAAAGTTGATTATGTCACAATTTGTTGATTTACAAATGTACAGAGCACAAGACTTTTTCTTCTTATTTCTTATTTCCACGTTGTAAGTTCTTTAAAAGAATAATTAATGCAAGTGAAACATGGTTTTATAGGATTCGGCAATCTGGCCAAAGCGGTTTATCAGGGTTTGAAAGAGGAGGAAGAGATTGAGTTCGCCTACTTCGCCAGAAGCCGGAAAGAGGCGGATATACCCTATTACGGCAGGATGGAAGATCTGACCGCTTTTGCGGATGTGATCTGGTTGATGGTGAAGCCCCAAGATCTGTCCGCCGTTCTGGAACAATTGAAAACGTGCGACAGAGCGGGCAAGACCATTGTCTCTCCAGCTGCCGGAAGAAATATCGCTTTCATTGAGCGTTATCTGGGTAAAGAACAATTGGTCGTGCGTATCATGCCCAACCTGGCCATGGCCTACCGCAAATCGGTGACCGCTTTCGCCACCAATCAACCGGAAAACGAAAATGCGACAGAGATTTTTGGCCTGCTGGGAAAGTTGGGTAAAGCAGTACAACTGGAAGAGAACGGCTTCGACCTGTTCACCGCCGTCTTCGGCAGCGGTCCTGCTTTCATCCTCTCCTTTATCCAGATCTTCAAGGAAAAAATGCAGGAATTCAACCTCCCCGGACCGCTTCTCGACGAACTCCTGCTGGAACTCACACAGGGAACCACCCTCTATTTCGCCCAAAATCAGAAAAAGCACAGTATCGAAGAATTGATCCGAAATATCACCAGCAAAGGCGGTACAACCCAGGCCGGGCTCGATTATTTCCGTACACATGAAATAGGAAAACACTTCGAAGGGATACTCGATGCCGCCAGGAAAAGATCGGAAGAAATGAGTAAAAACGGTGATTAACAAAAAATTATCCCGGATAATGAATAATTAATCCCATCAAGCTTTTTTCAGAAGAAAATATGTAAATTTCCATAATATAGGATGCGCTTCGGATAAACTCAAACAAGTTTGGTTTATCTCTCAGCTTTCACTATATTTGAGGGATGGAAAAGACACGCATACAAAGCGATATCATGGACATACTCTCTTCTCCTTCCCTGAAAAAGGAAGATATTGTTCCTATCCTGAAAATGGGTTCAAAGAAAGAGATGGAGGCTCTGCAATCCCTGGCGATGGAGGTCAAACGGGAAAAGGTGGGCAGGGGGGTCTATTTCCGTGGGCTCGTGGAGTTTTCGAACGTATGCCGGAAAAATTGTTTTTATTGCGGATTGAGAAAGGACAATAAGAAAGTAAGCCGTTTTCGGCTTAGTGAAGAAGAGATCCTTAACACAGCCGCCTTTGCCCATGAAAATCGTTATGGTTCCTTAGTGCTCCAGTCCGGAGAAAATCAAAGCAAAGAACATATCGATTTTATCTGCAGGATAGTGAAGCGGATCAAGTCGCAGTACAACCTGGGGATCACCTTATCCTGCGGGGAGCAGAGTGAAGATACTTACCGCCGCTTCTTCAGGAATGGTGCCCACCGTTATCTTCTCCGCGTGGAGACTTCTTCTCGGGAATTATATGGAAAATGGCATCCGGACGATGGGAAACACAGGTTTGAAACCCGGCTGGATTGCCTGAGGTCTTTGAAAAACATTGGGTTTCAATTAGGTTCAGGGAGTATGGTGGGCGTACCTTATCAAACGTATGAGGATATTGCGGGTGATATTCTTTTCCTGCGGGACATGGAGGTGGACATGATGGGGATAGGCCCTTTCATCGAACATTCGGGAACGCCGTTCTACCGGAGTGAAGCTTATTCCATCCCCCGGGAAGAACGGCTGAATGTTACGTTGAGGATGATAGCCGTGTTGAGGATATTGCTAAAGGATGTCAACATCGCTTCCACTACAGCTCTGCAGGTATTGGACAAATTCGGACGCGAAAAGGGATTGATGTTCGGCGCCAACGTCATCATGCCGAACCTGACCCCCACCATTCGCAGGAAAGACTACCTTCTTTACGAAGATAAACCCTGCCTCGAGGAAGATGCTTTCCACTGCAACAGTTGTCTCTCAGCACGAATAGCCTGCGTGGGAGATACTATCGGTTATGGGGAGTGGGGAGACCCGCTGCACTTTTTCCGACGGATTAACCGTTCCTCTCCTCTTTGGCTTTAAAAGCGATGGCGTAAAAACGGATCTGTTTGATCACCGAGAGCAGTCCGTTGGAGCGTGTGGGTGAAAGATGTTCGGTAAGGCCTATCTCTTTCATAAAGCGCAGATCGGTGTTGATGATCTCATCGGGGGTGCGGCCGCTGAATACCCGCAGTACCAGTGCAAGCAATCCTTTCACTATGATGGCGTCGCTTTCCGCCTGAAAATAGAGTTTCCCCTGGCGGTAATCGGTCTGCAACCATACACGGCTCTGACATCCCTCGATTATATTTTCGGGTATTTTATATTTCTCATCGATCGGTTGCAGGGCATTCCCCTGCTCGATAATAACAGCATATTTATCCATCCAGTCGTCGTATATACTGAATTCGTCAATAATCTCCTGTTGTACTTCGTCTATGGTCTGAGTCATATCACTTTTTCTATCTTTTCGGGGAATATATTCCTCTCTTATTCTCCCAATTCTGTATAAATCACTTCCATCACTGTCTGCCCGGCTACCCTGAGGCTGTGCCTGTCGATATTGTGCATATCATCTCTGTGGGTATGCCAATGTGGAGCAAAACCCGTCTGGGAATCGGTCTTCAGATTGATTATATTAATGCTTGGTGCCCGGTGATGCCGGTTCACCGGCAAATGATCGTCAGTGATATATCCTCCGCTTTTCGGTGGAAAATAGTTGGCATATCCCAATTTTGCAGCAGTACCCCATACCTTTTCCACCACATTCGATGCATGCTGTATGGAGTATCCCTCTTTCAGAAAAGTGGCATTTGCAGCGCCCACCATATCGAGCAGGATACCGTAAGTTGCTTTGTAATTCTCCACATGCGGTTGCTCCGACCAGTATTGTGAACCGAGACACCACCAGTCTCCCTGTACCCAATCGGTATCAAAAGAAGGTTGTCCCCAATCTTCCAGATCGAAGTAAATGATATCGATTCCCACCTCCACCGGATGTTGTTGCAGATTGCGGGCAATTTCTAACAGTACTCCCACCCCGCTCGCACCGTCATCAGCCCCTGCGATGGGTTGTAGTTGCCTGCCGGCATCGGACTCCTCATCGGCAAAGGGGCGTGTATCCCAATGGGCAAAGAGCAATACTCTTTTCTCTCTTTCCGGGTGATAGCTTCCGATAATATTACGTATCGGCAGATTCTTACCATCGTAATGGGTGATATCCACCTTTTGTTCCGTCACCTGCGCTCCGAATCCGGCCAGTTTTGCCGCTAAATAATCGCCGCAGGCTTTATGCGCTGCTGACCCGGGTATCCTGGGACCAAAGTTCACCTGTCTCTCCACGAATGCGTATGCGCTGTCGGCATTGAATCCGGGAGAAACTTGCCGGTACGGGTCCGCTACTGCCATATTTTTATTGGACTGACAGGAATTACACGATAGGGAAAACAACCCTCCGGTCATCAACAAAATCAACAGGAAAAGACTGCCCGCTTGTTTCATATAGTTTGTCTATTTTCAGAGCCAAGAATCAAAACCTAAGAGAATATTTGATTAGTAGATTTACTGATGTGTTGATTAGCAGCTCATATCTACAATTAATTTCTCATTATCAAATCCACATATCTCACATTAGTCACATTGGCTCATTATCAAATCATTATTGATTCCTCTGATAAGAAAAATTCGAAATTCCTATATTTTGATAAGTCTCTCTCAGCGCCTCTTCATCGTCGGAGATGACCAGCAATTTATCCCCTGCATGCAATTCGGTTTGCCCGGTAGGCACAAAATATCGGTCTCCCCGTTTCACCATAACCACCAGTGTCTTGTCAGGCAAAGGCATTTCTATCAAATTCTTCCCATATTGTAACGTCTCTTCAGTGATCAGTATTTCCGTCATAGCCGATTTGATCTCTTCGGCAAACTCCACGTCAAAATCCTCAAATGCTTTATATCTCTGTGGTTTTTCGGCCAGCTTCAACCATTTTGCCACTATAGGCAAAGAAGTTCCCTGCACAAGGAGGGAGACAATGGTGATCACGAAAACAATATTAAAGATCCATCGTGCATCCGGAATTCCGGCAGCCAGCGGCAAAATGGCAAAAATGATGGGTACCGCTCCTCTCAGCCCCACCCATGAAATATAGAGATTATCCTTAAAACCGATTTTACGAAACGGAATAAGTGTAAGAAATACAGTCAACGGGCGCCCGATAAAGATCAGGAAGACGGAGATGATCATCGCCGGAACAATCACTTCGATCAATTCACCGGGGTTGACAAGCAACCCGAGTGTAAGGAAGAGCAATATCTGTCCCATCCAGGCCACCCCATCTATAAATTTCATGGAAGTCCGCTTATGCGAGAATTTAGAGTTACCGATTACCAGTCCGGCAATATAAACGGCAAGGTATCCGTTCCCTTTCAGATAGTAAGTAGCTGCAAAGATAAATATGCCCAGGGTCAATAAAAGAATAGGATAGAAAGAACTGTTATCCATACGGATACGGTTGATGATGGCCACCGCTCCTCTTCCCAGCAGATATCCCATTCCCGCACCCACTACCAGTTGTATCAGGATGGTAAGGATTACCATACCGATATTGGGGTCGCTTCCTGATTGAATGATACCCATAAAGATTATGGTGAGCATATACGCCATCGGGTCGTTGCTTCCACTCTCCAGCTCCAGCAACGGCCTCAGGTTGTTCTTAAGAGACAATCCTTTAGAACGCAGTATCCCGAATACCGACGCCGAATCGGTCGATGAGAAAGTAGATGCCAGCAGCATGGCTGTCAACAGGCTGATTCCCAAGGAGGGGAACATATGCCCCGACAACCAGTAAGTGAACAGGCCGGTAATAACGGCTGTAATAAACACCCCTAAAGTAGCAAGCATCACCCCGGGCCAGATAACCGGCCTTATCTCCGAGAATTTGGTGTCCAATCCGCCGGAAAAGAGGATAACGGTCAGACAGATAGTACCGATCGTTTGCGCAGTCTGCACATTCTCAAAAACCAAACCAAATCCATCGGATCCGAAAACCATTCCCACCACAAGGAAAAGCAACAATATGGGAACACCGAAACGGTGGCCCGCTTTCCCTATCAACATGCTGATAAAAAACAGGATGGATCCTACTAATAATAATAATTCAGGACTGATCGTCATCTTATGATAGTTTTTATTGTCTGAATGAAATAAATTCTTCCTCTACTGTCAATACGGCCGTTGCGCCCATGATCAGCGGAAAGTTCAGCCGGACATGTCCCACCGGAAAATTGAAACATAGAGGGAAATCATATCCATTGACCGCCTCCCGGATGGACTCCTGCAATGGGAAATACATCTGGCTGTCCTCCTCGTAACCGGTGAACCGGCCGACAATCAAACCGCCGATTCTCCTGAATACACCGGCAAGTTCCAGTTGATATATCATCCGGTCCACACGGTAAGGCGCTTCGCCGATATCCTCTATAAACAATATACCTCCGCGGGGGATCCTCGCGTATTTAGTCCCCAGCAAACCGCAGAAAACCGACAGATTTCCGCCGAACACCCTTCCCACAGCACTCCCTTCCCGATTCAAAAGGCGGCTGTCTCCCACAGGAATATGATAACTCACAGGTTGCCCGGCCAGAATAATTTTTGTATAACGTACCGCTATATCTTCCGCTCCTTCATCCGAAAAATGTTGTGCCATCGGCCCGTGAAGGGAAGCTATGCCATGGGCTTGTAGTGCTGCATGAAGGATAGTTATATCGCTATAACCGACTACCCATTTCGGATTTCTTTTGATCCCCGAAAAATTCAATTCCCCGAGCAGATGCGCTGTTCCGTAACCGCCACGGGAGCAGAGGACAAGCCTCACAGCCGGATCGTCGAATGCCTTTTGCAGATCGGAAAGCCGCTGCTCTATCGAACCGCTGAATCGCCCTGCATCGCACAAGGCGTTTTCGCTGATTTCCGGACGAAGCCCCCAACTCTCCAGCATAGCCGCTGCGTCCTGCACGACGTACCCGTCAATTTTTCCCGCAGGAGAAAGGATGACGGCTCTATCGTTGAACTGCAGTGACGGAGGTCGCTTCATCTGATTTTGATTTGAAAACGGGTAAAATTAAACAACCCCCGTTTCGGCTGATAGCACTATGCCCGCATCACTTATGCATCGATATTGGCATAGGTGGCATTCTCTTCTATGAACTCCCGGCGCGGTGCTACCTCTTCACCCATCAGCATGGAGAAGATAATATCCGCATCGGCGGCATTTTCAATCGTCACCTGTTTCAGCGTACGGTTCTCCGGATTCATCGTTGTGGCCCAGAGCTGTTCGGCATTCATCTCTCCAAGACCTTTGTAACGTTGCGTATGGATGGCGTTTTCGTTACCGTCGGCATATTTGTCGATAAAAGCCTGCCGCTGCTGATTGTTATAGCAATACTCCTCAATTTTACCTTTCCTGCAAAGATAGAGTGGCGGAGTGGCAATATAGACATACCCGTTTTCTATCAGCAGACGCATATAGCGGAAGAAAAAAGTAAGGATGAGGGTATCTATATGGCTGCCGTCCACGTCGGCGTCCGTCATCAGAATAATCTTATGATACCTCAGTTTCTGTATATTGAGCTCTTTAGAATCTTCCTCGGTTCCTATAGAAACACCTAAAGCGGTATATATGTTCTTGATCTCATCGCTTTCCAGCACCTTATGCGGCATCGCTTTTTCCACATTGAGAATTTTACCGCGCAATGGCAGGATAGCCTGGAATATCCGGTTACGTCCCTGCTTGGCTGTACCACCGGCAGAATCACCCTCCACCAGAAAGATCTCACTCTGCACCGGGTCTTTACTGGAGCAATCGGCCAGCTTCCCGGGCAATCCCGCGCCCGACAGGGGCGATTTACGCTGTACCATCTCGCGCGCTTTACGGGCAGCCTGACGGGCTGTAGCAGCCAGGACCACCTTCTCCACAATCACCCTGGCTTCCTTCGGATGCTCCTCCAGATAATATTTCAGAGCCTCCCCTATTGCCTGGTCCACGGCCCCCAGAACCTCATTGTTACCCAGTTTTGTTTTGGTCTGCCCTTCAAACTGAGGTTCGGCCACTTTCACTGAAAGCACGGCTGTGATTCCTTCGCGGAAATCGTCGCCGCTGATCTCCACTTTCACCTTATCGAGCATCTTGGAGTCTTCGGCATACTTCTTCAGTGTACGCGAAAGACCGCGTCTGAAACCGGTGAGGTGTGTTCCGCCTTCAACAGTGTTGATATTGTTCACATAGGAAAAGATATTCTCAATATAAGTATCGTTGTAAGTTAATGCAATCTCAATAGGAATACCGCTTTTCTCGGTAACGATATGGATGGGCTCCTGAATAAGTGAATCCTTATTTTTATCGATGTACCGGACAAACTCTTCCAGTCCCGTTTCGGAGTAATAATGTTCTGTCTTAAAAGCGCCCTCCTCATTGAGGATCCGTTTGTCGGTCAATGTAAGCGTAATACCGGCATTCAGGTAAGCCAGCTCGCGAAGACGAGTCGACAAG
The DNA here is from genome assembly GCF_937873925.1 of uncultured Proteiniphilum sp. Classification (GTDB taxonomy): domain Bacteria; phylum Bacteroidota; class Bacteroidia; order Bacteroidales; family Dysgonomonadaceae; genus Proteiniphilum. The sequence goes on along the minus strand of NZ_CALNAT010000248.1, from coordinate 26,581 downwards.
ATATCATACCGGTATTCCAGAGTAGTAAAGATAGAATCGTCCGGTTTGAAAGTGATTACGGTTCCGGTCTCTTTTGTCTCTCCCACAATTTTCACATCGGCGAAGGGTTTACCCTTCGAATATTCCTGTACATAGATCTTGCCATTTCTATGGATCTCGGCTTTCAGATAGATAGAGAGTGCATTCACACAGGAAACACCCACTCCGTGAAGTCCGCCCGACACTTTGTACGTACCTTTGTCGAACTTACCCCCTGCATGCAATACGGTGAGCACCACCTCAAGCGCCGATTTCTTTTCCTTTTCGTGATAATCTACCGGGATACCCCGCCCGTTATCTTTCACCGTCACCGAGTTGTCTTCGTTGATGATTACATTGATTTCCGTGCAGTATCCGGCCAACGCTTCGTCAATGGAATTATCCACTACCTCATACACAAGATGGTGTAACCCCTTTTCGCTTACATCCCCGATATACATTGCCGGACGTTTCCGTACTGCTTCAAGCCCTTCGAGCACCTGAATATTTTGTGCGGAATAGCTTCCGCTTGCATTTTTTTTCTCTTCTTCTGACATCTCTTTTAATATGTATTAAAAATATCTGTAAATCAGATACTTATTAAATATTTCGCCTGTCTTTCAAAACTGAACAAAAGTACGAAAAAATAGTCATTTTTCCAACCTATTTTCATTTTTTTAGAACATTCGCAGGAAGCTAAATGAACGGGGACAGGCTTACTTGAACTACGTCATAGCGGGCAAATAACTGATTTTACGGAACAATTCTGTTGAGGCAAACGAACATATCCCTAAAAACGACGGCAGGCTTTCGAAATCGAAAGCCTGCCGTTTTTCATAAAATACAATTCTCCACATTATCCAAATTACTTATCCGAAAAAGATATAGCAATCGGGGTGGGTTCTCGCCTTATTTTAGTTTTTTGTGAACCTGATGTCTGCCACGTAAATTACAACCTGCTTATTAGCGTCATAGGTAAAAGAGCTGGGTTCATGACCGATGTTAAACACGATTACCCTGTTTCTGCGGTTCGAATTGTCTCCGCCATCGTTAGGAGTCATATCGATGACGTATTCTCTCCATTCGTTCTGTATCTGATTCGTCTGTATCCAGTTTTGCTGTGACTGTGATACATCCCAGTTTTGCTGTCCGTAAATGCTGTTGTTACCGAAGTTCCACATATAATTCATAGGCCGGATCCAGGGTTGAAGGAAAACATTATTACTGCCCGCCATGATAGATGCCTCGGTTCCGCAAAACATTTTGAATCGCAATTTCTTATAACGTTGGTTATCGTACCGGTACTCTTTGGGGAGACACATGGCAAACGAACCGCTCCTCATGCGGATAACGCTCTTGTATATATTACTTCCATCGCTTTGTATCAGTTGCTCAAGGTGCAAATCAACAGGTTGACCATTCACTGTCTCATTTTGCGGATCGAACTTGCCTATATCGGTAAAACCGCTTCTGGGCAAAAAGGCACCCGAGTAGTAGTTATACATCTCCCAGTTATTGTCTACTACTTGTCCTTTCACAAAAAACTGAGGTTCAATGAATACAGTTTCAGGATACAAAGGATCGTTATCCTGAACAAGTTCTACCACACCGGTTTCCACGTAAGGCGCCAGAATATTGTCAAGCCCCATCGATTTAGGAATATAACGGATATGTTGTAACTGTCCCGATTCGAGGATATCTTTTAAAGAAGCTATGCTCGATATACTTATGTCGGCTGGTTTTTCAACACGAAGCATAAACGGTTGCCAGGACCCGCCGCCACTTCGACTTTTCACTCCATTACGGTTATACTCCAGCGTGGGAAGAACATTTGCCAGACCGGCGCCGGTAAGATCAAGCGATCTCAGGTTAGGAAAGTAGAACAAGTCGGATAAGGTTGCAGTATGAAGGGGATAAGTCAGGCTTGTGATATTCTCTACTGCCTTAGCCGTGAAGGTGGTGATGCCGTTAGCCTGCAATACAGCTGTTTCGGAGGGTGAAAACTGTGTATCGCGCGTAGGTATATTGATTACCAGCTGCTTCGACACTATTACAGTATCAAGAATCTTTGTCCCGTCGCTCAGTATGGGAACGACCTTGTAATCTACATCAAGCGTCAATTCTTCACCTGCTGCCAGATTGCCGCAATAGAAGCGGGGGGTGGTTACCTCGCCGCGCTGCACGGCGCCGTCCTTGTCGGTATATTTATATGACAGGCTGTTGTATTCCATCACTACCGAGTTTAATCCGTTCGGCCATTCCACTACCATTGCCGAGGGTGAGATGACCAGCTTCGGAGAGGCGATACCCATCAGTTCCCTGTCTAGCTTTGTAAAAGGGATCAAGGCTATTTCCTGGGGTACCGACTTGTTGCCGTAATCATCTTCGGTGTAAACGTAGAAGCGGTACAGTTTGGTCTCTGTCAGTCCGGTCACATTCACCCAAGAACATACCGAGTCGATATAATGCTTTTCTCCATCATACTCCACCACGGTTTTGGACGCCTTCCCCAGCTTAAGCTGGCTGGAAGGTACGCGCCCTGCTTTCATCAGGTCGATTTCAACCCTTTCGTAACCTATATACCCGATTATGGTGTCGAAACCAGCGGGATAAATTATTTCCCCCGCGTAATTTTTTATATTGTCATATTGATCATCGCATGATGCCAGAACCAACATTACTATAGACAAAAGTGTAAGTGATAAATGTCTCATAACTTTTTAGTTTAAAGTATTGCTAATTTGCTTTTTTTCCGAAAAGCGTTAATTCCGACATACAATTGGCACCGGTCGACGAATAGTTATCGTCGAAACAGTACAACCCTTCATACCTGAACCAGCGCGTTGGTTGTGTGTATTGCGGGTCGTCGGGATAAAAGTATGCCATATCACCGGCTTCGCCCATTTTCACTATCTGGAGGTCGCTGACGCCCTGCGGGATTGGAGTCCGCTGTGTAGTGAGCGAATCCCATCTTTCGGTTTGCTCGTTGAAAACATACAGGCGGAATTCACCGCAGTTTTCAGCACGGTAGTATTGTCCGCGTTCGATATTGGCAAGTCCGCCGGAATGCCGCTGCACGGTGATGACCCTGCTAAGCTGATAGTAATCTCCCAGGTCAATAATAATATTCCAGGGCATGTTTCCGTCACGTGAAAATCCTGTTCGCCCACGGCTTCCGGTATGAAAAAAGTTGAGATTGTCGCCCCTGTCGATAATGCCGTCTATCAGCTTCGACATGCGTCCTTCGAGGTTATCGCCGAACATGGCAGGCACGCCGGTATTAATGACCTTGCCCTTTATAGTCACCGTAGAATCGTTGGCATTTGGGATCACCCACATCGACTTGTCAAGTTCATTGTCTTCCAGCAGGAATATTTCCCCGAAAGGAATGTCTTCAGTTGAGTTCCCGTAATGATCTTCTACACGTACGCTCACTTCTACAGGCTCTGTAGATGCAAGATCTAAGTCTTGTATAAATCTACGCTCTTTCAGCATGTTTGACGAAAAAACCGAAACAATGTCTCGCAATTGCCCATTTTGGGTATACTTAAATGACACATACACATTTATCAACTGGTTCAATTCATTCACCCAATCAACAAGGAACGAGCTGAATCCCGGTTTTACAGCAAGGGTTCTGGCAACCCTGGTGATGGAAGGCTCAAGCGGTGTGATTTCAACCGAAACTGTTTCCGAACGGTTACCTGCGCGGTCTACGCTATAGAGCTTTATGCTCTTTGAATCGGTACTGCCCAGCCCGATTACGTCGAGCGAATCAGTATAGAACGACGAGGTGAAATAGAATGTTTTCCCCTTATCATTGGTATATTCGGCATTGACACTAAGCAAATCTTCATCGGCCGGGATAGTATAGAAAAACCTTGCACCCCCGTAAAGCGGCTCCCATCTGATGATGGCCGGTTTACCGGGAGGGGTGGAATCACTCTCCGATGACTGGAATCTTGAACCTTCCTCACAAGCGCAGATGCCTAACATAATAGCCAGCGCCCATATCCACTTATATATTTTCATCTTCATATATATATTATAATTAAAAATAAATCAATTATTACCATCCCGGATTCTGGGTCAGTTTGCCATTCGTATTCATCTCGTTCAGGTCAATTGGCCAAAGGTAATCCCTGATGGTGAACCTTCGGGCCTGCACTACGCCCAGCACAAAGAAAGTGGAAGGGGTGGTTCCCTTGTAGTTCCATCCTTGTATGGGAAGAGAGAATTCCGTATGGGCTCTTTTATGACGTACCATGTCCCAATAGTGAATACCTTCGAAAGCCAGTTCTGAACTTCTTTCGTCAAGAATGATGTCACGCATGCCCGCTTGGGTCCGGTGTTTGTTAACCGTACGCGCCAATAGCGAATTCGACCACACATCCTCCACTTTAGGGATACCTGCCCTTGTGCGCACCAGATTGATGGCATCCCATACTTCCTGGTCGGGTTGTGTTTTTATTTCGTTCAGCACTTCCGCTTTCATAAGGTATAGGTCGGCCATACGCATTATCGGGTATGGAAACTTGACCTGACGCTGCCAGTTTGACGACCTCGATTCGGGATGCACAAGCTTCTGTAGGCCTATACCTGTACAGAAGAAATCGGTGGAGTTTACGCTCGGATTATATCCTCCGTTGGTACCCTGCATCATGTAAACGGGTATTATCTCAAAGTGTGAGCGGAAATATCCGCCGGTGACACCCAGATTTGCATAAAAACGCATTTCGCGGTTCATATACAGGTTAATGGTAGGCTGATTGGGTTGCATCAGGCCGGCGATTGCCGAGTAGTCGGGATCTTCAACACCGGGTGTCATGTATAAATCGTGCCGGGAATTGTAGTTGAAGGTAAGGTCTTCTTCAATAGGAAGCCCGTTTGCCGTGTAATACCGTTCGGCCATCTGATAGGTTGCCGCCATCCATTGCCAGGAAAAGCCCGAGGCGTTTACATCGCCTTCAAAACCTGCCGGCAGCCTTATGTTGGTAGAATGTGCCAATTCGCCCTGATTGTATATGTCAACATTCGAATGAGCCCACAGTAACTCCTTGTTCCACGGATCGGTGATGACCATCCGTAAGTCATAGTAGGTTTTCATCCTCTCGGGATTAAGTGCATAAAAATTGCGGTCTTTGACGTACACTTCCTTGGTATATTCATACAGTCCCTTACCGTTTAGTACGGCTGTTTCTATAGCTGCATTGATAGCATTAAGAGCATCATGCCATTTTTCTTTGGTACGTTCTGCTGAATCGTTAACGGGAAAGAACGGCTCTCCGTCGACCGGATCGTAAAAGTCTCCGAAAAACTCTTTGTTGCCACTATAAAACGGGCTTGCCCTAAAATATAGCACGCGTGCCTTGATGGCTTTGGCAGCAATCTGGTCTATCTGCCCCAGGTTGTTTTCCTCGGCTCTCTCCGTCAAGTTGGGGATAGCTTCGTCCATCAGGCGAATGATGTAGTCGAAGCACTCTTCCACTTTCGAACGCGAATGAAACAGTTCATCAGACGTAGCGTCGGGTTGCACTGCTTTGTCGGAAATAATAATTGGCCCATATTTCTGCAGCAACAGAAAATGGTAATATGCTTTGAGAAAAGTGGCCTGTGCGATCCAATCGGCTCGTTCTGTCTCAGTCAGGTTGCGGGTATTTACTATGTAATCCAGAAAAACATTGGTGGAGCGGATTGCCTGATAATAGTGCTTGCCCCCACCCGAACCGGACCAGTTGCCTAACAGGGGATTCCCCGTTACCTGCAAGCCACGCATTATACGTTCCGCGAGCAGGTTGCCGCTATTATTCTGGACGGAAGCATCTATTCGCCCTATGTATTCGTCGCCCATCTCCCACATTGTCGTGTGCGTGGCCCAATCATTGGGAAGGTAGTTGTATATTTTGGCCAGTGCATTGTATGCATCGTCTTTCGTGGCAAAAATGTTTTCCAGTTTCAGCGTATTGTCGGGAACGACGTCCAGATATTCGGAACAGGAGGTCATCATCACCATTGCAACGATCATTGTAGTATAAATCGCAATTTTCATTTGTTTCCTTTTTTATGAATTAAAAATCTAATTTGAGACCAAAATTGAACCTCTTGTTTGGAGGATAGCCAATACCCTTGCGCCCCATTTCAGGATCCCATAATTTGAAACCACTTAATACAAACAAGTTCTCACCGGACAGATAAACCCGGCAGTTCTGCAATTTAAGCGTTTTAACAGAGAAGTTATACCCCATTTCTACTGTTTTCAGACGCAGGAAAGAAACATCGCGAAGCCACCAGGAGGACTGTTGCAAATTGTTGTTGATCGTGGTGGTCGACAATCGGGGCCAAAAAGCATAAGGATTCGGGTTCGTTTCACTCCAGTAGTCATTCGCAATAAAAGGCAGGGCATTGCGGTTGCTTACAAACGGAGCGATACCTTCGGTACCATCACTACCCCCTCCTACTCCGGGGTTGATAAACATGGAAACACGCGCATTTCCCTGGAAAAAGAAGGAAAGGTCGAATTTCTTGTACCCCCCCGATAGTCCGAAGCCAAGTTGTATTTCGGGACTTGTGGGATACCCCATCGGTACGCGGTCGTTGTCATTTACCACGCCATCGCCATTCACATCTTTATACTTGATATCGCCGGCCATATATTCACCAAAATCCTGTCTGGGAGAGTTGTCGATTTCAGCCTGGTCAACAAAAAGACGTTCGGCTATCAATCCCCACCACTGGTTAATGTTGTGCCCTTTGCGTTTCAGGTACTCATCGGGATAATTCTTTTCATCAAGTTCAACGTATTTGTTCGTTGCATAGGTGAAATTGGCGCGCCCTGTCAACCACGTATCATTGTTGAACTGGTGTTCTATGTCAATAGAAGCGTCTACCCCATGAGATTCTACCTTACCTACGTTTCCGCTGATAGAGGCTTCAAGTCCTGCAGAACTCGGAAAATTTTCGCGGTTCATATATATCTTGTCACGGTAGTCCTGAAAGAAATCTGCCTGGATACGCACAGCCTCTTTCTCAAACAAACTCAGTTCAATCCCGGCGTTGTATTTAGTAGATACCTCCCAGGTTATATTAGGGTTGGCATATCGGGAAACAGTATACCCGGGATAGTAGTTCATAAACGTATTACCCCATCGGTATCCTCCCCCGCCCAGAGAAACATCGGAGAGGAAGAAAAACCGTCCCTCACGTCCGGCAATGGCATCGTTACCGCCTTGTCCCCAACTCGCTTTAAGCTTCAGTGCACTGATCACGTTTTTATAGGATTCGAAAAATTTCTCGTTCGATACCATCCATCCGCCTGCCAAAGCGGGAAAAAATCCGAACTGCTTGGTGCCCGTGAATTTTTCCGAGCCATTATAGCCGAAAGAGAAGTCGAGGAAATACCGGGAGTCATAATCGTAAGTAAGACGACCCGAAACGCCAAGGTTCTTTTCAGGGAGCGTATAGTATATCGAATTGCTGTTTCCACCCGTCACCAGGTTTTCCTGCATGATACCCACTATGGTGGCACCGGCATTGTGTTTGTTGAATAGCCTGTTCCACGATAATATTCCTTCGTAATAGTATTGCCCGCTGGCATCGCGCCCGGGTTGTACATCACCCAGGTAAGCCTGGCCGGAAGTGGGGTTGAGTGCGAACAAGGTGTAATCGCCGGTAATCTGGTTGAAATTTTCCAATGCATAATAATACGGGGAATAAGTCCGCCGGCTGGTATATTTCCCCCAACTGTTTACGGAAGCTTTAAGGCTTGCCTTAAGCCCCTTTGTGATAAAATCCAATTCCTGCGAAAGTGTACCTTGTACGGTAACGTTTGTTTCGTTGCGGTCTTCATAGCCACGGATCATGCTGGCATAAGGATTTACTTTTGTCGCCCCGCCTATGAGGGTACTCCCGAAAAGGATATGTTCGGTGAACTTATTGGCTTCGTCGGGTTCATAAGTAAACGGAAAATCCACCGGGTTCGACCACATGATCTGCCTGTAAATCTCGCTGGCCGATTCGTAGGGCCCGTTATAACGTTCGAAACGCCCTGTAATCCTTGTGTCAAGGGTGGTAGTCGGCGACAATTTGAAAACAACATTGCTGCGGACCTGAGACCTTGTGATATCGATGTTATTGTTGAAATTGTTCCGGGTATCTACCTTCAGCAATCCGGTTTCATGTTCAAAGGTTCCCGACACAAAATAAGTAGCCACCTGCCCGCCGCCTGATATGTTTATATTGGCCTTTTCGTTGGCGGTAGATTTATTGAACAGTGCGTCGTACCACTCTACATTGGGGTATATCATCGGATTTTCGCCCCGCACGGTAGCCTGTATTTTCTGCTCGTCGTAATAGGCACCCAGCAACGGATTACGGGTGATCTGCGCTTCGTTATAGAGTCGCATATAACTTACCCCGTCGAGAAACTCCAATCTTCGGGTAGGCGTTGCAATATTCACGTCGCCCCGCACACTGATCTTTACTTTCCCCTCACGCCCGGCTTTGGTCACTACCGAGATTATCCCGTTGGCACTCCGCGCACCATACATCACCGTTGCCGAAGCATCCTTCATTACCGAGAAACTCTCGATATCATCCGGTTGCAGGCGCGCAAGATCGTCGGTGGTCGATTCGAAGCCGTCAATCAGGATTAACGGAGAGGTTTTATATCCGAAAGTTGTTACACCGCGTATAAAGAACTGCGCATTATCGGCACCCGGTTCTCCCGATGTCTGATAGGAGATAATCCCGGCAATTTTCCCTGCCAGCGCAGTAGTGAGGTTGGAAGCCGGCACGCGTAATTCATCGACTTTTACTGTCGAAATAGATGACACGACACTCTCTTTTTTTTGGCGACCGAATGCGATCACTGTCACTTCGTCAATCCCGATCGCTTCCGGTTCGAGTGTGATATCGAACTTGCGATTGTTCCCGATTTCAAGCATTACAGTCTGATAGCCAATAAATGACACTTCCAATACGTCGGTCGCTTTCACATTAATAGAAAATACACCGTCAACATCAGTAGTTACACCTCGTTGGGAGCCTCTTACAACCACTGCAGCTCCCGGCAGGGTGGTGCCGGTCTCATCCCTGACAACACCGCTAACCGTGAACCCCTGCGCCATAGCGTATTCTGCGCACGTAATCAGCAACAGCGTTAATAGAACGCTTTGTAATCGAGAGAATAGTTTTTGTTCACCTTTTCTTTGTCTACAATTCATAAATCATTTGGTATTAAATGATAATTTACCTAATTATTTTAAAAATTTCAAAGTAAATAAGGTTTTTTATAATAATAATAATAAACATGTCCGGTATTTATTGTTTTTGCACCGATAATTATTGGGCTATGCTGATTTTTTGTACATTTGCCAAAAATGAAAATAAGAAATTGAAGGATATGATAACGAAAAATACTCACCATGGGCACGCTATTAAACGTTTTCGCCATACTCTGGGGATGAAGCAGGATGTGTTGGCATCTATAATGGGTCTTAGCCAGACCCAAGTCTCCACTTATGAACAGAGAAAAGTCATTAATGCCGATATGATAGAGAGATTTTCCAAAGCATTAGGAGTAGCTCCTGAACTCATCGCAGAATTAGAAGAAGATCCTGTGACGGTGATCATCGAAAATAATACTTTTCAAGAAGGAAGTGGGGCTTATAAGAATATTATCAACAATAACCCCATTGACCGGATTATTGAATTAGCCAATGAGAAAACCGCCCTATATGAACGCATGCTTCAATTGGAAAGAGAGAAAATCGTTCTTTTGGAAAATCTTTTGAAACAAAAGAAAGAAGAGACAGACTCCAATAAAATATTTTAACAAATTTACATATAAGTATTTAACCTTTCATCTCCTGAATTATAATAACAAAAAACTTACCTGGAGAAAAAGGAAAATAAAAATTGGTTTCCATTTCCATATATTTTCCGGATCAGCACCCCTGAACCCCATCATCGTTTTGCGGAAGTCTATAAACAACAAAAGCGGACAATAAGTCCGCTTTTGTTGTTTAATTGTATGAAATATACGAATTCTAAAATTCGTAATCGATAGCCGCCCTGCCGATACTTACTTTTGCGATAAACTCTCTTACCTTCAAATGTCCGGGGTGTACGGCATAAGCCTTCAGATCTTGCAGCGAATCAAACTCGCTGTCGAGCACAATATCATAATTTTCGGAGGAAGCCTGAAAATGATTCGGAAAAACTTCCATCTTACGGATCACGGGGATCATTTCTCTAAGCGACTCCAGCCTTTCTTTAATGATGAGAATATTTTCTGGCTTAGAATTCCCATCAGCCTCTTCGGCCAATTTAAAGAATACCAGATGTTTTATCATCTTAACTCAGGCTGTTCACATGAGAAGCCAACTTGGACTTGAGGTTATCGGCTTTGTTCTGGTGGATCACCTTCTTCTTAGCCAACTTGTCGAGCATGGAACAAACCTCAGGATACATCTTCTGGGCTTCTTCTTTAGAAGTAAGCGTACGCAACTCACGCACTTTATTTCTGGCAGTGCGCGAGACGTATTTGTTAGACAGACGACGAACTTTGGTTTGTCTGATTCTTTTCTCAGATGATTTATGATTTGCCATTTTTATTGACGCGTATATTTAATTTTTCTAAATAATGTAGCCCATAGGGGAATCGAACCCCTCTTTCAAGAATGAAAATCTTGCGTCCTAACCGATAGACGAATGGGCCCTTTCGGGCGTGAACCCTATTGTGAAATATCTTGTTATCTCAATTGCGGGTGCAAATATAGAACGATTTTCCCAAAGTGCAAAACTTTTCTTTTAATTTTCTTCATTTTTCTTTTCAGTTCCTTTTCAAGGATTGTATAAAGAGTTGAAAAAGAGAAAAAAAGTATTTTTATCCTCTATCGGATTGGTTTTTTCAAATATTTTATCTAATTTTGCAGGCCGGAAAAATAAAGTCGGCAGAAGCTGCATGTCTATAAAACAGGCAAAGGGCAAACCACAAAAAGACAGGAGCCGGGAACAAACAAGTTCTTAGCGTCGGGGGCCGCACTTAAAAGACTATATATATATAAGGACAAAAACAAAATAAATAACAATAATATGAAAAGAACATTCCAACCCTCTAACAGAAAGAGAAAGAACAAACACGGATTCCGTTCCAGAATGGCTTCCAAAAACGGAAGAAAAGTGCTTGCCGCCCGTCGTTCAAAAGGCAGGGCTAAGTTATCCGTGTCGGACGAATATTAAAGATACTATCTTTAAAAAACAGGAATAGGATCGTCTCTATTCCTGTTTTTTTGACTCTCCCGGTACATTCCCCTCAACACTTTCACCTCTCTTTTTCCATACCTCTGCTCCCCCACTCTCATTATTTTTTGTACTTTTGTATCTCGTATATGCTTATACACTTATGAGCGATTGTTATGAGTAAAAAACAGACTAAAAATTCCCTCTTCAGCAACAGCATCGTAAAAAATCTGGTGATGATCATAGCATGCGGCATACTGCTGGTTGTGTTGGCGTTGCTGCTCCTGAACGTCTATACAAGACACGGACAAAATGTGGTTGTGCCTGCACTGGAAAGTCTTCAGATCGAAGAAGCCAATATCATTCTCAAGGCCAAAGGCCTCCATGCAGAGATCGTGGACTCTATCTACCAGCGCGATGCCGTGCCGGGAGCGATTATAGACCAAACGCCCCAAGCAGGCAATAAAGTGAAAGAGGGCCGCGCCATCTATCTGACGATCTATTCAAAGAATCCTCAGATGATTGCCGTACCGGAATTGACAGATTACTCCACCCGTCAGGCCTCTGCATTACTCAATTCAATGGGATTCACCCAGCTTTCCATCCAGGAGGTACCGGCAGAATATTCCGGCTTGGTAGTAGCTGTAGAGTACAGGGGGAGGCGGCTGGCGCCCGAAGAAAAAATACCGGCCGGCTCTCCTCTCACCCTGGTGGTCACCAGCGGAGTACTTGCCGACTCGTTGAGGATTGACAACGAGTATATTGTGCCGCCCGAACGGATAAACAACCGTAATGGTCTTCAATCGGGAGGCGACGGGGCGATAGACGATTCATTTTTCTAACCGGATGTTTGTGGCGGAACAGAATTTAGACGATATCGATTTTTTGGCTGAGGAGGATGACGGAATAGCGGAAGAATCCCAGGACGAAAATCAGAAATTCGAGCATTACCGGTTTGTAGCAGATAAAGGACAGAATATGCTGCGGATCGATAAATTCCTGTCTGTCAGGATAGAGGGGATCTCCAGAAACCGTATCCAGCAGGCAGCCGAGGCGGATTGTATCCTGGTAAACGGACAACCGGTAAAATCGAGTTACAAGGTGAAGCCACTCGATGTGATCTCAATTGTGATGGACCGTCCGAGGCGTGAACTGGAGATCATACCTGAAAATATCCCACTCAATATTGTCTATGAGGATGATACCCTCATGGTGATCAACAAACCCGCCGGTATGGTAGTACACCCCGGCCACGGAAACTACACGGGCACGCTGGTCAACGCCGTTGCATACTATCTGAACCGGGAGAATATCAACGACATGAATGATCCTAGATTGGGACTGGTACACAGAATCGACAAAGATACATCGGGCCTGCTGCTCGTGGCCAAAACCCCGGAAGCGAAAACAAACCTCTCCGCCCAATTCTTCCGTAAAGAAACAAAACGAATGTATGCTGCTTTGGTTTGGGGAAATCCGGCTGATGACCATGGAACCGTGGAGGGTAATATCGGGCGTGACCCGAACGACCGGATGCGTATGCGTGTCTTCCCCGACGGCGATCAGGGCAAGCATGCCGTAACCCGCTACAGCGTGATGGAACGGTTCGGCTATGTGACGCTGGTGCAATGCCGGCTGGAAACAGGGCGCACACACCAGATCCGCGTACATATGAAATATATAGGGCATCCGCTGTTCAATGATGAACGCTACGGAGGCAATGAGATTCTTCGCGGCACTCATTTCGCAAAATACAAGCAGTTTGTCTCTAATTGCTTTGCTCTCTGCCCCCGCCAATGCCTGCATGCGCAAACACTGGGTTTCGTACATCCTTCCACAGGAAAAGAACTTTATTTTGAAAGCGACATCCCGGAAGATATGCAATCGGTGATCGACAAGTGGAGAGCGTATAGTAAGGTGGAAAGGTGATTCGGTGGAAAGTGAAAAGGTGGAAATGATATGCACTTCGCACGATAGAGAATAGATGAGGATATAATTGATTTGACAATTTTGAATTTTAAATATTGAATTTTGAATCTTGAAATAATGAAAAAGAATGTCGCTGTTGTGTGGGGAGGCTACTCTTCGGAAATTGTGATATCCGAAAAGAGTGCTGCCGGCATTTACTCCTTTATGGACAAGGAAAAATACAATGTTTACAAGGTAAGAATAGACCGTACCTCATGGGAAGCGGAAAATCGCGGTTGTTTTTATCCGGTAGATAAAAATAATTTCAATTTTACCGATGGCGACGGCAGGAATATCCTGTTCGATTTCGCTTATATCACTATCCACGGTACTCCCGGCGAGGATGGAACGCTTCAGGGTTATTTCGATATGCAGGGTATCCCCTACTCCAACTGCGGAGTCCTGGCGTCGGCGCTGACATTCAACAAATTCACCTGTAACAGTTTCCTTAAAAACTTCGGGATCGAGGTAGCCGATTCAATTCTTCTGCGGAAAAGTGATTCCTGTCAAACCGATAAGATCATCTCCACACTGGGATTGCCCGTTTTTGTAAAACCCAATCTGGGAGGCTCAAGTTTTGCCACCACCAAAGTAAAAGAAAGTTCACAGCTCGGAAACGCTGTTGGGGAAGCTTTCAGGGAAGCGCATGAAGTAATTATCGAGAGTTTCTTACAGGGAACGGAAGTAACCTGCGGTTGCTTTGAGACCCATAAAGGGATAACGGTGTTACCTCTGACCGAAGTGGTTACATCTAATGAGTTTTTCGATTTTGATGCGAAGTACAATGGCCAGGTGGAAGAGATCACCCCCGCCCGCCTTTCCCAAAAGATCACCTTAGCCATTCAGCAGGAGACCGAAAGGATCTATCGTCTGATCGGCGCGAAAGGGATCATCCGGGTGGATTATATCTTAATTGGCGACAGGCCTGTCCTCCTTGAAGTGAATACCACGCCGGGAATGACTGCCACCAGTTTTATCCCCCAACAGGTGAACGCTGCCGGCCTCTCTATGACGGATATTATCACAGAGATTATTGAAACGGAATTATTCCAGTGATCAATTAAAAACTCCAATCTTTAGCGAACTGACTAAAACAGAAAAGTAATACTCCTTTTTACCCGTAACAGTGGTATGACAGAGACAACAACAATGAACCGATTCAACGATATCAGGCCGGTCCCCGACAACGAGGTTCCGGAAACCATTGCCAGGCTCGTTTCCAACAGCTATTTCAGGCGGGCGGCAGAGTCCTTCGTAAAACCCCTCCCATGGGAACAGTTCTCCGCCGCAATGACCCGATGCAAAACCAAAGACGATTTTCAGCGCAACATTATCTATCCGGCAATGAAACAACTGATCGCCAAAACCACCCGGGAGCTGAGCGGTACAGGATGGGAAAATATTCCCGAAGGAAAAGGATGCCTTTTTATCTCCAACCATCGCGATATCGTGCTGGATGCCGCTTTTCTGAACATACTTATGGTTGATCAGAAGAAATCCACCACAGAGATAGCCATCGGTGATAACCTCCTCATATATCCCTGGATAGAGGAGTTAGTACGCCTTAACAAGAGTTTTATCGTGAAACGGGGTGTTTCCGTCCGCCAGATGCTGGAAGTGTCGAAGCATCTCTCTGACTATATCCACGATACGGTAAACCGCAGGGAGCAACCGGCATGGATCGCCCAGCGCGAAGGACGGGCAAAAGATTCGAACGATAAAACGCAGGTGAGTCTGCTGAAAATGCTCACACTGCACGATAGCTCCGCTCCGGGGCAAGCATTGCAGGACCTGCATATTGTCCCCCTTTCCATCTCTTATGAGTTTGACCCCTGCGACTACCTCAAAGCCAAAGAGTTTCAACTCAAGCGGGATAATCCGGGGTACAGAAAAACGGAAGCCGACGATATAGAAAATATGTACACCGGTATAATGGGCTTCAAGGGGCGTGTCACACTCCGGTTCGGCACATGCATCGACCAAGCGGTCAGCGTTATTTCCGAAAAAAAGGGAAGGAATGAGTTGCTGGAGGAAGCGGCCTCTCTCATCGACCGGGAGATTTACCGCAATTACACCTTTTCCCTTTTCAATTACGTGGCATACGACCTGATGACCGGTACCGGCCGGTTCTCATCGCAATACAGCAGTGAAGATTTGTCGAAATTCAATACCTATCTGCAGCAACAGATCGACAAGATAGATATCCCGAACAGAGACGATGCTTTCCTGCGTGAGAAACTGATCGGGATGTACGGAAACACAGTTAAAAACAATCTGGCAGCACAATAAGTATACAATGAGAGGTTATACGGCTACCCTTCCGATATTTCTCCTGCTTCTCCTTCTTTCCGCATGTGAAAAGGATCCGGAAAGGATGGACAATTACTTAGTGGAGTTTGCCACAGTGGAGAAAGAAAATTCAACCTACCGTTTCAGACTCGACAATGGCAGACTGCTTATCCCCGAAGAGACGAAAAATTACTCGGGAGAAGAGGGGCAGCGCGTCATTCTCAATTACGTCCCTTTAGAAGGAGATGCCATCAGAATCAACTTTATGACCAACATATTTACGGATACCGTGCAGCCGGACGGGTTCCCGGCACGCTATTCGGACGATCCGCTGAAAATACAGAGTGTATGGATAGGCGGAGATTACCTGAACCTGATCATAGAGACGGAATACCATAACGTGCCGCACAGTATCGCCCTGCTCCGTGATCTCTCCTCAACATCCCTCGACCTCTATATAAGCCATTCCGCAAACGATGATCCTCCGGGATATCCCAAGATGATGTATGCCTCTTTCCTGCTCGCCAGCCTACGGGATCAGACAGGCGCCTCCCCCGGCCCCTTCCGGCTTTTTATCAATACCTACACGGGAATGCGGACCTTTGAACTGGAATTAAAATAAAAGGAAGAGCAGGTATGTTTATTCGTTGCTTGTTAACGGTGGAATCGGATCCTCATCTATTACAAAGTCTATAGGCAGAAGACATTTCACATGCACCTTTTCGCCGTTATTCTCACCCGGAATCCATTTCGGCATAAGACCAAGCACGCGGACAGCTTCCTCATTGAGCGACTTATTCGACCCTTCCACCACCTCTATATTCGAGATGGAACCGTCACTACTTACAATAAACGAACACAGTATTCTTCCTTCAATTCCCTCCTGTCTGGCTTCACGCGGATAGCGGATATTATGCGCAATAAAAGCGGACAATCCCGACTCACCATAGGTATATTGCGGCATCTTATCGACAATTGTGTAAATAGTGTTGCTCTCAAGTACCACAGGGTCCTTTTTAGAATAATCACGGGTGCCCTGAACAGCTTTGCCGGCTGCCATTGCATTTTGATTGAGCCTGAAATACATGGGCACATAGGTTTCGGAACGTACTATTTCGCCGTTATGTCTGGCAGGGCGCCAGGGTGGCATGGCTTCCAATATACGCAGCGCCTCCCGGTTCAGCAGTGAATCCGCACGGTGGATGATATTAAAGTTGGAGAGTGTACCGTCTTTCTCCACCACGAAAGTATATACTACCAATCCCTGCGCATTACGCTCTCTCGCATCGTCGGGATATTTCAACGTATTTCCAATAAACCGGTGCATCTCTGCGGTTCCTCCCGTGTACATAGGTACTACATCGGGGTTTTCAAAAACTTTGTCGCTGTTTGAAACCGGCGGCTCCTGCGCCATGATGACTGATTGTTTCGCAACGAAGTTCCCAACAAGGATAGATGCTGCGAGAACAAAGAGAAATTTACGTATATCCATCTGACTGATATGCTCTGAAATGTGTTACTATTGATTCAGAGACAAAGGTACAAAAACCATCGGTTTACACAAAAGAAAAACCTGTTTCGGCCTTAAAATAACATATACCCTTTATATTTTTTCATACTTTCCACTCATCAATTCAAAACACAAAGCATCCATCTTTTCGTTTATTTCTGAAACATTCGATAATATGATAACTGCAGTTTTGTCCCCAACATTTACAGCCATGGAAGAAGAATATCCGCCTGTCCCCCCATTATGCCAAATTACATCTTGTCCACTTTCAGATTTTAAAATATGCCAACCTAAACTAATTTTAATTTTATCGTTCACTACAAAAGTTGGTTTTCTTGTCAATGCAAGCTTTTTATTTTTTTGATTCAATTGTGCCATCGCAAATTTTGCCAGATCCTCAGTGGTAGATAAAATTCCGCCACCACCCAACAAAACATCAAAATCCCAATTGGATACAACTTCTCCCTTTGCATTCAACCCTTTAACGAGTTTATTGTCCAAATTTTGTGTATTCGCAAAGGTATTTGTCATGTTGTATTCATCAAAAATCTGCTTTTGAAGTAATTCCTGAAAGCTCATTTTTTCAGACAAACCAAGGGTATAACCCAATAATCCTGCTCCAAGATTCGAATATAAATAGGTTTTTGAAGGTTCGTTTTCGAGTTTCAGCATATTTTCAAGATATTCATCCAGTTCTTTCTTTCTATAATTTTTATATGGATTGGTTTCGTCCGATAAATCCAGGTTTTCAGGTAAGCGGGGTAACCCGGAAGTATGATTGGCCAAACTTTCAAAAGTTATTTTGATACCATCCTTAAAAGTGAAAGGATAATACGAATTGACATAATCTGTCAATTTTATTTTTTTATCTTCCACCAATGAAGCTAAAACGGTTGAAGTAAATACCTTGGTAATAGAACCTATTTCAAAAACCTTAGTGTGGTTTTCAATGGGTTTTATAGAATCATTTTCCTTTATGATTCCATAATAATTAATTTTCCCATTTCGAATTATTGCAATGGAAAGTTGCGTACGGTTGGGAAAATCTTTCGATTTTGAATAAATGGTTTCGGCAATTTCTTTTGGATAGTAATTCAATACATTCACAGCTTTATTTTCAGTTTGAGCAAATAAAATATTTGCCCCAAAAATTATAATCAGGAAAGAAAACAGTCGTTTCATACAATTATTTTACTATTCAGGCATTTCTTTGGTTACTCTGTAAAATTCACTGGTTATTATGCTATCAGTTATCAAATTACTTAGACAATGAAAATAGGTAGGATTATTTATCGCGTATCAGGAAAAAGAAGAGACGGCGTTGAAGTCCTGATAAAAATCAGATAATCGAAATCATCCGATACTATTCTGTTCTGAAACTCATACTGACTTCCCCCCAGTGCTCCTACGCTTCTATAAGCTAATCGTTCTAATAACCATTCTGTATCTTTCTTGTTATCTGATCTTATTTTCTTTAAATCCAAAATAAAAACAGGTTCGTTCAATTTGTCCAATAAATATTCCAACGTGCCGGGATAAACTCTTGAAGCCTCATAAAAAGTGAGGCCTTTGTTGCCTACTGCCGTAAAACTACCGTCGTAAAAAGTAAAACCGAAAGTTATATAATCATCGTCAAGTTGCCGAGCAAGGTGATATCCCATCATTTTACTTGTTTTCTGAATATGCCCATTATGCGCCCAGATAACAAGTTTGGAATCGGGATTATTTTCCTTTATCCACATCACATTGTCTGCCATGCACTTGTCACGCCAGGCATAGTTAATAGACCCCAAATATTGCCGTATTATTACCATATTTTGCTGCAACCATTGTTTGTCGGATGTTTGAAAGGATGATGTTTCAATACTATTCTGTATGAACGAAATGAGGGAATCAATTTCTTTCATCTCGTTGTCGTCAGCTGATACCAATTCTCTGTTTTGTTGCGTACGGGATTTTATCTCATTAAGTATTTTTCCCAAATCAGCAATTTTATTTCTTACAATCTCGTCCTCTTCAAATGCATCCATAAGTTCTTTTACAGCACCTTCGTAAAATTGCATATCAAATCCTGTAAACTCAATACGCTTCTCCGGATGGTTAAACCGACGCATCCATTCAACCATGTTCAACACCTCTACTGTCCTCCAGGTCCAAAAATACATACCCGCGATCAGTTTTTTAGGGTCCCCTTTCCCGTGAACTGTATAGTCATTGAGTTTGTATGACTCCGGCATATTCGCTTCAATTGAAAAAATATCGAATCCGCTGTTAGCAGCCAGATATTGAATGATACGGTTCTTCATCTTGAAGATCTCGCTTGAACCGTGGGAAACCTCTCCTAAAGCAACTACTTTGCTGTTACCAATCAATTTCTCCAATATCTCAAGGTCTTTCGTATTACCACTGTCAGGTTCATATGTTCTTAGCGGATAAATATACTCTTTTATTACTTTCTTTTCTTTCCGAGAAAGGGTGGTTTTAAGTTTAGGCTCAATAAATTTTTCTCCATTTACATACAGTTCGAGGTTATCAAACCACACAACTCCTTCTCCCGGAAATAGTCCGCCATAATTTATATTGATTGCTTCACGGCTGATATCTATCTTTATGGATACTTGTGTCCAATCATTGTCGCCTGTCAGACCCCGGTCATTCATATTGTCGAAGCCAAGTGTTTCTGTATTTTCTCCATCAACCCTAAGCCATAATCCGGCATATCCATTTTTTACATTTTTAGTTTTTATCCACCCTCTATATTCCACATTTTTACCTGCAAAAGTTTCAATGGGAAGGGTACCTGTAAATACACCAAAACTATTATTATTCCTGGTGCCGGGCGTTTCCATTTTCAGGCTAAACTTTCCGCTGTGTTTCTCCAGGCTGTCTACAGAGATCTTGAAACTTTCACCCCCTGTATACCAGTGCTTAGGCAAATGTGAACCGGGATTTTTGAATTCAAAATCCAGATTCATACTATCCTGTACATCAGTAACTCCAGTACAGTTGTATAGGCAAAACAACATCAAAAAAACTAAAATCCTATTTATAACTTTCATGAGATTAAATCGATTAACCTTTACTTATCTTTTATTTTATCTCTATCATTCCGTTTTCTCCCGACATCTCCACCGCTTACAGGTCACACAAATATACGCAATAACATTAAAAAACAACTATTTCATTAAGCTAAATAAGCAGAAAACAAATTTACATGGAATGTTTCGATATGCGATATCGTCTTGCTATATTTTTTCCGCCACGCATCGGACCACAGAAGCATATCCGGTATGCCCGGGACCTTCGGATAAAAGGATCTTTTCTTCCTCCAGCTTGAGTAGAGCAAAGCCGGTAAAAATCTCTTCTACCTCTTCTTTTGAGAACAACATACCGGGATCTCGCGGGCCTCCTGCCTGAGGGTCGTCCAATTGATACTTTTGCTGATTCTTACTGAATGCTTCGAAGATTACTTTTCCTCCTGTTTTCAAACACAGGAACAAACGCCGGTAATATGTATGCTTTTGCTTGTCCGGAAGATGCGCATAAATGAATGCGATCGCATCAAAAACACTTTCATGACAATTGAAATCCGGATAATCACATACATGATAATTAATTTCAACACCATTCTCCCCGGCAAGTTTCAGCGCTTTTTGCCGGGCAACGGGACTACTGTCAAACGCCATAACATCCCACTTTCTGCATGCCGCATATACTCCATTTCGCCCCTCTCCTTCCGCAGGCAACAGGATTTTTCCCGGGGACAATGTATCCATAACCGTCCGAAAAAAATAATTGGGTTGTTTCCCGTATACATATTCCTCTACGGAATAACGTTTGTTCCAATCTGTTTTCATTTCCTAAAACGATTGCCATCCACCGCCATTATACGCTTCAAATCCTTCGCTTTTCAGTAAGTTCACAGCATAAGCGCTCCGTGCACCGCTTAGGCAAACGACAACAATGGGGACATCTTTACTGAGCTTTCCGATTTCATTTGCCAGAATATCCAACGGGATATTCACCGAATCGGCGGCATATCCGGAATTATATTCTTCCCGGCTACGTACATCCAGCAGTAAAGCACCCTTTCTAATCTTTTCCTTTAATTCGCCCTTATCCGGCGATTTGAATATATTTCTAAAAATCCCCATCTCTTATTGTTATTATTCCGGCATTTGCGTTAAACTAATTGAGCAAAAGTCAAAAGACTAAATTTATTGAACAGATAAATCGCAATCCGTGCAAAACTTTAAATAAATAAATTGATATTCGACTGTTCAGCCCGCTCCAGATAAGTAGCCACTCCACCAATGGTCACTCCATCCGCCAGTTCTTCTTTCCGTATCCCCATCACATCCATCGACATGGAACAGGCAATTAATTCCGCTCCTGCGTCTATGGCCTGCTGCATCAGTTCCTCCAGGCTGTCTATATGTTTGTTTTTCATCACATATCTCATCATCTTTCCGCCTACGCCTATCATGTTGATTTTCGACAATCCCAGTTTACGGCTGTGCGAAGGAAGCATCATACCGAACATGCGGGAGATGAAATCTTTTTTCACAGCCGGTTTGTGCTGCTTCTTAATAACACTCAACCCCCAGAACGTAAAGAATATGCTCACCTTTTTACCCGATGCCAGCATGCCGTTTGCAATCACAAAGGTTGCCAAAGCCTTATCCAGATCGTCGCTGAAAACAATCAGCGTTTTGGTGTCGCTACTCTTCATAAGATGATTACTCACAGATGCGGAGGAATTTTTCGCCTCCGTTTTTTCTACAGTAGCTGTGATAACTCCTCCCGAATGATCAATATCAATAAGCGTTGCGCCCATCATGTTGCACCAGGCATTCAGATCCTGCCCGAAAGCCTGGTCGGTTACTTTTATCGTCAACCGCTGCCCGGGCAATAACGTATCATAATGCTTTTTCAGTTCCCTGATGGGTCCGGGGCACTGCAATCCGCAGGCATCCACAATAACCTTTTTCTCCGGATCCATTCTTATTTCCCCGTCATCCCGGATCACAGGAAAGAAATCACACTCATTTCCGGCACTGCCGGCACCATTCCGTTGATCCTGAAGAACGCAGGAATAGGTTTTGTATCCTCCCGATAAGTTATAAACAGCGGTATAGCCGTGCTGCAAGAGGATGCGTGAGGCCGTATAACCGCGTAATCCGACCGCGCAGTAGATATAAATCGGTTTATCGGTGGGAACTTCGGAAAGCCTGTTCCGCAATTCATCCAAAGGAATATTGACAGCCTTATCGATATGGCCGAATTCAAATTCCTCTTTTGTCCTCACATCAATAATCACGGTATCGGCTTTCGCATTGTCCATGTCATTCCAGTGGACAATCTTTACCCGGCCGGTGAGGATATTCTCGGCAATAAATCCTGCCATATTCACCGGATCTTTCGCCGAAGAAAAAGGCGGTGCATACGCATGCTCTATCTCCTGCAGGTCATAAACACTTCCCCCGTTACGGATCACCTGCGCCAACAGGTCGATGCGTTTATCCACCCCGTCGAATCCGACCACCTGTGCACCAAGCAGTTTCCCATCCGGAGCAAAGTTGATTTTGACAGACAACGGCAAAGCACCGGGATAATAGCCGGCATGCGATCCTGCATGGCTGATCGACGTTATATACTTTATTCCTTCTCGCGAAAGCAACCTTTCTGAAGCTCCGGCAGAGGCCACCGTCATATCAAATACCTTGGCAACAGAAGTTCCGATCGTCCCTTTGTAAACCCTCCTGTTTCCCGTTATAATGTTATCGGCAGCGATCCTCGCCTGTTTGTTGGCCGGACCGGCAAGCGGGATAATCGTAGGTTTCCCGGTAACAGGATTTTTCACTTCCACGGCATCGCCCACCGCATAAATATCCGTGTCGGAGGTCTGCATATAGTCATTCACCACAATTCCTCCCAAACGGCCGATTTCCAGTCCGGCACCTTTAGCCAGGCCATTCTCAGGCGTTACGCCGATACTCAGAATAACAATATCAGCCGTAATGGATTTTTGGCTTGCCAGCCGCACATTGATATGCCCGTTATCCGATTCGAACGCTATAATATTTTCTTTAAGAAAAAGATCTATCTTTTGTGAACGCAGATATTGATGCACCATAGCCGCCATGGGATAGTCAACCATTCCCATCACCTGATCGGCCTGCTCGACCACTGACACTGATAGTCCGGCTTCTTTCAGGTTTTCAGCCATTTCAAGCCCGATAAACCCGGCTCCGACAATCACCGCCGATGCTGCTTTTTTTCCGGTGATTGCATATTTTATCCGATCCATATCCGGCACATTGCGCAACGAAAAGATGTTTTCATTCTCTATGCCGCTGATCGCCGGTTTTACAGGTTTTGCACCGGTAGAAAGGATGAGTTTATCGTATCCTTCCTTATATATGGTGCCCGTTTTCAAATCCTTTACTGTGACGGTTTTTTGTGCAGAATCTATTGCGATAACCTCCGACTTTATACGGACATCAATGCAGAAACGACTTCTGAATCCTTCCGGTGTCTGCAAAAACAGCTCGTCGCGGTTCTCGATCGTTCCCCCGATATGATATGGTAGTCCGCAATTGGCATAAGATACATACTCATCTTTTTCGAAAAGAATAATTTCCGCCTCTTCATCCAGTCTTCTGAGACGTGCAGCCGCAGTAGCCCCTCCAGCCACTCCCCCGATAATAATAATCTTCATATTTATGTGTTACTTATTTGTCAAGTTACATATTTGCTAACAGCAATAGTATAGATAAAAAATATTATTTTGCAACGAAAATTAATTGAGCAAGCAAAGAATCTATATCGATATTATGCTTTTTCATTTCCTTGATCTTTTTCCTGCCGCTATCTGTCAGCGTAAAAATCATTTGGCGTTTGTCGGAAGCTCCAATCTCGCGCAAAATGAATCCTTTTTCTTCCATAGTATGGATAATACGCGACACCCTCGAACCGGACAGTCCGATAAAATCACATAATTCGTTCGCAGATTTCGGCTTGTCATCTTTCAGGCAGCAAAGCAAAGCTCCCTCATTAATGGTGATACCTGTTTGCTCCGAAAACTGCTTTTCATAAGCATAAAGAGTTTTATATATGTCCTTTAACCGGCAAATTAATTCCATTGAAAATAATTGCTATTACAAAATATTTGCAAAGTAAATATTTTTAAAGTAAACTTCCAAATAACTTTTCATTCATTTCATATTCTCCGGGACTCACGTGTTCACTTATCGGTTTCTATCCGAAGAATTTTGTCACAATCTTTTGAATCAAAGCTCCATTTTGAAAAATGTAATAATTCGCCAAGTTGTGGCTTAATTGTTTTTATTGCTTTCTCACGAAAGTTTTATTTAAGGGCGGTGGGTGGATTTGGCTCTTTGGGGTTTGCGAAGCGTTGGTTTTGTGTGTCAGGGCAAACTCAAAATTATTCAGGTCTTGTCCAAAATAAATCAGGGTTGTTTGTCTTGTAATAAATAAATTTTACACCTGTTTTCTCAACCCATTCTCTTTTTTGAGGCGTTTGTTCAATGCCATCCAAAGGTAATAACTCAACAGATATCATCTCTTTTCCATTTTGCCAGGTTTCTGTATTATATTTACTTACTAACGGTGTTGTAAGTCTGTAAAGATTTTTCGCCATATAATAGTTTAAATAGTATTCTTTTGTCTGCAAGCTCGTTCTGTTCCAGTTGGCATCTGCATTAAGAACTAAAGGCTGATCTTTAATAAGTCTTTCCCTGACTTCCTGAATACCAAGTATGTTTCCTTTGTCATCCATTACATACGCGTCAAAAGTTGGATCCATCCAAATCCATTTGTCTAATTCTTTGCTATAAACCATATTGATAACATGACAATCATCAAATTCAGTTTCTTTAGGCATACATGTTATGTATCGGGATTTTATTCCCATTGATAAATAACATTCGTTAAGTATCGTCGCCAACATCCTACAATTCACGCCCCGATTTTCAGTTTTACAAACCTCAATCAAATCAATAGCATTTTTTAAAGTTGGATTGTTACTGTTCCCGTCATGTTTTATCAGATTGTGAATCCAATGCATTAAATTAAAAATTTGAGAAAGTTCATTTCCATTTCCGGCAATAGAGTCCAATTTCAGATTTTTTCTTACTCTGATAAGATTCGGGTCATCTTGCGATTGATAACTAAAGGTTGGAATAGGGCGATTATCTGAATAATTATATTCTTGTCCCTGTTTTAGGATTTCCAATTTCGAAGGTTCCCAAACAATTCGTGTTCTTGCAGAATCTTTCCCGTTGAGCAATATCACAAAATCGTAGTGCTCTTTCTGTTTTATGTCAAATGAAATAGAGTCTATGTCGGTATAGAAAGTAACCTTTTTTGCTGACGTTGTGTAAACGTCCGGATTTGCTTCAGGAACAATCCGCCAGGCATTCTTTCTAAAATCATTATCATCTTTTATATCCACTTGCGTGGAATTTGCCTTTATGATTTTCAGTTTCCCCTCAGCTGATTTGTCGGATTCACAACTTGAAATAAAACCGATAATTAATAGAAGTAAAATTATTTTCTTTTTCATCTTTTTCGTTTAGTCCTCTTTTTTTTTTACAACATGACTGCCAACAGTGAGGCATTTATGTCAGTCGCCTATTTTTTCATGTTTTGTACTGTCTTTGTTGTACTGTCTTTGTTGTTTCCCCTATATATATTTCTGTTGGTTGTTTTCATTGGGATTCATTTATTTCCTTTCTATACAGAAATACGCTCAAATCACTACATTGGTTTTAGATTTTTATTTAATCGTTCAATTATCCATGATAGACGTTTAATACGCCCTACGTCCGTTTTAGCATCAAAATAGGCCCGTGTATATGTCTTTTTCACAGATGGAGACATTACTTGAAAATTCGTAAAGGCTAATTCATGTTCTCTCAATAAATCAGATAAAATCACTATTTGTTCATCCGTAACTTTCGATGGATCAGGTGCGTCCCATTGACCGTTTTTCTGGGCTTCCCTTATTTTCGTTCTACCATAATCGGTCATTATCCCCTGCTTTTCGAGCGTTTCAATTAACGCCTTATTTTTATCTGACCACTTACTGTTTTTCCTGCGTATAGAAAAATATTTTATGTAAGTTTTATCGTCTATATTCTGCATTTGTCCGTCAATCCAACCGAAACAAAGGGCTTCTTCAAGCGCTTCACTTGCCTTTATTGTTTTTGGCCCGCCTGATTTGCCGAATAACAGCCAAACACCGTCGCCAGACAGGCAATTATCATGTAACCAATTCCTAAATTCATCTCGCGAAGTAAATAACAAGTATTCAGTCATAGCGTTCATCATCTTACAGTTAAATTCCTATTTTTGCCTTACAAAATTACATTTTTTTCGTTGTTATTCATTTTTTACGTATCATTTTCGTTTAATGTTATTCCTTTGCCTTCAATTCCTATTTTTTTATTGTAAACCCAACGGGAACTTTTAATTCCTGTAAAAAATAATTGAAAAGTAGTCCACTAAAATAATTGAAAAGGTTACCACCAG
>NZ_CALNAT010000247.1 GCF_937873925.1 uncultured Proteiniphilum sp. | reverse complement strand
GCGGCAGATTTTAAAAAGAGATATCCCAATCAGACAGCCGACATGAAATTATATAAGGATTTTCGGGAAGTGCTGGACAATAAGGATATTGATGGTGTGATAATTGCTACTCCTGATCATTGGCATACTTATATGTTCTGTGAAGCCATGAAAGCCGGAAAAGCAATTTACGTAGAAAAACCGGTTGCGAATTCCATAGCCGAATGTAATACCATGGTAGATTTCCAGAAGAGATATAATGGAATTGTCACAACTGGGTTATGGCAGACCAGTCAGCGTTATTTTCGCGGTGCAAATGATATTTTGCGAACCGGAGTATTGGGAGATGTTTATAAAGTACATATTTGGTTGTGTCAAGGAACCAATCCGCGTCCTGTTACGGCAGATAGTGCGGTGCCATCTACTTTGGATTGGGATATGTGGTTGGGACCAGCTCCTCATAGACCCTATAATCAATCTCGTCATAGAAATTGGAGGAGCTATTGGGATTATGGTGGTGGTCAGCAAACCGATTGGGGTGTTCACTGGATTGACTCAGCTTTTGATGGATTGGAAGCGTTGGGCCTGAACAATCGGACTTTTCCCAAAGCAGTATTCTCCAGTGCATATAAACATCCTGATTCATTCAATGAGACACCAAGTGTCCAATCTACTATTTTTGAATACGAGACCTTCCATATCGAGTGGGCTCAACAGGTTGCTCATCTGTATAACCGTAATCAGGGAGTTGCTTGGATAGGGAGCAATGGTAC
Source organism: uncultured Proteiniphilum sp. (assembly GCF_937873925.1). Classification (GTDB taxonomy): domain Bacteria; phylum Bacteroidota; class Bacteroidia; order Bacteroidales; family Dysgonomonadaceae; genus Proteiniphilum. The sequence continues at coordinate 2,715 of NZ_CALNAT010000247.1, read as the reverse complement.
ACTAATCTGTAATAGAGATGGATATGAATTGATCCCTGTAAAGGATCGTGATGGAGAACCATTGGCCCAACCATATCAGATGACTGGCCCATTTGAATACAGAGGTGTCATTGATCACGCAACCAACTGGGGGGAATGTATAAGAAAAGGAACAACCGAAACCAATAGTCCGATAGAAAAAGGAGCTTTTTCAACCATTTTAGCTCATATGGCTAATATTTCATATCGTACAGGTACTAAAGTTGTGTATAACCCGAAGACACGTAATTTCGAAGATAATTCGATAGCGGAAACATTCCTGAAGCCATCCTACAGGGCTTCATGGAAATTTCCAACCCTTTAATCTTTATATTGAATCAATTTAAGATTACCGATAAACAGAGTGTTAACCTGATTTATCCGGTTGCAGAAGTCTCGTATTATCGGTAAAGTTTACCTCACTCTAAATTCTACTAAAACATTATGCAAAAAAAATTAAGTTGTTTATTTAAGAGGTATGAATTTGTCTTTCAGATAAAATGGAGACATTTCCTCATTGTGTGTATGTTAGTCTTATTGTCTGTACAACATGTAAATGCTCAAAACAACACTATTAAAGGAGTTGTTCTGGATGCTGTTACCAAAGAGGCTATTATAGGGGCAAATGTGGTTGTCAAAGGGACAACTATTGGAACTGCAACCGACATGGATGGGAATTTCGAATTTATGGGACCTGTCAATAGTACGTTGGTTGTTTCTTATGTCGGTTATATGGAGAAAGAAGTTCTCTTTACCGGATCAATTCCGTTAGAGATTCTTATGGAGGATGATAGTTTTTTGTTAGGTGAGATTGTTGCCATTGGGTATGGATCTCAGAGAAGGAAAGAACTAACCGGATCGGTTGCCGGTTTGAAAGAAAATGATTTGAATAAGGGAGTACAGACTAACCCTATGGGGATGATACAGGGGAAGGTTGCAGGTTTGAACATCTCTAAACCAAATAGTGGAGACCCGAATGCCGATTATGTATTTCAATTGCGAGGAACCTCTTCACTTCAAGGCAATACATCTCCTCTGATTATTATTGATGGAATTCCACAGGGGGATCTTTCTGCTATCCCTCAGGATGATATTGAAAGTATAGATATTCTTAAGGACGGTTCTGCCGCAGCTATCTACGGTACACGTGGAACAAATGGTGTGATTCTGGTAACGACTAAGCGTGGTAGTGCAGGAAAAATGTCGACTTCTTATCGTGGCTATTTGTCTACTTCCTCTATCTTGAACAAATTGAATATTCTTAATAGAACAGAGTTTCTTGCAAACGGAGGAAATGATCGTGGCACAGATACTGATTGGATTGGTGAATTGACACGCACTCCTTTTATCCATTCACACAACCTCTCAATTACTGGAGGTACAAACGAATTTAATTATCGAGCGTCACTTTCTTACAAGGATAATCCTGGTATAGCGATCAAGACCGGTTATGATGAGTTGATAGGTCGGTTTGTAGCAAATCAGACTTTGTTGGAAGGAAGAGTTTCTATAGCTTATGATGCGACATATCGCCGCTATAACAGAGAGACATCTAATAATGATAATTCTGCTTTTAAACATGCAACACATTACAACCCTACTGCCCCTGTTTATGATTCCAGCCGTGATGACTCTGGCGGTTACTATCAGTTGGATGTGCAGAACTATTCAAATCCAGTTGCGCAGATTAAACAAAGCGACATGCATACCAAGGGTGGAACATTCCAGGGATCAGCCCGCATTGGGATTGATATTATCGATGGGTTGCGTGCCCAGATATTTGGATCGATCAGGCATAACGATCAGGCTCAAGGCCGATATTCCTCACGTGAAATTTATAATACATCAGATTACGGTCGTGCAACCCGTCGGTATGATAACAGACAGAACAAGACTATAGAAACAACGATTGATTATGTTAAGAATTTTGGGAAGCATAATTGGGTTCTGTTGGGAGGTTATTCTTATGAACATAACTTTCATGAATGGTTTGAGGTATTTAACAGCAACTATGATTCGGATGTCTTTTCTTATTATAATCTGGGGGCAGGCTCAAAACTAATAAATGATCCATCTCAGAGTATGATGCAGAGTTTTGTTACGCAAGATAATCTTGTTTCATTCTTGGGGCGTGTTAATTATAATTACGATGAGCGGTATTTACTTTCTGCATCGATACGACATGAAGCATCTACTCGTCTGGGAGCTAATCACAAATGGGGTACTTTCCCTGCTGTTAGTTTAGGATGGCGCTTAAGTAACGAAGCTTTTATGAAGGATATTGATTGGATTAATGAATTGAAACTTCGTTTGGGGTTTGGTGTAACAGGTAATATGCCTTCAGATAATTTTAAATCGTTGCCAATGATGGGGGTCACCGGTCGCTATTATGATCACTCTTCAGGAAGATGGATCAGTGCTTACGGTCCTACACAAAATTTAAATGAAGATATTAAATGGGAAAAGAAAGCAGAATGGAATCTCGGGATTGATTGGGCCTTACTCAATAATCGTGTGAATATAACAATTGATGCTTATTCGCGTAAAGTTACCGATTTATTGTACATTTATAAAGTTCCCACTCCTCCGTATCAATACCCGGAAATGCTGGCGAATGTAGGAGATGCAACCAGTAAAGGGTTGGAATTCTCTATATCGGCAATTCCTGTTCGAAATATGGACTTCTCATGGAACCGT
>NZ_CALNAT010000246.1 GCF_937873925.1 uncultured Proteiniphilum sp. | reverse complement strand
CAAGGCCTCCTTCGAGGAAGAATCCCCCGCGGACGGGATTGTGCTTGAATGCTTTTACGGGGAAGGCGATGAAGTGCCCGTACTGGAAAACATGATGGTGATCGGGCAAGCGGGGGAAGACATTTCCGCGTTGCTTGCCGGACGCGCCGCTGCAGAAGGCGGGAGCGGCGAAGAGCCGGGGAAGGAAACAACCCCGCAGTCCTCTGGAGTTGAGCCGCAGTCCGCCAGTGAACCACCGGTGCAGGGGGAATCCCCCGCAGGCGGTAAGGCGGCCCCCGGGGTGAGTCCCGTCTCCCCCCGCGCCAGGAAGCTGGCCGTACAGAATGCCGTGGAGACATCCGGCCTTTCCGGCAGCGGCCCCCATGGGCGTATTATAGAGAAGGATGTGCAGGCGGTGTTGGATGACCGTCCCCGGATGACGCCGCTGGCCAGGAAACTGGCCGCTGAAGAAGGCCTCCAGCCCCAGTCGCCCGGGACAGGGCTTGCCGGCACGGCCCGGTCCTCGGACCTGTCCGCCCCGGTGAACACAGTCTACGGCAAGGACTATGAAGACGAGAAGATCTCGAATATGCGCAAGATCATCGCCCGCTCCATGCACGCGTCGCTCCAGAACTCGGCCCAGCTGACCCATCACCTGGGGGCTGACGCCAGGAGGCTTCTTGAGCTCAGGAAAAAAGCGAAATCGATGCAGGAAAAGGGTCTGCTTGATACCAACATCACCCTGAACGACATGGTCTGCTTCGCAGTGGTCAGGGCGCTGAAGAAATTCCCCGGTGTGAACACCCATTTCCTGGGCGAGAGCATTCGCCGTTTCCACAAGGTGCACCTGGGGTTGGCCGTGGATACCGACAGGGGTCTGATGGTACCGGTGGTGCGTAACGCCGACGACCTGTCCGTCACAGGGCTGTCCCGCCAGTTCAAGGAAATAGCCGCCGCCTGCCGGAACGGCAACGTGAACCCCGATATTCTTTCGCCTGAAGCAGGCTCTTTCACCGTGTCGAACCTGGGAAACTACGGGGTGGAGATGTTCACCCCGGTGATCAACCTGCCGCAATCGGCGATCCTGGGCGTGAACACCATCGTGCCTCGCCCGAAAGACCTGGGGGACGGCGTATACGCCTTTGTCCCCTTTATCGGATTGAGCCTTACCTACGACCACCGTTCGCTGGACGGGGGTGAAGCCACGCGTTTCCTGAAGCAGATCGCTATAGAAATAGAAAACATGGAACTGGATATTTTTTAATGAAGGGTATCCAGTAATAGCTGTTAATAATATAAATCACGAAATCAAAATTCATCACCCATCACGTGAAAACGAACCTGTTGGTTTTTAATCCATTTATTGGCACATTTTCACATTGGCAAAAATTAATATTATGATAGATTTACTCATTATCGGCGGCGGGCCAGCCGGGTATGTCGCGGCGGAGCGGGCCGGCCATAAAGGGCTTAGCGTGGTACTCTTCGAGAAGAAGTCGATGGGCGGCGTATGCCTGAATGAAGGCTGCATTCCCACCAAGACCCTGCTCTACAGCGCCAAGACCTATGAGAACGCTTTACACGGCGACCAGTACGGTGTTTCGGGGGACAACATCCGTTTCGATTACGGCAAGATGGTCTCCCGTAAAAAGAAAGTGGTGCGCAAGCTCGTGCTTGGGGTGGAAAGCAAGATGAAATCCAATAAAGTGGAGGTGGTAAAGGGCGAAGCCCGTATCGAGGGGCGTTCGCCGGAAGGGATCGGAGTAACCTGTAACGGTGAGAAATACACGGGGAAAAACCTCCTCATCTGCACAGGTTCGGAAGCCTTTGTGCCCCCCATACCCGGTCTGCAGGAGGCCGGAGAGATCATCGTTACCAACCGTGAGATACTGGAACTGACCGAGCGGCCGGAATCACTTGTCGTAATAGGTGGAGGAGTGATCGGCATGGAGTTCGCCAGTTTATACAACAGTCTGGGAACCCGTGTCACTGTGGTGGAGATGCTGCCCGAAATTCTCGGGGGGCTCGACGTGGAGATATCCGCTATGCTGCGTGAGATCTACGCCAGGAAAGGCATCACTTTCCACCTGAACGCGAAAGTGACGCAGGTGGATGGCCGCAAGGTCGTTTTTGAAAAAGACGGGAAGACGGATACGGTAGAAGGGGAAAAGATCCTGCTGAGTGTCGGGCGGCGTCCCGTGACCCAGGGCTTCGGGCTGGAAACCCTGGGGGTGGAACTCCACCGCGGGGGCATCAAGACGGACGAGAAGATGCGCACCAACGTTCCCGGCGTTTTCGCGGCGGGCGATGTGACGGGTTTCTCGTTACTGGCGCATACGGCCAGCCGTGAAGGCGAGGTGGTGGTCAACAACCTGACGGGCAGGAACGATATCATGCGTTACCACGCGATTCCGGGGGTAGTCTATACCAACCCCGAAGTAGCCGGTGTGGGGGAGACGGAAGAGTCCGCCAAAGCCAAAAAGATAGCCTATAAGGTAGCCAGCCTCCCAATGGCCTATGCGGGGCGTTTCGTCGCCGAGAATGAAGGCGGCAGCGGTTTGTGCAAAGTGCTGGTGGGTGAGAAGCATGGCGAGGTGATCGGGGTGCACCTGCTGGGTAACCCCGCCAGCGAGATCATTTACGGGGCCTGTATCGCCATTGAGCAGGAGATGACCCTGAAGGAGATGCAGGAAGTCGTCTTCCCGCACCCCACCGTGAGTGAGATTATTAAAGAAACAGTTTTTAAGTAGAACAAAGAGTAAAGACTTATAGTAAACTGAAAGTGAAAAACTAAAAACTAAAAGTGAAAAGTGGAATCAAAGTTACTACTTCTGATTTCTTAGTTCTAATTTCATTAAATCTACAAATCAATAAATCAGTAAATCAACAAAAATATGCCCAAAGTACAAAATATTGATCCGTCACAAGTTCGCAAACCCGGCTTTGTGGAGTTTCAACCGATACCTGTCAATCAGTACCGGAAAACGGTGCAGGATGAGAAAGAGAATTTTACCACAGAAGAATTCAAGGCAATCTACCATGACATGGTATTGATCCGCGAATTCGAAACCATGCTGAACCTGATCAA
>NZ_CALNAT010000245.1 GCF_937873925.1 uncultured Proteiniphilum sp. | reverse complement strand
TGACGGTGACGTCCAAAGATAGTGATGTAGATGATACCTCATCCCGTTACCTGATGTTCGATGACACCATCCTGTCTAAAACGGGGAAGCGTATGGAGAAGATCGGGAAGGTATGGGATCATGTAACCAACAGCTACATGCTTGAATTCAAGCTGTTGGTGATGATGTACCGGGACGGTAAGTCCTCCATTAGCCATGATCACGGCACTATGCTCTTCGGTGATCAAAGACGAATGAGAATGAAAATGAGAAATTGTAAAATATAACATATTGCGGTACAGAGATCTAGAAAATGATGCATTTCCTTTCTATTTCTTTGTCAATTGATTAATGGAAGTGCGAAACATGAGTAATTAATGATGAAAGTAATCCAATATAGTTTCTTATTAGGTATTTGGTTTCTGTTTTTTCCTGCACTATCCTGTGGGAGTAGTGATAATCTTCTTCCTGAAGAGAAAGATGACAATGAGAAGCCCAAAGAAGAACAGCCGGTACCTCCTGTTACAAGGCTCACTGCCGAAGAGACCGATAAGGCGAATGAGCTGGATATTACCTGGTATAACCCCGATGGTATTGCTTCTGTAGAAATTTCTTATTTACTGGAGGACGATGACGAAAAGAATACCATAATGGCCAACGTGCGGATATATAATGAAACCAGAAGTTCCTATCTGGCTCAATTGCCTGAATATGGCACCTACGTGATTGGGGCGGTGTCGATCGATAATTTCGGCAAACGCTCGGAGAAAGTAACGGTAACTGCAATGCCCGCAGAGGAGGATGCACCGCCCGTCATAGAAGTAGTAAATGATCGTCTGCCGATTGCAGACCCGCATGTAATATATCACAACGGTAAATACTACGCTTACGGTACCCGTATAAATGGTTTCGAAGTATATATCTCGGAAGACCTTGAGCACTGGAGGCGGAACGAAAACCTTGCATTGCCTCCAGAGAACTCCTGGGGAACAAGATGGTTCTGGGCACCTGAAGTCTACTGGATAGAGTCTAAAAACAGGTTTTTCATGTTTTATTCTGTCGATGAACATATTTGTGTAGCTTGGGCTATCAAACCCGAAGGACCATTCATACAGGATGAAAGAAGGCCGATTGTACCCAATGAGAAAGGGATCGACACCTCGTTGTATATTGACGATGATGGTACACCTTATCTTTATTATGTGCGTTTTACTGATGGGAACGTGATATGGGTGGCTGAAATGAATGATGACCTGAAGAGTATAAAATCTGAAACACTCACAAGATGCATCACAGCTTCAGAACCCTGGGAGAGAATCCAGGGTAAAGTTGCTGAAGGCCCCTCAATATTGAAGAGGGGAAATACGTACTACCTGATTTATTCAGCCAATCATTTTGAAAGTAAAGATTATGCGGTGGGCTATGCCACGTCGAACTCTCCTATGGGGCCTTGGATTAAGTACAGTGGAAATCCGATCCTGCGCAGAGACAAACCAGCTGCATCCGGATTGACCGGCACCGGGCATGGAACACCTTTTATGACTGCCGATGGCAGCTACAAGTATATTTATCATGCCCACGGAAGCAATATTAGCGTGGGGCCGCGTACCTCTTATATCAATGACTTGAATTTTTCGGAAGACAAGGTAATAACCATTACTGGTAAACCAATAAGACCGAAGGTTATAAAATAATAGAGGGAATGAAAATAAACATCATAGAAGTCACGATATTATTACTTTTTGTCACCCTTTTTTCTTGTTTGGATAAAAAAAACGATTCCGAAGAATATAGAAAAGGGTGGACCCTTGTTTGGGAAGATGATTTTATAGACTCGTTAGATCCAAGTATTTGGAAGAAAATACCCCGAGGAGTGGATCCCATGAACAGGTATATGAGCGAGAATAGTTCTCTTTATATTCATCAGGACGGAAATCTTGTTTTACGAGGATTGCAGAATTTATCAGAAAATAGCGCTGCTCATTTTCTCACGGGAGGAATCACCAGAGAAGGTTTTAAAGAGAATGAAACCGCAAGAATAGAAATTAGGGTGTCTGCTAATCCCGCGTCAGGTGCGTGGCCTTTCATCCGACTTTTGCCTGAAAATCAGAAAGAGAAAATCGCAATCAATATTATGGAACAGTATAACTATGATGATTTCATTTATCAATCTGTTATGACTGAATATACTACAACAAAAAAGATGGCTGACAATCCACCTTCCACTATGATAGTGGGAGTATCCCCTACTCGGTATCATATTTATGGATTAGAAAAATATCCCGACAGCTTGGTGTTTTATGTAGATGGGATTCGCACCAGAAAATATCCCAGGATACTGACCCAGATTAATGGACAATTTCCATTCAATGATCAGGATTTAAAAATTTATATTGGCATTGGGCTCAATAAGGACGTGGATTCTAATGCGTTGCCCGTGGATATGTTCATTGATTGGGTACGCTATTATAAGCCGATTCCTCCTTCAGAGGGAATAACGAATGACCAATAGGGCTGTCTCAAAATAAATATAACATGAAAAATAGCAATACTATATTATTCTTTTTTGGATGGATTCTTTTTTCCTTTCTCTTTGTTGTTTCATGTGGTGATGATCCTATAACAGATAACAGTGGCAAGGATAGCGGAAGTGGAGATGAAGAGATAGCTATTTCTCCCGTAAATGATCTGATAGTTGAAGAAACAGGGAAAGCAAATGAACTAAACGTCATTTGGACTTATCCTTCAGAAGCCCTTTACGTTGAAATATCCTACCTGCCGGAAGGAGAAGATGAAGCCGGAGCGGTGAATAACAATATACGCCGGACTACAGGCGATAAAGGTTCTTTCCTGATAAAAGTATCGGAACACGGGACCTATATTGTGGGGGCAGTAGTCATTGATAATTACGGAAACCGCTCGGAGAAAGTAACTGTCAAAGCCACTCCCATGAGGGAAGAAGATGTGCCGAAAACCCTTTTTATAGAACGGGCCGATATACTTATGAGTTCGCTTATAGACCTCTGTTTCGGAAAGTCGCCCGTGATTGCTGGAATACCAGGTATTCCAATGCGACAGGCCCCTATTGGGATGGAGATGCTGTGGTATGGGGACAGGGGGCTGGCCTTTCCGGATTCGTGGCATTGCGGAATGCTGCTATTGGTACTGAATATGAGGCGAAATACACTGCTATGACGGATCGTATGTACAACAGTATTAACCGTTTTATCACTACCGATAATAACCTGAAAGCCTATGCCGTTTATCCGCAGAACGGGAATCAAAGATTCTATGACGATAATGTGTGGATCGGTTTGGATATGGCCGAGTTGTATAGTCAAACCGGAGAAAACCGTTTTCTTGAAAAGGCTGAAATGGTATGGGACTATCTGATGGTAGGAATTACAAGTTCGGCAGGAGGTGGCATTCTCTGGAGAGAAATACCGGCATACAGCAACAAACACACTTGTTCCACGGCACCGGCGGCAGTACTGGGATGTAAACTCTATGAAATAACAAAAGAGGAGAAGTATCTCAATAAGGCTAAAGAATTGTACGCCTGGCTAAAGCAGTATTTGCAGGATCCGAGTGACCATCTCTTTTATGACAATATTACCCCGGGGATGGTGGTAGATAAAGCCAAATATAGCTATAATTCAGGCCAGCCGATGCAGGCTGCCTGCTTGCTCTACAATATCACCGGCGAACAGAAGTACCTGGAAGATGCCGCCCAGATAGCAATTTCTGCCCACCGGAGGTGGTTCTCTTTGTACAATTCCAAGGAGCTGGGTGAAGAATTCTACCGGATCAATGGAGACCATGCATGGTTCTTTGCCATTATGTTCCGGGGATTTATTGAACTGTACAAGATCGATAACAGAAGGACTTATATTAATTCATTTGAAAAGAGTATGTTACAGGCATGGGAATCGGAATGCCGTGATAGGGCTACCAATTTGTTGAGCAACAGGTATTTTGTAAATCAGACCCAAACCTCCTGGGAAGTATTACACGAAGGAGGCTTTGTGGAGATGCTTGCCCAACTGGCAGCATTGGAAAAAGAGGGGCTCTAAAATTAAACGAATTAAATTAACTCTCGTATGGGATATATATGCAACTAAAGCGAAGACATATGTCGATGAAATCTATTCAATATAATTTATTTTTGAGTAAATGGTTTATGCTTTTTCTCCTGTTAATCTTGTCATGTGGAACGGATGACCCTATCCCTTCTGATGAGGACGATGATGATGGAGGAGAACAGGTAACCATTATGCCTACCGTGGAAAATCTGGAGATAATAAGTACGGAAAATCCCAATGAACTGCAGGTTTCCTGGATCTATCCCAAAGAAGCCACTTCTGTGGAACTATCTTATTATCCGGAAGGAGAAAACGAAGCCAATGCCATCAGGAATAATGTGCGTAGGTCTACGTCGAACGAGGGCTCTTACCTGATAAAAGTTCCGGAGCATGGCACATATGTAGTTGGTGCTATTGCCATTGACAATTACGGAAAACGATCGAAGGAGGTAAAGGATACTGCTACGCCGTTGCATAAAGATGCTTTGCTGACGGTTTTTCCTGAGGGAAGTGATCCAAAAGAGATAGGGCTAAGGCTCACCGAACGCTATATCAGAACAGTAGATACCCAAAACCCTCGTGTCAACTATCCCTATGTCTGTACCTGGTTAGGCGCGTTCTGGTTTTCCCGGACGATAGGGGATGAACAATTATACAATCGGTTACTTGCCAGGTATGACGATACTTTCTTTACGTCGGGATCTTCCGATTTATATCCCGCTCCCAACCATGTGGATAACAATGTATTCGGATCGGTTCCATTAGAGATCTATAAGACTACCGGTGCAGGCAGGCATCTCGAACTGGGATTGCATTATGCCGATACACAGTGGGAATTGCCGCCCAATGCTACACAGAATCAGAGAGATTGGCATGAGCAAGGCTATTCCTGGCAAACACGTATATGGATTGATGATATGTTTATGATCACTGCTGTGCAGGCACAAGCGTATCAGGTTACCGGGGACAGGAAATATATCGACAGGACCGCCAAGGAAATGGCGATGTACTTAGACCGGATTCAACGCCCTAACGGACTGTTTCATCATACGCCTACTGTGCCGTTCTTCTGGGGACGTGGGAACGGATGGATGGCAGTAGGCATGGCAGAATTGTTGAGGATACTCCCTGAAGATACTCCCGACAGGCCAAGGATAGAAGAGGCTTATGAGTTAATGATGAGTATATTGCTGCGATACCAGGCGGAAGATGGCATGTGGAGGCAATTGATAGATGATCCGGTATCCTGGAAAGAGACTTCGGGTACTGCCATGTTTGCTTATGCCATGATCGTAGGAGTAAAGAAGGGATGGCTTAATAAAGCTACTTATGGAGCAGCTGCACGGAAAGCATGGCTGTCTCTCTTAACCTATCTGAATGAAGATGACAATATAAGGGATGTGTGTGAGGGTACAAATGCCCGGAACGACTATCAATATTATCTCGGTCGTAAACGAAATACAGGTGACCTGCACGGCCAGGCACCACTCTTATGGTGTGCGAATGCTCTATGTAGCGATTTATAAGTAATGAAATTTTAAAAACAAAAAGATTTAATGGTATGAAAAAAAAACGAGTAATTGTTTTTTTTGTGATATTCGCTTTTATTGGAATATCGCTAATAAACTGTAAGGATGATAATGTGCCCGATGATGGGGACGTTAGAGTGGAAACTGTAAAATTGGATGAAGACCTGAAAAAAGGGTTGACGGTAGAAGTAGGAAGTGAGACGATCAATTTCGCTTGAAAAGTAACTATCTTGCCGGAAAATGCCACAAACAAAAAGGCGATATATGCCTCTTCTAACTCCGATGTAGCGACCGTAGATGAGCAGGGAAAGATAACAATCTTTGCCGCGGGTACTACGACATTCACTGTAACGGTAGATGAAAAATCAGACAGTTTCACACTGACGGTAACCGAAAAAGAACCAATCAGGGCAGCAGAGATACAACTAGAAAATGCTGAACTGGAGCTTACCGTAGGCGAGTCTGTGAATATAGCCGAGTGGGTGACTGTGCTACCGGAAGATGCTGAAAACAAAAATGTGACTTACACATCGGAAGACGAAACAATCGCTGAAGTGGATGCAGAGGGTAACGTTACAGCCATAGACGCAGGAACTGTTATAATCACTACTGTATCGGAAGACGTGCCTACTGTAAAAACTGAGATCGAAGTAATCGTAGAGGATTTCATAGGCGACTATCCGCGTGCCGGATGGAGTGTTACAGCTTCTCAAGAGTTGTTCACAGGTGAAGGGAATTCTCTTACCGGCGCTATCGATGGAGATGAAAATACAATGTTAGCATTGGTAAGGCCAAGTAAAACATTCAGAGAAATTTCGGTACCGAGCGCTGCCAACGGCGGATATATCCATTTTGTGATAAATATGCAAAAGCCGCAGAAGGTAAATTATTTCAGGATACGTCATAGAAATACTACACAGCTATTCCTCCGCTATTTAATGATTGAAGAGATATCGGGAAGTAATGATGGAGTGAATTTCACGACCATTGCTACCGATGTGGAAGTTACCAATGCCAGAACAGCAGAAGAGATTGAGTCTCCCAATATTCCGATTCCGGTTTCAAAGTACAGGTATCTGAAATTCTATTGTCAGAAGAACGAATGTTTCTATTCAATGTCGCAAGGTGCTTCAGCCCAGTTAAGAGAGATTTATTTAGGATATGAGCCCGAAGAATAAATGGGTATTGTTCCTCATGGGATGGGCCATCTTCTCTTTCGCATTATTGATTTCATGCGGAACGGAAGATAATTCCATTCCCGATGGGGATAACAAGGATAAAGAACCGCCGGGGGAAGTGGTTGTTGCTCCTGTAACTGATTTGGCTGCGGGAAGGACAGGAAATGCAAATGAATTGCAGGTTACCTGGATCTTCCCATCAGAGGCGGTT
>NZ_CALNAT010000244.1 GCF_937873925.1 uncultured Proteiniphilum sp. | reverse complement strand
ATGCCACAGGAAAACTGGACGAAACAGGTAATCGGTTGGAACTCGAACAAGTGGGGACAACCTCCGGATCTTTCTTTCTGGAGGTGAACGATGAAACTGCAATTGTCGGCGTAAAAATAATTGCAGAAGATGCAAAAGGGAACCGTACCGTTAAAATATTTAAAGTAATCCAAGGAATCGACGAGATCAATATAGCTTTGGAAGAACCTGCTTTTCTCGAAGATATCAATACCGGCGATTCTTTTCAGGTAAAAGGAAAAGTAACCTCTAAAACCAAAATAACCGGATTGAATTATCGGGTAATCAAAGGGGATATTACAGAAAATCCGGTTGACATTACCATAATCAATGATGTGGAATCGACTTTCGATATTCCCTTAATCGCTCGTAACGGTTGGACGGGTATATTGATTACGGCTACGAATAAAAGCGGGTTAGTGGCAGAAAAACTTTTTGAGATTAAGCATATAACTCATGTCGGCCCTTCCATCTTATTCGATCAGGAAAAGATAGAGGTCAGACCCAATTCAATATTAACCGTTACGGGAAAAGTAATATCGGATTGGCAGGTCGGTTCCGTTTCGTATGTGATAGAGAGAGGTACTGTATCCGATCCTTCCCGGCCGATTGCCTTGAGCGATCAGCGGTTTAGTTTTCAAGTGGACAATGCTGGAACAGTTACTGCCGTAAAGGTAAAGGCAATAGACGAAAAAGGAAATGAAGGAGAGGCCACTTTGCCGGTAACTTTTTTAATTCCTGTAAGAACCGAAGGAAACAACATGGTGCATTATAAAAATATCATCCTCACCGACAATCCTTCAAGAGGTTATTTCAGCTTTTCGTTGGCTCCGTATGTCTTGGGTAAAGAGCAGGCAACTGCCAATCAGGGTAAGGTAGATTTGATATATTCAAATTTATTCATTGGCGATGAAGATACAAATAATGGCCCTGCTATCTTCGGCCCCAACGTAAATAATGCCAGCACCATAAAGGCACCTTATATGGTAGAGGGTTGGACGACGCTGAACTTTACACGGACACCTGTGGCAAACGATTTCTTCAGTGTTGCGGGCGTTACGTTCGATGAAATTCCCGATTCCAAAGAGGCATGGGATCAGATCAATCAGTATATTAAGAGTAAAATGGGGGCTTCAAGTGTGGTTCGACAGAAAAATCTTACCGAAGGGTATATGTTTGCTATTGGCTTTGATGGAACCGATAATGCTACACTCAAGAAATTTGCCATTGCTATTGTCAGAGGTTTTGGAGGTGAAAAAGCCACTTCCGCTGGCCAATCGACTGGAGCTTGGGTTGAGATTGAGATCAAAACAAGTAAATAAACATCATACATCAATTATTTAGCATATTATCTACAATTGATAAAAGGAGAGATTATTATATACTCCATTTTAAACGGCTAGGATTATAGTAAGAAGGATGTACTGGAGCGGCACATCCTTCTTACTTATAAATCTTACTTTCGATTTATTCCTATGATGCATTGAACAAGTTATTTACTGTTTTAGGCAAAACTGGGAGTTTACCAAGTTGAAAATTTATTATTTTCCAACAGGATAGCCAAAGGCTTTTTCGGCGGAAACTGTTTTACACTTCCTTTGAGTGGATTTTCGGGAAAGTCATCAGGAACCGCAACCCTCCTTCGGGCCGGTTCTTTGCCACGATACTCCCCTTATGGAATAAAACGGCATTCTTAACGATCGAGAGGCCGAGTCCCGACCCGCCGGTCTTCCGTGTCCTTCCTTCATTCACCCGGTAAAAGCGCTCGAAGATCCGTACCAGGTGCTTTTCCTCCACTCCTGTCCCGGTATCGTAGAATTCAAAAAAGTAAGTATCTTCATTCTCATTATAACAGCGCACCACGATTTCAATATTTCCTCCGCCATAAGACATAGAATTTTCAATCAGATTCCGGAAGATGGAATAGAGCAGTGTTCTGCTGCCGTGGATTATTACATTGTCCTTTACCACCACGACGAAACTGACGTTTTTCTCCTTTAACTCGTCAGCCAGATCATTGGCCAGTTCGTTCAACAGCTCATTTATCCGCACCGGTTCCAGTTCAAACCGGTCGGCTGCCTCTTCGATCTTGGTCAGCATGCTGATATCCTGTATCAGCTCCGACAGCCGGATTGTCTGTGTGTAGGCCCTGTCCAGAAAACCGCGGATACGCTCGCTGTTGTCGCCCTCATAATCATAGAGGTTGAGAATGGTTTCCAGATAACCGCGGATGCTGGTTACCGGAGTACGCAGTTCATGCGCTATATTATTGGTCATTTCCTGCTTGAGCAGACGCGTTTTTTCCGATTTGGTGATATCACTGATATAGAATTCAAAACTCTCATCTTCAAAAATGATAATCCGCACATTGAATTGCCTGCCGCTCTTTTCTATCCGTTTTGAGAACATATTCCCCTCCCTCGGGGGTGAATTGAGGAAGTCGACGAACTCTCCGAAAACAGGATCACTGAAAAGCTGTTCGGTCTCCAGAGTAGGGTTATCAAGAATCACATTCAGGAATTGCAGAAAATGAGAGTTGGCATAGATCTCATTGCGATCTTCCGAGAAGATGGCGATTCCCTCTTCCGAAAGCTGAAAATGCTGCAGCAGCTTCTCTCGTTCTGCCGCCAGTTTGCGCCGGTTTTCCTGTAACAGATTGTAATTCTCTACAATATCGGCGCTCACCTCTCCCACCTCATCGTCGGCAAAAAAGAAATCGGCAGGTATCTTTGAACCGTTTTTTATATTCAATGAAAACTCCCTTAACTCCTTCAACGATTTTGAGAACCGGTTGGAGAAATAGAGCATCATCAATATGCATACCACAAAAAAGAGAAGGATATAATAGATAAATGAGTTATCGGAATTGATGAACAATTGCAGTTTCACATCATACGGAATCGCCAACCGGATAAAATAACCTTCATTGTATTTTTTAGAGTAGTAAATATATTTAATTTTGTCACTGGCCGATACGCGGATATTGGATCCGGTACCAAAACCGATCGATTTCCATACTTCAGGACGTTTCAGGTGATTTTCCATCTCACCGGCATCCAGTCGGTTATCATAGAGCACCCGTCCCTCCCAGTCAATAAGGGTGAAACGCACATCGGAAGGCATGTAGCGTAACAGATCCTCCACCCGCTCCGGCTCTTTTTCGAGATCGATTTTATTCTCGTTCAGATAGCTGTACACTATATCGGCATTATTTTCAAGCGTGCGTTCCAGGCTGCGCGTACGCTCCTTTTTGAATTGTTGCTGCTCAAACAGGATAATGCCCACAGTGAATGCGGCAATGATCAGGGAGAAGCTAAGCAGAATACGCACTTTAAAAGATACTTTTCGTCTCATACGATTATATTTTAGATACAAGAGCCAAAAGCCGAGATAATATTTGATTAATAGATTTAGGGATGTGCTGAGCAGAGTATAATTGGCTTATTATCTGTCTTCAATCATCGAATCGTCAAATCCACAAATCATTCAATTAGTCTTCCTCTTTTGGATCGATATTCAGGTAATAACCAAACCCGGAACGGTTTACAATAATACTTGCATAGTTTCCCAGTTTTTTTCTCAGGCGGGTGATATGCACATCGACGGTACGGTCGAGCACAAATTCGTTCTCACCCCAAACACTGTTCAGTATTTCAGCGCGGGTGAGTAAATTGGGTGAAGTTCGCGTCAACAGGGAAAGAATTTCAAATTCTTTTTTAGTGATTGATATCTCGTTGCCATCGACAGTCACACGGTTACCCGCCAGGTCAATGTTAAGTCCTTTATAACTCCAGTTAGTTTCAACAGGTTCCGCAGAGGATATTCTGGTAAGTAAAGTGCGTTTGAGCAGCGCTTTAACCCGTACAAGCACCTCTTTTACCGAGAACGGTTTGGCAATATAATCATCTCCCCCCAGTGAAAAACCGGTCAGCATATCATTCTCCGTATTTTTGGCAGTAAGAAAGATGATCGGCACAAAATTTTCCGATTTTCGCAATTTTTCGGCCAGCTTAAATCCGGAGATCCCTCCCATCATCACATCCAGGATAATGAGCCGGTGTATATCGGTGATCCTATCCAGTGCCTCCTCTGCGGAATGGGCCACATCTACGATATATCCTTCATTTTCCAGATTGAATTGCAGGATATCGCAGATATCCTTTTCATCGTCCACAACTAAAATTCTTTCTTCCATCATTCATCTCCTGATTTTTCACCGGTAGCCGGCTTTTTCGATTCCTTCACATGGCGGATATCTCTCCCTTCGATCACATAAACGGCCGATTCGGCTATATCCACTGCTTTATCCCCGATCCGTTCCAGATAATAGGAAATACTGTTGAGGTTCATAATGTTTACCAGCGATTGCGTACTCTGCACTTCGTTGTGGAAATCTTCCGCCAGTTTACGTTCGATTTTCCGTTCCAGTTTATCCACCTTATCGTCCATCTGTATGGTGTCATAGGCCATCTCATTACTCACACCCGTAAAGGCAAAGAGAGCGTTCTTCAGCATCTTGTCGGTCTGCACGAACATCTTATCGATCGGTTTTTTGTATTTGTCGAAGCCGGTCAGCGAAAAATCTATTTCTTCCAACGCAAAAGCAATGTTCTCGATCAGGTCGCCCACCCGCTCCATAGAAATGGTCATATCGTGATAGGCCATCAGCCTGCGCAGATCCGAGGCCCTGGGCGTGAAAAGCATGATCGCATTGATCACCTTTTCCTTGATGGTGACATCCAGCGAATTGATAAGTTTCTCGTTCCGTTTCAACTGGGGGATGATCTCTTTGTTACGGTTATCACGTACCAGATCGGAAGCCAGTTTTATCTGTGTCAGCACAATTTCCGAGATCAACTGGAAATCGCCGTGCAACTGATCGAGATAGTTGTCTTTAATCCCCCTTACATAGGGTGTATTACCCTTTTCGTTCCCCCTGTTCATTGTTCCTCCATTCTTTATATTGATCGGTCGAAATATGATAATCGCGATCCGGTTTGTGACAGGCAAAAATAATCATTTTTCCTCATCTCACATCATAAACGTTCACAGCGTTGGTCAAAACCCCTGTTACCCAAAAACGCCGGTCAGATATTCTTCGGTACGTTTATTCTGCGGCTTGGTGAACATTTGCGTGGTATTTCCATGTTCCACCAGTTCACCAAGATACATGAACATGGAATTGTCCGATATGCGTGCTGCCTGCGACATATTATGCGTCACTATGATGATGGTAAAGTCCTTTTTCAGTTGCAACAGCAATTCCTCAATTTTATTTGTCGAGATCGGATCGAGCGCCGAAGTGGGTTCATCCATCAGCAACACCTCCGGGTTAAGGGCAAGTGCACGGGCTATGCAAAGCCGCTGCTGCTGTCCTCCCGACAGGAATGATCCTCTCTTGGTCATCACATCCTTCACCTCATCCCAGAGCCCCACACTTTGCAGGCTATGCACTACAATTTCATCTTTCTCCCGCTTCTTCAGACGGATCCCGTTAAGCCTATATCCTGCCAGTACATTATCATAGATACTCATAGTGGGGAAAGGATTGGGCTGTTGAAACACCATGCCGGCCATACGGCGTACCTCCATCGGATCCATCGCCAACACATTCTTTCCTTTCAGGATGATCTCGCCGGTAGTCTTGATATGGGGATAAAGATCGTGCATGCGGTTAATGGCACGCAGGAGCGTACTTTTCCCGCAGCCCGACGGTCCCATGATGGCTGTAATGGTATTGGGGTAGATATCCGTCGTCACCCTGTTCACCGCGTAACTACCGGGTGAATAGGAAACCGACAGGTCTTTCAATTGAAGAACAGGACTCTTTCCGTTTGCTATTTTTACACTTTCCATTTACGTGCTACAATTTTGGCTATCCAGTTTAACAGGAATATAACGATCAATAAGAAAAGCGATGACGACCAGATCAGATCCACTAAGTTCGGATCGTTGTAGAAATCCCATATCAGCAGAGGAATTGCACTGGTAGGTTCCAGTATTTTCCAGTTCACTACCGAAGCACCGAGTGCCGTAAGCATCAGCGGCGCCGTCTCTCCCATCACGCGCGATACGGCAAGGAGTATCCCTGTAAAGATCCCGCCAAACCCGGAGGGAATCAATATCCGGAATACTACGGTGGTGTAGGATGAACCTAAGGCAAGCCCTGCTTCTTTATAGGCTGCGGGCAACATTTTCAACGTCTCTTCAGTAGAACGTACGATCATGGGCAGCATCATGACGGTAAGTGCCACACTACCGGCCAGGGCCGAATAACCGCCCAGAGGCTTCACCACCCAGGCATAAGCAATAATACCGATCACAATGGAAGGCATCCCCTGCAACAGATCGGTCAGATAGCTCACCACTGCCGCAAACCGTTTTCCTCTGTTGTCGGCAAGGTAAATCCCGATGAATAATCCCAGAAAGACCGAAAAGAAAATGGCCATTCCCACGATCAGCACCGTACCTGTGATACCGTTCAATATACCTCCCGGAATAGGTTCTCCGTTCATCCGTGCCAGCATGGCATCCATCGACGAAGGAGTTATTTCGGTGAAAAGGCGCAGGTTAAAATTTTTGTATCCTTTTGAGACTACATCCCATAAGATAAAGAATAAAGGAAACATGGCTATCAGGGAAAAGAGACAGACCAGAATAAAGGCCGTCCTGTCTTTTCCTTTCCGCCATCCTGCGTATGTTGTTTTATAGTAGCTCATACTCTCGCCAATTTTTTCATTACCATTTTGGCTATCAGATTAATGATAGCCGTAATAACAAACAGCAGCAGGCCGATGGCGATCAGTGCACTGAGCTTGAGTCCGTCGGCCTCGCCGAATTGGTTGGCTATCACGCTTGCCATTGTATTCCCCGTATCGCGCAACCCCTGCGGTATCCGGTTGGTATTTCCAATGAGCATGGTCACTGCCATAGTCTCCCCAAGGGCGCGCCCCAATGCCAGGATAAAAGAGGCTACGATTCCCGAGGCAGCGGTGGGTAAGCTGATATGCTGTACTACCTCTAACCGTGTGGCCCCTAAACTGTATGCACCCTCTTTCAACTTATTGGGCACCATCGACAGAAATTCGGCGCTCAACGACGAAGCATAAGGGATGATCATGATGGCCAGTATGACCGATGAGAGGAAGATACCGAATCCTTGTGCATTCACCCCCATCTCTATAATGATCGGTCGTACGGTATAGAAACCCCACAAGCCGTATACGATGGAAGGAATTCCTGCAAGCAGATCCACAATGGAACTCACGAAAGAGGATATTTTACTACCCCTGAAATATTCACCATTGAACAAAGCCACCGCCAGCGAGAAGGGAACGCACAGCAAAAGGGCAAAAAAAGCCGTGTAGAGCGTTCCCACGATAAAGGAGAACGCTCCATACTCTTCGGTAGCCGAACGGGGATCCCATTCCGCATTGGCCACGAATCCCCGGATGCCATATTCACCGAAAGCTTCCATGGAACGGCTCACTAACGCGTAAATGATCCCTGCCGCAAGCAACAGGATCACCAGCGCCGCTACAAAAAGCAATATCCGGAATAACTTATCTTTCATCCCTACCAATTGCCTCCCCTCCATAATGTATCTCACCAATCAGTTTTCTGGTCTTCTCTATCGCCTGTGCCGAAAGAGGTGCATAGTTTATCTGTGCCGCCACTGTTTGCCCTCCGTCGCTGATCACATAACGAAGCATATCTATAAGCGCCTCCGCCTCTTTTTTCGTACGGTTACTATACTGCTGATCTTTATAAACAAGTATCCATGTAAAAAGGCTGATGGGGTAAGCATTGGGATCATCCGAATCAGTAATGGTCGCCCGCATATCGTCCGGTAATTCGACGTTGGCAGCGGCAGAGATGGTCTCAAGCGTAGCGTCCACATACTTCCCCGCCCTGTTCCTGAGCCTGGCTACCGGCAATTTCAGCGTAAGGGCATATTCCGATCCGATATAGCCAATAGCGCCTTCTGTTTGTTGTACAATACCGGCCACTCCGGGATTTCCTTTCGCCGCGATGCCCGCTTCCCATTTCAGGGCTTTCCCTTTCCCCATAACGTTACTCCATTCAGGACTTACCATCGACAAGTACTCCGAGAAATTATAGGTGGTACCACTACCGTCCGACCGGTACACCGGTGTGATATCCAGATCGGGCAATAGTACATCCGGATTTATGATCCGGAGTTTAGGGTCGTTCCATTTCCTTATATTTCCCAGGTAAATATCGGCAACAAGGGGTCCCGTCAACCGTAGACTATCCACTCCTTCGAGGGTATAGGCCATCACCACGCTCCCCATGCAGGTGGCCACATGGATCACCTCTGCATTCATCGATGCGATTTCCTTGTTGTTAAGAAAAGCATCGCTGGCACCAAAGTCCACTGACCGGTCACGCAGGCTACGGATTCCACCGCCACTTCCGATAGCGCCGTAGTTCACCGTCAAGCCGCTGTTCAGCCGCATATAATCGCGAAAAACAATATTGTAATAAGGATAGGGAAAAGTAGCGCCGGCACCCGACAAAACCGTTCCGGAACCGCTCTTTTCAATACGGGCAGAGTTGTTGTTACAAGATATGAGCAGAACAAGCAAAAGTAAAAGCGGAGATAATCGTTGCATTAATAAAAAATTGTCCCGTTCCGGATATTTTCACAAAAATACGACATGGATGTTACATTCCGGTTACAAAAATGTTACGAAATTATTAAGATTTCCTGCCTGTATTGAAACAAACTCCACGGATAGCACCGGAGACGGCAGCGTAAACTCCCAAATTATTCGTACCTTTGCAGTGAAAGGCGGATGCTTTTCTGTGTAGCTTAGGGAACCACATAAAAAACAAAGAACAATGAAAGATTACAAAGAACAGGATGCCCTTGTGCTCTTTTCGGGCGGGCAGGATTCCACCACCTGCCTCTATTGGGCAAAACAACAATTCAGAAACACCTATGCGCTCTGTTTCACCTACGGGCAACGCCACGCGCAGGAGGTAGAGAACGCGCGCCGGATCGCGGAAATGGCCAGCACTCCGTTCCAGTTGCTGGATGCGGGTATTATCTCACGATTGGCGCCCAACTCGCTTACCGACTTCTCCATGCAAATGGACGAAACGAAACCCGATGATTCCTATCCCAACACCTTTGTCCCCGGCAGGAACCTGCTGTTCCTCACTTTTGCCGCTACTCTTGCCTATGCCCAAGGGATCCGGCATCTGGTGACCGGAGTGTCGGAAGCGGATTACAGCGGCTATCCCGACTGCCGCGATACTTTTATCCGCTCTGCCAATGCTACGCTCAACCTCGCCATGGACAAGCAGTTTGTGATTCACACACCGCTTATGTGGCGCAATAAGAAAGAGGTATGGCGACTGGCCGATGAACTGGGTGTTTTCGATATTGTAAAAAATGAGACCCTCACCTGCTACAACGGCATGCTGGCCGAAGGCTGCGGTCATTGTCCCGCCTGCCGGCTTCGCAACAAAGGATTGCAGGAATATCTGTCCGAACGGGCATACAACCTGTAATGGCTGAACAGGAAAATAACAGGTTATAACCGTACACATACACAACCAGTGATAGCTCTAACCGGAAAAAACGAAACATATGCAACACGAAGGATTCAGCCACCTGGGTGGCAAAACAGAATACAGACAGGATTACGCATCGGAGATGCTGGAAGCATTTGAGAACAGGCATCAGGAGAACGACTATTGGGTTACGTTCGATTGTCCCGAGTTTACCAGCCTCTGCCCTATCACAGGGCAACCCGATTTTGCGACCATCCGCATCGATTATATTCCCGATGTGAAGATGGTAGAAAGTAAAAGCCTCAAGCTCTATCTTTTCAGTTTTCGTAATCACGGCGCTTTCCATGAAGATTGTGTGAACATCATCATGAAAGACCTGATCCGGCTGATGGATCCCAAATATATCGAGGTGACCGGCATATTCACTCCCCGGGGCGGCATCAGCATCTACCCCTATGCTAACTACGGGCGTAAAGGTACGAAATATGAAAAACTGGCCGAAGAGCGACTTTTTAACCACTCTTTTCCTGTATAGAAAACGGGACGACCCATAGGCGGCGTATAGCCGTCCTATGAATGACCGTCCCGAAAGAGTATATTGTAATCTTATTCCGCCTTACCGGCTGTTTGCGGTTCATAATACCGTACCCAGTCGATAAACATATCTGCCGGGAGTTCTGCGGCATCGGCATCTTTGTTAAGCCGGACGCCGATAAAGAGATCTAAATCCATGTCATTGAATGGAAATTGACCCGGAATATCGGTCAGTATGCGGGGATATTTTTTCGTACGATTGTTATCCACAAAAAAGACCACGCTGTCCGGATAGGTTTCCACCCCGTAAATATGGTATTGATTGGGATTCACCCCGACCAATGCGCTGGAAGGCGGATTATCCGGCATCCCTTCCGTGGTGGTGTACTCAGAGGTGACCGACTGATAGATAAACTCATCATAACCATACCGCTCCATGATATTGACGGCTATATTTTCGGTTCCGTCCGAAGGCAGGAGCGCAATAAACGGCACAGCCCCGGCCACGGGATTCATACGGGCTCTCACTTCAATCCTGCTCACGCTGTTCTGTTTCACTCCTTGCCGGGTAATGCCGCCGGTCAGGAACGGAATTTGCGTATCCTCCGCTGCATTTCCTACTCCTCTGAGAACAAGGAGTCCATCCTCAAGAACGTACAGCGATTCGTTATCACTCATGTACCGGTTCATAGGCTGTTTCCCCCTGGAAACTTTCGACCAGGAAGTGAGATTCGCCTTACCGTCGAAATCATCTTCCCATGCCAGAGTCCATCCTTTTCTGAATTTTTCCTCTTCATTTTTTTGTCCCGTACAGGCAACCGATCCGGCCGCAAGTACAAGAATCATCACTAAGATTGTGTTACGTGTCATCTTTTTCTTTCTCTTTTTAATATTCAAGGGACAAACTTACGTATAATCCTTTTTACAAGATATAATCTCACCACAATAATAACTGTTAATCATTCGAAAGACCTGTAAAGAATATGGTTCTATCTTTTGATAACCATAAACTTATATAATATTTCTCTAACGAATTCAGCTTTCTTCGATTTTGATTTCTCACCTTATTACATTCCCAAATCAGCACATACTTAACTACCAATTACTATAATCACTAATCCCAATCACCTAACTTTTCCACCTTCTCAATATTGACACATTATCCCCTCAGCAAATCCACCTAACCCCCTTTTATTCTAAACCCAAATAGAGTATACTCCAACTTTTTTATTACCTTTGCCGCTTATCTGTTATAAGGAAAAAAGATTTACAAAGGTTACAATCAACATAAGCATTATGCCGCAGATATCCCAGCGGGGCGTACAGATGCCCCCATCACCCATACGAAAACTGGCGCCACTTTCCGATGCAGCCAAAGCAGAAGGAGTAAAGGTCTATCATCTCAATATCGGCCAACCCGATCTACCTTCTCCCGCATCGGCATTGGATGCCATCCGCAGTATCGACCGTACTACATTGGAATATAGTCCCAGCGACGGATACCGGTTTTATCGGGAAAATCTGGTACATTATTATAAGCAATTCAATATCAACCTCAGCCCCGAAGAGATCATTGTCACCGCAGGCGGGTCGGAAGCGGTGCTTTATGCCTTTATGGCCTGCCTTAACCCGAATGACGAGATCCTCGTCCCCGAACCGGCCTATGCCAATTACATGGCCTTTGCCATCTCCGCCGGCGCTATCATCCGCACCATCCCCTCCACCATGGAATCGGGATTTGCCCTTCCGCCGGTAGAAGAATTTGAAAAGCTGATCAACGAGCGCACCAAAGGGATCCTCATCTGCAACCCCAACAACCCTACCGGCTACGTCTACACGCCACACGAGATGGAGCAGATAAGGCAACTTGTAAAAAAATATGACCTCTATCTCTTTTCCGATGAGGTGTACCGCGAATTTATCTACAACGATACACCCTATATCTCTGCTTGCCATCTGAAGGAAGTGGAAGAAAACGTGGTGCTGATCGATTCGGTATCCAAAAGATACAGTGAATGCGGGATTCGTATTGGGGCACTTATCACCAAGAATCGCAAGGTGCATGATACCGTCATGAAGTTCTGCCAGGCGCGCCTGAGTCCTCCCCTTATCGGGCAGATCGCCGCCAACGCGTCGTTACGTGAAAATGGCGTCTACATGCAACATAACTTCGACGAGTACAAGAGCCGTCGGGACTTCCTTATAGAGCGGCTGAACAAGATCCCCGGCGTTTATTCCCCCATGCCCCAGGGCGCCTTCTACACCCTGGCGCGGCTTCCCCTTGAAGATGCCGACGCTTTCTGCTCCTGGTGCCTTTCCTGTTTCCGTTATCAGGGCCAGACCATTTTCATGGCGCCGGCATCCGGTTTTTATGTCACTCCCGGCTTGGGCAGAAACGAAGTACGTATCGCCTATGTGCTCAACAAAGACGACCTGAACAATGCACTTACAGTGCTCGAAAAAGCGCTGGAAGCGTACCCATATACCCACATTATACATGAATGCGGAGCTCTTCATAGCAAGGCGGATCTATAAAGGCGATAAAAAGAACGACAAACGCGTCTCATCGCCCGCCATCAAAATAGCCATTGCCGGCATTGCGCTGGGACTGGCGGTAATGATCGCGGCAGTATGTATCATTGTGGGTTTCAAAAAAGAAGTCCGCGCTAAAGTGGTGGGCTTCGGCTCCCACATCCAGATCACTGCATTCGAGAGCAACTCTTCCTATGAACATACGCCCATCTCCTTCACCGATACGCTTGCGGCCCTGCTGACCGCTCATCCCGACATCCGCCATTTTCAGAAGTTCATTACCAAACCGGGTATTATCAAGACGGACGATGATTTCATGGGAGTGGTACTGAAAGGGGTATCGGAAGAGTATGACTGGGATTTTTTCAGCAAGAACATGCTGGAGGGAACCATTATTCAGCCCAACGATACCGCTGCCGCCAACCAGGCTATTATCTCGAAAGAAATAGCCAATAAACTCCGGCTGAAGACGGGTGACAGTTTCACCTGCTATTTCGTGCAGGAGCCCGTCCGTGCCCGCCGATTCCATATTACCGGTATCTACAGTACCAATTTCGAAGATTATGACAAGCTGTATGTTGTTGTCGAAAAGAATGTGCTTTCAACCCTTAACGGATGGGACGCCGACATGGTGAGCGGCATAGAGGTGCTGGTATGGGATTACAACAATCTGGACAGAATCGCACAGGATCTCTTCTTCGAAATGGCGTCTTACAAAGACCGCCTTGGTAATACCCTCTATACGCGTTCTATCAAGGATATCAATCCTATGATATTCAACTGGCTCAATCTGCTCGATATGAACGTATGGGTTATTATCATCCTTATGTTAGTGGTTTCGGGATTCACCATGATCTCCGGCCTGCTCATTATCATCCTGGAACGTACCAACATGATCGGCATGCTAAAATCGATGGGAACAAGGGATTTCAGTATCCGTAAAGTTTTCCTGTATCTTTCCGCTTTCCTGATCGTGCAGGGAATGTTGTGGGGAAATATTATCGCCTTATTGTTCTGTTTTATTCAGGACAAATTTCAGTTGTTAAAACTCGATCCTTCCACTTACTACCTATCAGCCGTGCCGGTGGATCTCAACCCGCTTTATATTATTCTACTTAATATCGGGACCCTCGTTGTCTCTCTCCTGATGATGATCGGACCCTCCTACCTGGTCGCCAGGATCACTCCCGCCAAATCTATCCGGTTCGAGTAATTTATAGGCGTTTGATCAGGGTATATAGAGAAATACCCAAACCGGCTGGGCCTCTTTATCTATTGCTTAATAGCTTTTGGATGTCGGGGAATTGTGTTTATCAACCCGTTTTATTACCTTTGTCTCCGGCAGATGGGATCACTCCCGCCATTTAATTTGAATAAGAATAATGAATATAAACTGGATAATCCTGATTATCGGCGGTCTGTTTGAATCGATTTTTGCAATGAGTTTGGGAAAAATGCAACAGGCTTCGGGCAAAGAGATGTGGATGTGGCTGGCGGTATTTCTTATCTGCGTGAGCCTGAGCATGTTTTTGCTGTTCAAATCGATGGGTGGTTCCCACCCCATCCCCACAGGAACCGCTTATGCTGTGTGGGCCGGCATCGGCGCTGTAGGTACGGTTATTCTTGGAATCCTGGTCTTCAGGGAACCGGTCACTTTTTGGAGAATCTTTTTCCTGAGCACACTGATCATTTCTATCGTAGGTTTGCAATTCACTTCATCCCATCCTTAGTGCCTAAATCGTCATCAACTATTCCATCACTTTATCACCTTCCAACATTATCACACTCATCATCAACTCCATACATCCTGTTCATAACTTGTTAATAACCTGTTAAGAAGTTGTTCATAAAAACAGGCGAAAATATTTGTAATTTCTTTGGCAGGGATGTTATATTTGCAGAGAACAACAATGAGAGATATAAAGTACGGATTTCGTACATAAGACATATAGGAGTTCATTGACATTTTGTACACGACGGGAAGAGTTTCATTCAGGGGATCGGCAAATCCGTTTGTTTTTCTCTTTGTTCAGAAGTGTGAAACATTGAATGTTTCTATCGGATGAACCGAAAGTTTTCGTTATGTAATCCACTGTACGGGGTATACTTGTATGGAGGTGATTGCAAAATAGCGACCGACTCGGATGAATGAACCATCTTCAGGCATTAAAAGAATTTGTGACTGCTTTTGTGCTCTATTTCGGTAGAAAGGTAAACCTTCACAGGTAAGCCGACTCTCTCCGGAAACAGATACAAGAGTTTGTAAATGCCGGGAATAGGGATGAAAATCCGGTCTCAAAAGTTGACTTTCTACTACATTCGTCTTTTTCCACATCGGAAAAATACTGATGGTAAGAATTTCGAGGGTTGAAAGACAAGATTACATTCGTATGACTGCTTCTGCTTCACAATCCGAAAAAATTATATATCAAACGGTTTAATGTTATCGAATTGAATGATATACAAGACTTCTCAGAACAGCTTTAACAGCTTCAAACACTGTTTCAGACGTTTATTGAAGTATTCGCATTCTGAAGTATAAAACCCCTGTAGAAATAATAAATCGACTTAACGGCACGGTTTCGTTTTCTACGGATTTTGAGGTTTTCTTTGG
>NZ_CALNAT010000243.1 GCF_937873925.1 uncultured Proteiniphilum sp. | reverse complement strand
AGAGTGAAGAGTGAAGAGTGTATAAAGATAAAGGATAATGGGTAAAGGATGGCCGGTAGTACATAAATTCTGAAAACAGAACAAAACAATATATGAGTGAATATCTGAAAGCCGAACGAGCCCAGGAGTGGCGTGAGGCGCTACGTAAGTCGATAAAGAACAAAGACCGCACCACCATTCCCCGGGTGAAGATGCCCGAGGTGAATCCCAGCGTGCGCAGCCGTACCTATGATGAAGTGAATCTCGGGTTGACCCGTGAATTAGCTGTCAACGAGTCTCATCGATGCCTCGACTGTGTTGATCCCACCTGTATCACCGGATGTCCCGTGGAGATCAATATCCCCAAATTCATCAAGAACATCGAGCGGGGTGAATTTCTAGAAGCGGCTAAAACGCTAAAGGAAACCAGTGCCCTGCCGGCTGTCTGTGGGCGTGTATGCCCACAGGAACGTCAGTGCGAGAGCCAGTGTTTCTATACACTGAAACTAAAGAAAGAAGCTGTGGCTATCGGCCATCTGGAACGGTTTGCAGCCGATTACGAACGCATGAGCGGAAATATCTCCGTACCGGAGACTGCTCCCGCAAATGGTGTCAGGATTGCCGTGGTAGGTTCCGGACCTGCCGGACTGGCCTTCGCAGGCGATATGGTGAAGCAGGGATACGATGTCACCGTATTTGAAGCCCTCCATGAATTGGGAGGTGTACTCCGCTATGGCATTCCCGAGTTCCGTCTGCCTAACGATATTGTGGATATCGAGATCGATGGTCTGAAAAAGATGGGCGTAAAATTCGAGACCAACTGTATCGTGGGAAAGACCGTCTCTCAGGAAGATCTCAAAGCGGAGGGATTCAAAGGTATTTTCATAGGGAGTGGCGCCGGACTGCCCAATTTCATGAATATCCCCGGCGAAAATCTCATAGGAGTCATGTCTTGTAACGAGTACCTCACCCGCGTGAACCTCATGCAGGCAGCCGATCCGGAGAGCGACACCCCGGTTTACAAAGGGAAAAAAGTGGCCGTAGTCGGCGGCGGCAATACCGCTATGGATGCCGTTCGTACCGCACGTCGACTCGGAGCCGAGAGAGCTATGATCATCTATCGCCGCTCCGAAGAGGAGATGCCCGCCCGCGTAGAAGAGATAAAGCATGCCAAAGAGGAGGGGGTCGAATTCTACACGCTGCACAACCCACTCCGTTACGAAGGGGATGAACGCGGACACGTACAACGGATGCTGTTACAGCGCATGGAGCTGGGAGCACCCGATCAGTCCGGCCGTCGCCGTCCGGTAGCCCTTGAGGGTGATACGGTCTGGTTAGAAGTGGATGAGGTGATTGTGAGCGTGGGTGTCTCTCCCAACCCATTGATCCCACAAACTTTTACCGGGATGGAGGTCACGTCGTGGGGTACAATCGTAGTCAACAGCGACACCATGCAAACTGCTGACGAGATGATCTTTGCAGGCGGCGATATCGTGCGCGGAGGGGCGACCGTCATTCTTGCCATGGGCGATGGAAGAAAGGCCGCCAAAGCCATGGATCAATGGATCAATGTGTCAGTGAGTTAATATGCCAATGTGCCAATAGTTGACGTCTCGATTTGATGATTGATTGGATAATCTGTTAATCAGTATATCTAAGTATTATTTTTCACTTTTAGTTTTTAGTTATGAAGATACTGGCAGATGCACATATCCCCTATCTCAGGGGGGTCGCCGAACAGTTCGGCGAGGTGGAATACCTTCCGGGGAATCAATTCACCCGGGATGCAATTACGGAGAAAGATGCGCTTATCGTGCGTACGGTCACTCATTTCGGAGAAGAGATCCTCTCGGGAAGCCGGGTAAAACTGATCTGCTCCGCCACCATCGGATTTGATCATATCGACACGGCGTGGTGCGATGCTCACGGAGTTGCCTGGCGTACCGCGCCGGGCTGCAATGCCGCTTCGGTGGAACAGTATGTAACAGCCTCTTTGTTATATCTGGCTGAAAAATATCCATTCGACCTGAAAGAAAAAACCATTGGAATAGTGGGTGTGGGAAATGTAGGAAGCAAGGTAGGGGCTGCCTGTAGAAAGCTGGGGATGCGCGTACTGTTGAACGACCCTCCGAGACAAGAACGGGAAGGTGCTGGTCTATTTGTGGATATTGGAACCATACAACGGGAAGCCGATATCATCACCTTTCACACTCCGTTGACTAAAACAGGCGAACACAAAACGCATCATCTGGCGGATGATCGTTTCCTTGAATCAGTCGAAAAAAAACCATTCATCATCAACGCGGCACGCGGAGGTATCACCGATAACCAAGCATTAAAAAAAGCAATCCATACCGGAAATATTGCCGGAGTGGTAATCGATTGCTGGGAGAACGAACCGGAAATTGACAGGGAGTTGCTCCGAATGGCCCATATCGCTACGCCCCATATTGCAGGCTATAGCGCCGACGGCAAATGGACCGCCACAAAGATGAGCCTCGAAAATCTAAACAGATTCTTCAATATCGGTATTGAAGAACCACAGTATCAGGAGATAGCAATCCCTTCGGAACCGGTCATTGATCTCCAGGAAATCACCCCCGAATATCAACTTCCGCACGCCGTTTGGCACACTTATAACCCGTTGACGGAGACAACCGCTCTGAAATCTTCACCCGAAAAATTCTACTGGTTCCGTTCTAACTATCCGTTGCGGAGAGAGTATCCGGCTTACCGGATTCTTCATACGCATGCCACGGTTTTGAATACTTTGCTCAGCCTGGGGTTCCGGGAGAAATAAAGGTATGTTATTCAGATCTGATCATGCGATAATTAAATCTGCTGCCCCATAAATGTATGGCAGAACCCTCTAATAAAACCCATAAAAAAACCCGGCGCATTTGCATCGGGCTTTTTTAATAATGTATGTTTTTTTTCGCTTATTCCGCTTTTTCTTCTTTTTCTTCCTCGGCAGCAGGTTCTTCTTCAGCCGGTGCTTCGGGAGATTCTGTTTCCGGCTCTTCCTTGGCTGCAGGAGTCTCTTCCACTTCGGCTGAAGTCTCTTCCACTTCGGCTGAAGTCTCTTCCACTTCGGCTGAAGTCTCTTCAACCTTGGTCTCAACTGTGTCTTCAGCCGTGACTTCAACTGCCTCTTCAACCACTGTTTCACCTGTCTCTTCAACTGCTGATTCGACGGCCGGTTCGGTTACTGCAACCGCTTCTTCTACAGCCGGAACTTTTTCTGCAACCGGAACTACAGGAGCAGGTGCGTTGGCAGCCTCTTCTTCGGCCCTCTTCTTAGCCAAAGCTTCCGATCTTGTTTTGTTAACCTCTTTCTCAGCATCCAGACGAGCTTTTGCTTCGGCCCGCTTTTGTTCATCATCCTTGTCTTTGATTTTCTGGGTAAGCTGCGATTTCGAATTTTTCCATGCTTCGAATCTTTTTTCAACTTCCGCTTCATCAAAAGCGCCTTTTGTCACACCTCCGAGAAGATGTTTTTTCAATAATACACCCTCTTCCGATAAGATATTACGAACCGTGTCGGTGGGTTGTGCCCCTGTCTGCAGCCAATACAAAGCTCTGTCGAAATCTAAAGTGATCGTAGCAGGATTTGTGTTCGGATTGTATGAACCTATCCTCTCAATATACTTTCCATCTCGTGGTGCTCTGCTATCTGCAACAATAATCTGGTAGAAGGGATAATTTTTGCGTCCTCTTCTCTGTAACCGAAGTTTTGTTGCCATTTAGTAGTTTCTTTTAAAATTGATTTTTCGCATTTGCGGGTGCAAAGATAACCATTAATTCGATATCTTCAAAATCGATACAGGTCCGTTTTACACATAGATGCTAAAAAGAGAGTAAATATCTCAAATTTATCTGTACCGGTTTACTTTCTCCTCTGAAAAAACGACTGCTGAACCCCAATACCTTCATTGGCTTACTATTTTATCGGATAGCATTTTCTCCTCTCATTTTTATTTACAAATTACGAGAAAGGAAATTGTTGTAATCTCTGAACAAGTCCCTCATGAAATCGATCGTTTTTATTCTCCATTTTTCCGAAGATTTCAAAATCCTGCCCTGATCTTTGTCGAGGCTCACCTCGTCCGTGATCATCTCTTCGGCAGTATATCGTTGATCCTCTTCGTACTCATACCTGATCCTGATAATTGCCATATCAACAGCGCCGTCGGTGCAAGTTGTGTGAATGTAATAATTAATATCTGCCTGATCCAGTACCAGTAAAGCCGATTTAAAAACGAGTTTTTCGCGGCATCCACCGACAACGAGACCCTTCTCTTCCTCGAAAATCAATACCCTGCTCGAACGCTCTTCTTCCGGATTATCTCTCCCGTTGATCCATTCCCTGGTAAGGCGCATCAGTGAATCCCGGCTTATGTGCGGGGCACTGAAAGATTCACGGAAAACCACTGCTCCATCCTCCAGAGGAACGGCTCCTTTCAAATATTCTGACGCACCGTAATTCTGCGCCGGCAGAATACTTACCATGCAAAACAGGAGAACAGTGGTCACTAACAATAAATTAACGATACTTCTTTTCATCTTCTTACATATAAAAGTTGTGTTATCCTTATCTTTCAACGTAGCTGTAAGGCTTCCGGTATGCAGGAAACATAGAGGGACCGAAACGCATTACCTTCTTTATACCGGCAAAATTAATGATTCTTCCATTTTATTCCCGACAAAGATAAAAAAACAGATATTTATTTTGTCATATTTAATAACAAACTACCTAAAAAAGTGTTTATATTAAAAAAAGAATGTAGATTTGGCACTTATCACAAAATTCTGTATATTTGACAGTATAAACGGGATCAGAACTACCTGCTATATAAAAGCAATGACAATCTTTATTCTGTGGTTCTTTTTGCCATTTCTTTCTGTGTCCTGTCTCCGGCAATCAAATACCCGGTATCCGGCTCCATTGGAAGAAATCATAGACCTTTTTTTTATTGAAAATCAGAATGATAGCCTGTTACATTCAGACGATCCGGATCCGGCCCACCTGCCCGAAAATATCCGGTATGTATACAATATTTTCAAAGCTGCAGCCCTCAGTGAATCCGGAAGAGCCGACAG
Organism: uncultured Proteiniphilum sp.; assembly: GCF_937873925.1. Lineage (GTDB taxonomy): Bacteria > Bacteroidota > Bacteroidia > Bacteroidales > Dysgonomonadaceae > Proteiniphilum. The sequence continues at coordinate 10,155 of NZ_CALNAT010000243.1, read as the reverse complement.
CGCCGAAATCATATTGCAGGGTATCCGTCCTGAAGTGTTACAGGCACGTGATCTCTACTACTATAAGGGTATCATGGCATTGACCCAATTCCGCTTGAATCATCTTCAACAGGCTTTTCAGACAGCTTCAGCAGTCGTGGAAAGTAAAGTGTACGATATGAGATGCCGCGCCCTGATTGAACGTGTAATGGCAAGGATCATGTATTATTACGAGAATTATGAGCACGCCATCGGTTTACTTCACCGGTCGGGTGAACATTACCGTGAAGCCGGATCAGACAAAAGTGTAGCGGTGAATCAAAAGTTCCTGGCAAGCTTCTATGCAGAGTTGGGTTCATTCGATGAAGCCCTGGAAAAAATCAATGAGGCGGAAACAACGTTGAAGAAGTACAATGATAAGGAAGAGCTCTACTACCTCTATATTGTAGCGCTAAAAACTAATCTGAATCTACGGCGGACAGACAGGGCACAATACTACGCAAAACTGGCGATGGAGACGGCAGACTTTACCCGTGATCCGCAAAAGCAGGCTTCCATCTACAATTATATGGGTACGATTGAAAGTTTGAAGGGAAACTACCCTGTCGCCATCGCATCATTCGAAAAAGTGGTCCGGATAGATGATAGTTTCTTTGGATCCAAAAGACATAAATCGGTAGCTCTCATCGGATTGGCTTCTGTTTACAATCAACTAGACAAGTACGAAGAAGCAAAAAAATATGCCATGCAGGCCATTGAAGTCATGAAAGATCACCGATGGGAAAATTTACAGTACGATGCTTACAGAGAATTGTCAAATGCATTTCTGACAACCGATCCGGTGAAAGCACAGCTACTTCTTGATTCGGCCCGGATCAACCAGAACAGGTATCACCAATTATCTGCAAAAGGAATTGTAAATTTCACGAACACACAAATTGAACTGGACAAAGCCGCCCGTAAAATAAATCAACTGCAGAGCGACAAAAGAAGAAACCGGCTCATATTTCATACTGCCCTCGGCTTATTGGTGATGGTCAATGTCCTATTTATCCTGGTCTACAATAAAAAAAAGAAAGTGAAAGAACCAAAATCCCCCGGCTCCATCGAGCGGAAAGAGTCTTTCCTCTTCAATGATTTCAAAGCCTGGTTAGAAGATGGCAAAAGATATCTGCAACCTGATCTCGATTTAAACAGGGTTGCCACGGAGATGGGTACCAACCGCAGCTACCTGTCGAAAGCTATCAATTCACAAGGGATGAGGTTCACGGAAATCGTCAACAGATACCGGATCCGTGAAGTGATCAGAATTTTTGAAAACAAGAATGATCCCAGATATCATCACAACATGGACGAATTAGTACTGGAAGTAGGTTTTCGCACAAAATCCGTATTTTTCGATTCCTTTCGTAAGGAAATGGGCATGACACCCCGTCAGTTCAGGGAGAAAATTCGGTATACAAAGCCTCCCGATAATAAAAATGCTCACAACAGCCAATCCGATACCACATAAATATCCTTTTAACGCAATAGCTGATTTCCTCAAAACTTAAGATCTGCAAGCCTATGATTGACAATCTCTACATTTTTTTAGCTACCGGAGGTTTCTGGACCACATTCGTACTCTCTCTGGTACTTGCTTTCGGTTCAACACCTCACGACAAGAACCTGCGTAATTACAACAGGGCAAAATATATCATGGCTTTTAGCTATTTGCTATTCACTATCTTCAGTATGTTTATAATGACCGGCAGATTACAGAAATTGGACCTCCCTTCCCTTAAAGCGTTAATTCTCATTTTCTCTGCCTTCCAACTGTTTCTGTTTACATATGTAAGCATAACCTTGCTTAATTACAAGCATTTATCGATTAAATTATTGATATACCAGTTGATCCCGGTGTTTATCCTTTCTCTGTTCAGTATATTATCGAATCTTTTGAATTGGGGTGAAAAAATAGCCAACATAGTCTTTTATAGTCTCTTATTTTTCTTTGTAATCGCCCTTCTGACCGTTACTTGCTTTTTCTTTGTCCAATACAGGAAATACCGGAAAAGAGTGGATAATTATTTTACCGGAGTGGGAACCGACCGCCTGAAATGGATACATACCTCTTCCCTATTCTTGTTGATTTGCGGCATAATCGTTACGATCGCCACCCTGACCCTTCCCATCCCGGAAGTTGCCGGACCCTTTCACATAGTGGTTATTCTTTTCTATATTGGCTACGCCGTTCACTTCCTCAATTACAAAAATATTTTCAACGTCATGAAACCGGTACTGGAAGAAGAAGAAGAAGAAGAAGAAGAAAAACCGGTAACCTCATCCTCCCTCACATTCTCCCAGATAGAAAGAGCCCTAGAAAGGTGGGAACAACAGAAGTTATTTACCAACCCGAAAATCACCATTGCCACAGTAGCATCACAAATTTACACCAACAGGTCATATCTGTCACAATACATCAACAGATCAAAACAAAAAACCTTCAATGAATGGATCAATGGGTTACGTATCGACGAGGCAAAACGGATAATGGCAACAAATAAAAATATGACAATTGAAGAGGTGAGCGAAAAGACAGGATATACCGACAAGAGCTATTTTAGTAAGTGCTTCGTAAGATATGTCGGGATGACAACTATGCAATGGAAAGACAAACACCTGTAAATAAACTATATTATAAAATTATATCTCCTTGAGGAATGGTATGATTTCATCAAAAAAAATAGGTTATTGTATTTTTTGAATTATTGTAAAATCAACAATGATATTTTGTCAATTTTACTATCTATTAACAAGCAACATCCATAACTTTACAGACATATTTATTATATATTTAAGACGAATAGCGATAAATTATACGCTCATTTTTACTAAAAAGATAATAGAGAAGGATTATCACCTTCTTTCAACATTTGATTATCACAGCAAATCAATGTTTGGCATCGGTATCCCTGCCGATGCCTTTTGCTTTTTCACCTTGTCAGAATCATCTTGCTAAAGTTACCCCTACAGTATACGTATCCCGAAACGGGATACGGAGAATGAAAATCTGTTTTAAATAAGGGAAACTTCTGTTTTACCTTGTCAGGGTCAAAAGATTTTATTACCTTGCCGTCGTAATGCAACGTAATCGGCCCGCACAGTTTCCCGCATAAAAGTGCCGGGCTTCCGACAGTGGAACCTACCGGTGTAGGGTACGGATCGCCTCCCGCCAATAGCTGTGGCTATGCGTAGGGGCGAAGTGAAGTAACTAATCATACTGAAAAACCATGAACGCGAACAAACCTTCAACCGGAACAGGGCGCTATATTCACCTGTTTCCCTTTGCGATGATCCTGCCCGGGCTGATTGCCTGCTTGGCCGGCGCCAACATTTCCCAAAGCTACTGGGATCTCTTCGGGCTGTTGATCATTGTTACTTTTGCCTGTATGTTGTCAGGCGGGCTGTTGGGTTTTCTGTTCGGGATTCCCAAACTGAACAGGAACTACAACCCGCAGGAGGATTATGACAGAAGCACAAAATATATGCCCAATACCAACCTGGAAGATGTATCGGACTGGCTTACCAAAATAATCATCGGGGTCACCCTTACACAATTAGGCAAGATACCCGGTTACCTGCAAAGCCTGGCCGATTATCTTATTGACAACAGTAGCCAAATGCTTCAGGTTGATTTTGCCAGACCGCTTCTAATTGCGCTGATCATCTATTCTCTCGTCGCCGGATTCATTATCGGTTATTTCTACACAAGGATTTATCTCCCGAACCTTTTCTCCCTAATGGAGGAGAACAGGAAACAAAAGGCTGAAATTAGTTTCTGGAGAGAAGAAGTACGGAAAAAAGAAAAAGAACTATGCAACCACCAAAACTCGGAAGACAAACCTTCCTGAAAGACAATATCGTATCGGCCGCCTCCCTGGAAAAATTCATCCGGGATATCTACGATAAAGAAGCGGATGATAATCCGCGTTATACCGGCCGTTATTTCCTGATCCTCGACAAAAACAGTAAAGAGATACTGGAAGTCATCCACCTGCTCGAAAAGAGATGGAAACTTTCCGTTGCCACTACGGCCGATTTTATCTCCGCACCATGGGATGAGAATAAATTGAAAGACGCCGATGCACTGGTCTTCAATGAACTGGGTATAGCACTGGTCGGCGTGGAAGAGGAAAAAGTGGAACAGATGGAATTATCCGGTACCGGCTTTTTGATTGTACCGGAGAAGGTAGTCTATATCCCCGATGAGCTTCCCACGGACAACGATAACAGCAACGGGGCAACCTGGGGAATACGTATCACGGAGGCGTTGCACTCTTCATATACCGGCACTGGTGTAAAGGTGGCGGTATTGGATACCGGCTTTGATATCGATCATCCCGATTTCAAAGGACGCGAGATTATCCCTATGTCGTTTGTTCCCGATGAGGCCATCGACGACCTCCACGGACATGGCACACATTGTATCGGCATCGCCTGCGGGTCGGCCGATCCGCAGGGAAAGCGTTACGGTGTGGCTACCCACGCGCATATCTACGCGGGAAAGGTGTTAAGTAACCAGGGGAGCGGTGCCCAGTCGTGGATATTGAATGGGATGACCTGGGCTGCCAATAACGGATGCAAAGTGCTCTCCATGTCCCTCGGCTCCCGGGTATCGGAAGGAGAAAGCTACGACATGGCCTATGAGCGGGCAGCCCGGTTCGTCCTTTCGAAAGGGACGTTGATCGTAGCTGCGGCAGGTAACGACAGCAGGCGTTCAAAGAACCGGTTCAGCCCCGTGGCAAGCCCGGCCGATTGCCCTTCCATTCTTGCCGTAGCCGCGATAGATTCGGACCTGCAGGTCGGCGATTTTTCGAACCGTGCCGTCAACCCCTCCGGATTGGTCGATATGGCTGCCCCCGGAGTAGAAGTCTACTCCTCCTGGCCCATGCCGGCAAGATACCGTACCATTTCGGGTACCAGTATGGCTACTCCTCATGTGGCCGGTATTGCAGCTCTCCTTTTCGAAAAATTTCCGAATGCTACCCCCGCGATGATTGAAAGCGAATTAAGAAAAAACGCCCTACCCCTTCCCTTACCGGCTGAAGATGTAGGCATAGGCCTCTCCATAGCCCCATAATTGAAAGAATATGCGACAAATCGTAATTACCATATCGGAAATCTATCTGGACCGACTGAGCGTTGTGGCGCAACAACTTCATCAGGAGGGGCTGATTATAACCCATCTCTATGAGTTCGGCGTTATCATCGGCGTAGCGGAGGACAACACCATCTCCAGAATACGTAATCACAAGGAGGTTGCCTCATTGGTAGAGGAAAAACAGGTGGATATTCCCCCACCCGGCAAGGAGATTCAATAAAACAGTGAAGATGTGTTGAGCAGAGAATCTATGGGGGAAATTCAGGTTACCCAAAGTCACTTCTTATATTGCCTGACACTATTCCTTTAGAATCTGTTATATATACTGTAATAACCAATTTATCACACGACCGGATAATGGCATGTTTCAGGTCAGACACTACGGCTATTTCGGAAATTACTTTTTACGATGATCAAAACCGGATTATCACCCCGGATCATATCGAATCGGATATTATCCCTTTTGACAAAGACGATACTCTCTCCTTTGTTTCGGATTTAATAATGGCTTCCGGCATAAGAGGGCTTAATAAAGAGAGGTCGATTGCGCAATCAGCAATGGGCAAAAAACAATCCTGCCAGTAGTGAAAGAATCTTTCTATACAAAGACGGCGAAGTCCTTTGGTATTAATCGACTTACAATCTCATAAGTCGGCAATTATTTATCAACTAACTAATATTCGAAATATAAAAGCATAACCCTATATAAAAATAAGGATAATCCTATGATTTTCAATATATTTAAAGCTAACAAAGATTGTAAATAGGTGAAAAGGATCAGCATACTTAACCAATCTAAGAGTATCAGTAATTATGTTCTCTCTTCCTGTCTGCCAATGCTTTTAATGTACATCCTGCTTATAGCAAAGAAATGTTTTTAGTATGATTGTATCTTCACCAATCGTTATTATATGCCTTTACTAACCGATCCGTCCTCGCTCGTCGCCTTTCGTTTCTCGCATAGGTTGGGTCAAAATTTCTACCATTTGGCACGACGAGCATTCCCGGTGCGGATGTATTGCCGGATTAGTATAAATACGCCACGGTTTTCCGACTATCACATGCTCTGCCGAGCCAATCAGACGCATATGAATGGGCGACGAATTGGTGGGAGCAATCATCTCTTTGATGGGTGACGAATTGGTAGGATAATTCTGCATATGGATTTTCATCACCTCTTGCCTTCGCATAATAAGAATACAGTCGGCTTTTGTGGGAAGTTTGGTAAAAGGAGAGACTTTTAGTACATCTTCTTTTTGCATTTGCTGTTCTATTTGAAACGGTTAGTTCTGAATAAGTGGCATACCAGAAGTTATAATCGACTTCCTGATTCGCTCTTTGAGTATATCTTTTATTTCCTGGCCATTCATAGTAGATGTCCAGGAGATAAATAAAAGAGAAAATAGTAAAAAAGCCTTGAAACATTTCATTTAACTATCAAACCTCGACTTATCAATATCTTTTCTTTCTTTTCTCGAATAAGCACCAAAACAATAGGAGAATGTTGATTTAAAGAATGGAGTATCGACAAATTCATGTATTCTAAAGTTCTGGTTGTCGTGTTTAATTATCAATATTTGTTTAATTTTCGATTGTAAACTACAATTCTATAGCGAATTTATAGATACTTGTATCTGCTTCATCATCTGAAAAAAGCCCCAGAAAGTATCTATCATAAGGTTCAACATCAAAAGCAACAAGTGGCTGGTCTGCCTGAATTGTTGAGACATGGTTCAAATCCCAATCAAAAACAAATATTTTTGAATTTTTTCTTTTGTCTTTATCAAGACCTATTTCACTCCGGTTCCACAAGCAATAGAAATAATTATCAGATCCCACCACGTTTAGAAAGAACAACTCTGCACCATCCGAAAATTTGAGTAGTTCGAAATCCTCAATAACCGGTTCAATGGCTTCTTTTCCGATTTGTATATCTTTAAGAATATTACCGTTAAAATCGAAAGCGACTATTCTATTGAAATATGTCAACGCACTAACAACTATGCCTTTCTCTTTATTGGCCAGAATGGTATTTCTGTATAGAGGGGTAACATCCTCATCATATTTTTTCCTGGTTTCAGGATAATAAGGTATCCATTCCTTAATAATGGACGTTTGTTTATTCCATTTAAAATAGAGGCCTTTATTAAAATGTTCAAGACCATTTGCGAAGTAAAGAGTGTCAGAAATTTTATTCATGCTGATACTTGGCCAAAGAGAATCCGGCATCATTTCTTTTTCCATCGTATACCGATTTTTCTCAAAATTATACCCAATATGCATAAGGCTCATCCTATTTAGGTCTAGAAGTTCGACATCACCTTTTCTTGAAAGATTCTTCAGAAAGAGCGGAAAGTCAATACCTTCTGGCCCCTGGTCCCTATCTCCCAGTTCTGCGACACGTTCAAAGTTTTTTAATGATAAGGCTGTGATTGGACTATCATTTCTTTGGGATGTAAGAAAGACAAGAGAGTCCGTGATATACATATCAAAAAATTGCATCAGATCTTCTTTGAAAACCAATTCCCCCGCACTGAATACTGTTTCTTTTTCATCTATTATCTGAATTAAATGCCTGGTCGTTTCTTTTTTATCTTTACAAGAAAAGACAAAACAAAAAAGGATGAGAAGTATAATAGATAGTATATTTAATTTCATAATGAATTTGTATTTATAATAAGATTAAGGGTATCTCAAAATAATACTCAGTTCCGTTTATGCTTCCAACTATAAAACAAAGGGGGTTCGCCTTTGTTGAAAATAGTTCGGTTGAAAAAATCTTTACAGATTGATAATCCGAGAATTAAAATCATTTAAAAACAGATACTGGGGCTCTTATTTTGCGACACCCTTATCAATTAAGCATAATTAATTAGTTGATTTTCTACTAATAACGAGTACAAGTAGAACTACTACCTCAATTTTTGCAAATAGCATAGGAACAACCTTGGCAGCGCCACATAAAAGTCCCGCTAAAAACATCATCTGCGAGATCTGCATAATTACAACTAATAGTAATCTGAAAGACCAACATTACTTTTCATACTTTGATTCACTCCGTAACCTGCGGGGTTAGTAGAAGTGCAAGGGCAAATATACCCGATAAAAGTTTCTTTCTCATGATCAAATGTTTTAATAAATTAATAAATAGTTATTTGCGATTCCTCCCTGATAAGGAATTTTTTCATGCCTTCTCTTGGTTAACTCATTTATAACTCATTTCTAATAACTTGTTGAAAAATAATGGATTGTTTATGTCACTAATTTTATCACGCCGAACGATTTATCAGGATTTTTTATAAAAAACTTGATAACTGCAGATTTAACTTACACAAGAGAATATGGATTGGATAAAGAAATAGTATTTGCATCGTCTGGCCCTAATTTGTTGCGAAAACTCACGAAGTTGGTTTTACAAGGGAAATTACGTAAGCTGGCATCGCGTATTTATACAGCCAATATAAAGGATTCTCCGGAATATATTATCCGTCGCAATTTTTTTGAGATTTTGGCGTGGCGTTACCCCAATTCCGTCATTTCGCACCGTAGTGCCATAGAACTTCGTCCCACCGAAAATGGACACTTTTATTTGACATCATCATTTAATCGCCGTGTAACAGATTTACCCGGAATAACGGTCAATATATATAAAGGCCATCCCCCCCACACCAATGATGCTCCACACAATGGATTGTATATTGCTTCCGAATACAGGTATATACTCGAAAATTTACAACCATCCCGAAGAAATATTGATGGAGAAGAAAAAACCTTGCCACAATCAGCCATTGAAGAACGGTTGGAGCGAATGGTACTACTCGGGGGAGAAAAACGGTTGAACGAATTCCGGGACAAAGCCCGTGAAGTTGCCAAAGATCTGGCGATGCAATCAGAATTTGAAAAATTAACCAATATTATCTCCGCTCTACCCAATACACACAGTAGTGGCATTCTGGAAAGTGAGAAAGCAAAAGCACGAGCTACAGGTAGTCCTTTTGATGAAAATCGGATAGAACTTTTTGAATCACTGTTTGATAATTTAAAGGAACGTTTTTTCATAGAACGTAGAGACCGGAATACAGATGAAGAATCATTCCGTATGTTTTCTTTTTTTGAGAGTTATTTTTCCAACTATATTGAAGGAACAAAATTTGAAGTAGCAATAGCTAAAAAGATTGTCGATACAGGCGTTACCATTCCAAAAAGATTCGAAGACTCCCACGATATATTGGGTACTTTTGCAATACTCTCCAATCGTCATGAAATGGAAAAAACACCACAAACTGTGGATGAGTTATTTGCACTACTTAAACACCGTCACACTATAATGATGTCCGCACGTCCCGACCGTAAGCCGGGAGTTTTCAAAGATGTAAACAACCAGGCAGGAAATACTGTTTTTGTCGATTCCCAGTTAGTAGAGGGCACTTTACGATATGGATTTCGTTACTTTCAATTATTGAAAGAACCATTGGCTAAAGCTATATATATGATGTTTATGATTAGTGAAGTACACCCGTTCATAGATGGTAACGGACGCGTTGCCCGTATAATGATGAATGCTGAACTCGTCAAAGGAGAACAATCCCGAATTATCATTCCAACTGTTTTTCGAGAAGACTATCTATTAGCTTTACGAAAACTATCCCGCAAAAAAGAGCCGGACACTTATATTCGTGTAATGGAGAAATTACATCATTTTAGTGATAATCTTTACGGGCAGAATTTTGACGAACTGAACAGTTATCTTCAATCTACAAACGCTTATGAAGAACCGACTGAAGGCAAATTAAAATTGATAGATCGAAGTATCTCTTCGAAATCTACAGGTAATTTGTTCTCATAATTAAGTGTTACATATCATCACATCGTTGACAAACCTTATAGGGTGTGCGCCTTGTAAATGAGGCAAAAATATCAAGAGATCATTGAGATATTTCATTTTAAGACAAGGGCATCACAAATTCAAAATAGTGGTAAACTACTTATTTGTGTTTTACAGCTAACAGATGTTTATCTATTTGAACAATAGC
>NZ_CALNAT010000242.1 GCF_937873925.1 uncultured Proteiniphilum sp. | reverse complement strand
CGATTTTTCCGTTTTTGAGATGATGAAAAAACGATCAATAGAGAATTACCGGAATAAGAATATTACAGACCAAACTGTTTTTTACCGGGATCTGAATTATCTGATGAAAGGGGAAGATTATGTGACAAGAGAGATAACCGATTCAATCGTCGAAGAACAGGTACATTTTGAAAAGATGCTGCCGGTCTTTCATAAGGCTTTCGGAGACGCTAACGGTTTCACTTTTGTTATTATCTCAGATAGGGAACTTGAAACGTTAAGTCCGTATATCAACAGGTATATAGGATCTTTACCCGGATTAAAAGATGAATCTGAAATGCCATTTATTTATGATGGAGGTAAAATGCACACATCTGCAGCTAAATTGGTGCGGCCGGCAGGTGATTCTGAACGCGCTGTTGTTTCACTGATTTTTCAACATACCGATATACCGGATAAGAAAGACAGTTATGATTTGAAAAGTGATATAATGAGCAACGTATTAAGAATGAAATTGTTGTCTGAACTGAGGGAAAAAATGGGGATGGTGTACAGTGTAAGTGTGAGTTCCGGTTCCAGGAAATATCCTTCCGAGCTGGCCCGCAATACAATTACATTTGCTTCTGAACCTGACAATTACCCGCTTCTGATTGCCAAAATTAAAACTATCCTGAAAGAAATGTCTGAAAACCCGCATGGCTACGATAGTGAAGTCGAGAATGTGAAGTTGAACCTGATAAATGATATGGCTGTAAATGTGCAGAAAGATTCTTATTGGAGTTCTTTTATAAGAAATTCAACATTCAATGGAAACGAAGACTGGAGCTATATTTCCAATTTCCGGGATATTGTGAATAATATTACAAATGAAGAACTATCTGAATTCTTATCACAGTATTATAATATAAATAATATGATTGAAGCGGTATTGCTTCCCCAAAAAACAAATAACATTCAAATCACTCATCAATAAATTAATGTAATTATGAAGTTTAAAAGTTTATTTTTATTTACTCTTACGCTGGCTATCTTATTGGCCTCCTGTTCATCCGATGAACCAGACACACCCGTATATGAGGCTGCAATGACCTCTTTCGGATTTTATGTCGAAGATAACGAAGGTATCATTGTACAGGACTATGTAGTATCGCCCATCAACCAGACATCTATTTCTGTCCTGCTTCCTGAAGATGTGGATAAAACCCGGTTAGTGGCACGTTTTACCGTTTCGGAGAACGATGTAGTGAAGGTAGAAGAAGTTGTTCAGCAAAGCGGTGTAACAGCAAATGATTTTACGGGACCTGTTGATTATTTTGTATCTGAAGGCACGGCAAATGTGAAATATACTGTAACCGTAGGGAAAGCGCCCGCTTATGTCTGGACCGCATTACCTCCTGTTGCCGAGGAAACCCTTTCTTTAATTATGAAAGTCAGTCCGGCCGGTATCCCTTATATCGCGTATAGGATGGATCGGGAAGCAACAGACGATGAAGCTCTCGCCGTGATGTCTTTAAAAGAAGGTACCTGGTCTTCATTGGGACAGGTTTCGGAAGGACGTGCGGATTCTTATTTTGATATTGCTTTTAAATCCGATGATCTTCCTGCAGTTTCTTATCTGGATTATACAAGTACAATCTCCCGCCAGGCTTCGGTAAAATCATGGAACGGTACCACCTGGAGTTCCCTTGGAAATACCCCGGCAACAACCAATAAAGTCACTTATCATACTATCAACTACGTAAATGATAATAAACTGATGTTATTCGCCATGTATGACGGTCGTGACAATGTCCTTGCCAGAAGGGAATTAAGCGTGAATACTTTTGAAAATGGTATATGGAGTAATAACGCTACAATTCCCGGAAGAGCCTCTGGCCTGGTTGCCTATTTATTGGTATCGGAAAAATTGGATAATGCAATTTATCTGGGGGTTTATAATGCAGTGTCTCCCAATTCTGTATCGGTTTATAAATATGAGAACAATAACTGGACTGCTATTATTGACAAATGGAGTGATGAAAATGCAACCGGTATTAATTTGAGAGATTTTGCTATAGCTGTCGATAGAGAAGGAAATGTGTTTGCAGCTTTGGTCGACGATAGTTCTGAAGGTGTTGCCAAACATAGAGTGATCAGGTATGATGCTGAAACAAAAGAAATATCCAGTGTGGGTAGTTCTATCGGAAGTGCTTCCGGCGGATTGTTTAATTTTGATCTGGCAGTTTCTCCCCTGGGAGTGCCCTATCTTTTCTATAGGAATGAAAGTTTTTTCCCGTCAGTTGTCTCTTTGGATAAAGATACGCAGGACTGGACTACTCCCATTGTACTGGAGTCTGCTGAAGCTGATGATCTGTCACTCGGTTTTGCTCCTGACGGCAAAGCTTATCTGGTGTATACAAAGGATAATAAGATCTATAGCTATAAATATGATGCTCCCGCACAATAGAAGATTTATCCTGAATGTATAGTGTTGGTTTTACGTCAATTTAGTTATATCTCGTAGAAGGATATTAAACGATGAAAGGGTTTGGCGGTTTGTTGAGCCCTTTCATTTTTCTTCAGATCGTTTCAGCTTATATTACTTACCTATTTTTTATCGGATAAGTGGTATTCGACTGCATACTATTCATTTTATATTTGTAGATCCTTATGATGAAAAAAATAATCACATTCGTTGTTATCGCTTTTTGGGTATTCAGCTTATATGCCCAGGATAATTTCAGGTTTATTTTTATGGCTGATGTGCATTACCATGAAAAAAACGGAGCACCCCAGGCATTGGATACAGCAATTGATACGATCAACAAATTAAATCCGGACTTTATTCTCGTGGGAGGAGATATTCTGTATGATGCTTTGAGACGATCGCAGGGTGAAGCCGAAGAGCAATGTCGTTTGTTTTTGGATAAAGCGACAAAATTGAATGCCCCATTATATTATGCTATCGGCAATCATGATCATTTTGCTGTTTACAACAAGAAGATAGATGTCGATCATCCTCTCTATGGCAAGAAGCTCTATGAAAAATATTTTGGCCCCCGCTATTATTCATTCGACTATAAGGGATGGCATTTTATCTCCCTGGATGATATGATGATTACTGAAGACAGGAAATATATCGGAAGACTCGATTCCATTCAATTGAAATGGCTTCAAAAAGATATTGAACAGTTATCCGATACTACCCCGGTTGTTATAATGACGCATGTGCCGTTAATTACGACTCTGTCTCAATGGTATGGCGGCGGAACAAACGCCAACAATAATAAAACAGCGATTGAAAACAGCGAAGAAATCCTTCAATTGTTTAAAAATAAAAACCTCCGGTTAATATTGCAGGGGCATATACATTATTATGAAGTTTTACATCTGTTGAACAAAACAACGGTGATTTCAGCTCCTTCATTTTCAGGTAAATGGTGGATGGGAAAAATGCATGGTATGGAAGAAGGATTTGTTCAGATAGATATAATTGATAATAATAATTTCGATTATCATTATATTGATTACAAATGGAATGTTCAAGAATAGATGGTTTTATATAGCCCGGCCGGTCGCTAAACATATAAACCAGGATTTCCTTAAATAGGAGACAGGAAAAACAGCAGATGATATCTTTTAAAACCTACTTTATTAGAGTGGATTTATTTTGAACAATAAATTGTCTTTATTTCGTAAATATATGTCTTAAATATTCTCAAAATTGGTATTTATTCTTCTCCCAATAAATTTAAACACATCGTTTATTCTCTTTGCCTTACTTTTATGCCTCCATAAATAAACAAATTCTATTAGATGGATAGAATTAAGTTTTATTTTTACTACCTGGATTCTCAATTTGAGGGATTTGCTCCGATCATTCGCATTACTGTTTTTGTGGTGATGCTCCTGTTGTTTTTGTATCTGCTCTCACTATCAAGACTGTTTCTCATCAACAGGGGTATCAGCAAGCGCAGAAGGCGTAGGAAAGAGATCCGCAATAAGTATGAAAATGGTATCAGGGATGTTATTTGCTCTCGGGTTAATTTAGATGCTGAAGATATAAGTAATAGGATCAATCTTCACAAAAGCGACAATAAGCATAAATGGCAAAAGGAGATGTTTACCAAACTCCTGTTGTCCATAAAGGAGAAGGACAGGGAAAAAATAAACCTCAATAATTATAATGAAATCTTGTACTTACTCCGGTTAGAGAATTACTGGGAAAATGAAATATCAACCGGCCGGACAGGTCGAAAAATACGGGGGATAAGAAAAATTGAAGAACTGACGACTGAGGTTGTCAGCGGTATCGTTGCGCCGCTGCTGTATCATAGAAATGAAAACCTGCGCAAGCTGGCCCGGAGTGAATTTATTAAGTTCGAGGAACAGGATGCCTTCAGGTTCTTGGAAGAAGAGGATTTCGATCGTAAATTCAACCGATTGGATGAGATCAGACTCCATAGTTCCATTAAACAAAAATCACAAGAACAGGCATTACCCCTCCTGGCGCAATGGGTTCAGAATGCTCAAAACATCGATTTCAAATGCTTTCTGATTCGTGAGATTGCTTATTTCAAACAAGAAGAAAGCGCACCCTACCTGTTGGAAATCTTCAAAGGGAGCAGAGACAGCAGCGTGCAGGCAGAGATAGTAAAAGCATTGGGTATCTTGCAGTATGAAGGGGCATTACCGGTATTCACCTCTCAATTTAAATTATATAAATTGTCGATACAATACAATATAGTGGATGCTATAGGGAGGATAGGGAAAGAAGAAAGTCTTCCCTTCTTATTCGATATTTACGATGACGCTTATAATAATGAAATGAAATTGAAAGTGTTGGAGGCAATACAAAAATGCAGGGATAAAGACAATATTCTCCTGGATCAACGGTAAGACCTGTAATATCAAAAATAAAGAGCTTATAAGATAATACATATCCGTATCATGCATAAGAAATAATCATACAGCCTATGGACTCAGTTATCTATTTCTATCAGTATATGGTTTATTTTTATTCCATTACCCTTACAACCATTTACCTATTCTTAGCTGTTTTGGGTTTTATGAATATCCGAAAAAAGAGGTTGAGATACACCAAAAAAGAAGAGGCTTTGTTTAATCTTTATCCCGAGGTAGCTCCCGGTATTTCCATTGTGACCCCTGCATACAACGAGGAGGTTATTATTGTTGACAATGTAAAATCGATGTTGAATCTGGATTATCCGAACTTCGAACTGGTGGTTGTAAACGACGGAAGTAAAGACAAAACATTGGAACTGCTGACAGGTCACTTTGAGTTGGAGGAGGTTCCTCTCGATTACACCTACAAAGTACGTTGCCAGCCGGTAAAACGCATTTTTAAATCAAAGAACCCGCAATTTCACCGGCTTACCGTTGTGGATAAGATAAACGGAGGAACAAAAGCCGATGCAATGAACGCTGGAGTCAACTATATTCAATATGATTATTTTATCAATACGGATGTAGATTGTATTTTGTCGCGGGATACCCTTAAAAAAGTGATCTTGCCGGTATTGGATTCCAATGTCCCTGTGATAGCCGTTGGTGCTACCATGCGGATGGTAAACGGATGTGAAATTGATGAGGGTGTGATGACCCGGGTGAGGCCTCCCCGGCAGTTTGTCCCTACTTTCCAGGAAACCGAATACCTGCGCTCTTATCTGGTAGCCAAGATGGGATGGTCGGTGATCAATGCCATACCCAATGTATCCGGCGGATTCGGATTCTTTAGCAGCCGCCTGGTAATCAATGTCGGCGGATTTGACCCTCTTTCGCATGCCGAAGATATGGATATGACTACCCGGATGGTGGCTTATATGCGTGAACGGGGAGAGAAATATAAAATTGAACAGATACCGGATTCCTGTTGCTGGACAGAAGGCCCTTCAAACATTCAGGTTTTGAGAAGGCAACGCACACGATGGGGACGTGGCCTGATACAGATATTTATCGTACATCGCAGGCTGCTCTTTAACCGAAGGTATGGGAGATTGGGCATGTTGGTGCTACCCTATGCCTTTTTTTTCGAATTCTTAGCGCCTGTCATTGAAGCTACGGGGCTTATTTTTCTGATCTTTCTTCTTTTTACTCAACAGATAAATTTCTCTACTTTCTGGCTGATGCTACTCTTTGTCTATTTGATAAGTATAACCGTATCAATGATCACGATCTCCTATGATCTGACTGTGAAAAAACAGTATAAGAAATTCAGAGAGTACTTGCGCCTGGTAGTATTCTCTGCTTTCGAAGCTTTTCTCTATCATCCGTTTGTCGTGTTTTTCAGTCTTACAGGCTATGTGCAGTTTTTTACCCGGAGAAGCTTTAAGTGGGGAGCAATGACCCGGCAAGGATTCTCGCGTGCGACTCCAACAATAAAAATATAACCCGTTTTGTATGCAAGTTGAAATAAAACTACGGAATGAAAAAATAACATCAATGAAAATAGTCGGGATATTATTATTTATCACGCTGTTCGCCGGCAATGTATCGGCTCAAATTGAAATCCGCCCTGATGACAGAGGCGACTATGCTTTGAGAGCCAATGCCGAGTTTAATAACGATAACTGGGAAGAGGGAAAAAATATAGTAGATGAAGGTTTGAAGAGATACCCCAGAGACTCTGATTTGAGAATGCTTCTGGGGAAATATTATTTTCATGAAGAGCAGTATGATAAATCACGTTACGAATTGATAAAAGCATTGGAGCGGAATCCCGGTAACGTGGACGCCAAACAGATATTGGTAAACGTAGAGACGGTCACGAAACGATATTCGAGCGCTATCTGTTATGTGAACGAACTGTTGGAGGTAAACCCTTACTGGAAAGGATTATGGCAAAAGAAAATAGAGTTGTACCGTCTGCAGGGAAACATTGTGGAGGCAAACCGGCTACTTAAGCGTATCAACCAGATATATCCGCAAGACACTCTTTTGCATCGCGACTATGTATATGAAACAGAGATGGCTGCTATAGCCCAACAAAAGGCAGGAAAGATTGACGAAGCCATTGCATTGCGATCGGAATTGATAAACGCGGAGCCTCAAAATCCCCAGCATTATATCGGACTGGCAAACGACTACATAAAAGCGGGAGACTACTATAATGCCCTGGCCAGTATCGAGCGGGGATTGACATATGCACCGGACAACATGGAGCTTATCTTCAAGAAAGCAGGCCTGCTTTCCGACCAATTACGATATAATGAGTTGTTGAGTTTCTTACAGCAGCAGATGCAAACAAACCATTCACCCGTTTTGCGTCAACACTACAATTATTACCTGTTGGAAGCGGCCCGCAACGCCAAAGACAACGAACCGGCCACACTTTATGGGAAAATTCTGGAAGCAAACCCCGGAAACGAAGAGGCATTTAATTATGTATTTAATGATTTGTACGAAAATCATCAATACGAAGAAGCAATGCATATCCTGAACAGGTACAGAGGTGTGAGGGGAGAATCCAAAAATATTTTGCTGAAAGAGTTGAGTCTGCACAAAAAAATGGAAAACGCCGGACGTGCCGCAACGCTAACCAGACAACTCTTTGCTCAATATCCGGATGATACCGATCTGCGGGATGAATATGTAAAAATAGTGTCCGGGGAAGCCAAAACAAATCTGGCGGAAGAGCGTTACGTGGCTGCGATTGATAATTTAAGGGAGGTGATGCAGTATGGTGATGACGACATGGTAAAAGCGGCGCAAAACTCAATTTATAATGCAGCTATGGCATTGGGCGACTACAACACAGCACTGGACATGCTGAATAATATCATCCTTGACGAACCGGATAACCCCGATCTGTATGTGAAAAGAGCCGATATTTATCACAAACTGGAACGATATCATTATGCGTTCACTGCCTATGAACAAGTACTGTCCCTCACTGTGGGTGAAGAAAAACTGCGTCATTTGGGGGGTTACGCCGATATGGCAACTGCCGTGATAAAAGTGTTGAATGAGCAATTCAGATATGAGGAAGCCATGCAATATGTGGAAAGGTGGTTGGAGCAAGACCCGTCCAACAATCTTGCACTGCGTTATGCCGTGAATCTTTCGGACCAGATGAATAAAAAAGAGGATATGCATGCCTACGCGATGCGGGGCAATGGAGCTTATCCCGATGATATATTCTTCAAAATAAAAATAGCGGAATATGACGGCCTGGATACGGGAAATTATGCCGATGTATATGAACATCTTCGCCAGGAACTTGGGAAGTCACCATACCATGAGACGCTGATAAACACCTTCTCCCAACTAAGCGGGAATTATGCCGGACAACTGATCAAAGAGAATAGAAGCACCCAAGGTTTGGAAGTATTGGATACGGCTTTGCTGTACGCGCCGGACAACAGATCGCTTAAATATATGAAAGGGGTGGCCTACGAAAAGCTGCATCGCTTCGATTCGGCTTACTATTATCAATCTTTCTACGAGCCGGCTCTTTTGGAACTTTCCGAATTTAAACAGCACTTAAATTACCTTAACTACAAAAGATATAAAAACGAAGTGGGTTTATACCACTTACGCAGCAGACACGGTGATACCTATACCATGAGCAGCATCTCTACAATAGAATACAGCCGGTTCGAAGAATCTGCCACCTATATCGGAAGGATCAATTATGCCGGGCGTGAACCGGGAAAAGGTTTTCAGCTACAAGGTGAATGGAGCCGGATATGGGATGAGCAGACCCACACGAGGGTTGATATAGCAGGGGCTAACAGGTTCTTTCCGAAAATTGTGTTCAATGCATCCCTCTTCAGGGAGTTGAATATTTTAAACGGGGTGGAAGGAGAACTCGGAGTGGGGTACAGATGGCTACCCGACAAAGAGCATTTCAGCACCCGGATAGTTGGGACCGATACCCTGGGGGTGTATCACTTAATGAAACAACCGCATTTGGGGAATCTTGTAGTCGGTGTTACCAAAGAATTGGATGTATGGCGTTTGAATTTTCGTTTCAATAACTATATACTCAGCAACGAACAGATAATATCCTACGAAGATGGATCAGTTGCCGAAAGAGAAAGACAGATAGAATGGTTCTTTAACCTGTCCGGGCAGGTACGTTACCATCTCTCATCTCCCAAAAGCTATGTAATGGGTATGGCCAGCGTAGGCACAGCACCCGATGTAGATCTGATTAATTCTCAGCTTTACGATAACTTTTCAGGTCTGAATATGATGGTGGGAGCAGGTATCGGACATATGATCACCAAAACCGTTTCGGCAGGGGTAACCGGCACGTGGTACAACTATCCCACGGATTTGGAAAATTATGATAATTATAGAAACCTGTATAATATTTATTTGAACATCAATGTGGCATTCTGAGTATTATTTAAAGACAATCATTATCACCATCTGGCTGTTGATGATAAGCTGTTCTGCAGGATCCCCCGGTATGAAAGGGGAGAAATACCTGATCACGGCAGAAGAAGACGCCGAGAGCGAGCGTTGGGCAGCGTATCTTTTCCATCATCTGTCTAAACGCACGGAAGAGATAAACTCCGTAGAACTTCACAAGGGCGTACCTCCACGAAAGATGCCCAAAGGAGTGAAAAATATTCACTTTGAAGTGGCCCCCGATCTGAAAAATGATTATTGCATCGAGCATACTTCAAAACGACTTCACATACGGGTGCGTAAAAGAAATACGGCATTATGGCTTGTTTACCAGTTGATGGATTGCATATCCATAGACGATCATAGATTTGTGACTGATGACTTCTCCCCTGGGGTTATCGATTTTAGTACGGGATGTAAAGACTTCGATTTCAACTACCGGGAACCCTTTTTTGCTGCGAATCTTCAACCCGAATACGCTCCTGTCCTCGGTACAAACTGTGTGGACACCGACTGGGGCACTTGGGGACATAGCCTGCCCAAAATAGTCGAAGACCGGGGCGATGAAAAGATATATGCCCTGGTTGAGGGTGAGCGGAATAAAGAACAATTTTGCTTCGCCTCACCGGGACTGTTTGAACAGTTGAAAGAATATATTATCGATTATTTTGGTGATGAGGATGAGCAAAGTATCCGTTTTATGATTATGCCCAACGACAACGATCTGGTCTGCACCTGTCCCGATTGTATACAACTGGGGAATACGAAGAATAATGCCACACCGGCAGTGCATGACCTGATCCGAAGGCTTGCAGAACGGTTTCCCAACCATCAGTTCTTCACCACTGCCTATCGTACTACGGCTACTCCTCCGGCCTACCAATTGCCGGAAAACAGTGGCGTTTTTTTCAGTACGATCGATCTGCCTAAAGGTGTGACACTCGACAGACAGTCGAAGGTGAAAACTTTTGTGGGACAAATTCATGGCTGGCGCTATAAAACCCCTGATATCTACCTGTGGGACTACGCTGCCAATTTCGATGACTATCTCACGCCGATCCCTATTCTGCTTAGCTTGCAAGCCCAGTTGCAATTTTTTAAGAGACAGGGCGTAAGAGGCCTTTTTCTGAATGGAAGCGGTTACGATTATTCTCCCTTCGACGATGTGAAAACTTTTGTTGCCGGAGCCTTGATGATGGATGTAGACGTAAATGTAGAAGCGCTGATTAAACGTTATCATCAAAAAATGTATCCCCGGAATCATGAACTGATCAGTAATTATTACATCTCACTGGAAAAGAGATTTTTCGACAAAAACAGACCATACAATATGTATGGCGGGATGCGCGATAATGTAAAGACCTATTTGGATATGGATGAGTTTATCCGTTTTTACGAGGCCCTTGGCAATGTTATCCCTGCTACTACCGGTGAGGAGCGCGAAAAGTTGGAGAAATTATATACGGCGCTTGCCTTTACCCGCTTGCAGATTGCATACATTCAGGGGGACCGCGAATGGGGATACGCCCGGAAAGAGAATACCATGATGAGGGTCAAACCGGAAATAACTCTTCTGATAGAAGAGTTGCGGCAGTTCGCAAATTATGAAGATATGCAAAACTATAAAGAATCCGGCGGAAGCCTCTCCGAATATATAGGTCAATGGGAACAACTGCTGAACCCAGGTGAATATGAAAATGCATTGTTGGGTATACCGGTAGAAGTTTTATCAAATGCCGACGAAGGTTTTGAAACGGCCGGGCTGCTGACGAACGGTACACCGGGTTTCCTGCAAGACTACCATCACGGATGGTACTCAAGCGGCACGGACGATCTGCATATCCGTTTTCCTGCTTATACGCTTCAAACGGCAAAGTTCATCCGGCTCCGTTTCCTGCATATGCAAAGGCATGGTATCTACCCGCCTGCCGGTATTGAACTGATTGTTGACGGCAGGCCGGTGACCGACCAACGAATAGATACGTCTTATGAGGAGGATGAAAAAGAATCTTACGGTGTCAGTTATTCCCTGCCGGTAAATTTAAACGGAGCAAGGAGTATAGAATTGAAAATTATCCGTAGAAAAGAATCCCCAAGTATTCTAGCCCTGGACGAAATACAAGTTTTAAATCATAATTCGAGGTAGAAAACCTCCATTGGTGTCTTCGGTGGGTAATGAAGGGCATACATCGCTTGCGGTCATTGATATGTAAAGGGTTGAAATGGATGATTTTATATAATTAGATATTGATATGTTAATAATTTAAACATTTAACATAATTATGTACTCACATTGAAGACAATGATATAGTTTTGTAGTGAATTATGTGCTAACACAAGAATAAACATGGTATTTAGCTTAAGATATAATCTATTAAACCTCTTCTTATTAACAGAAATTAACGGGGGGGGGGGGGGTTTTTATTATAATTCATTAATATTATATTTTCTTCTTCGCAGGTTATTTCTCCATGTTGTTTATTTTTTTCGTTTCATTCGACAATATTTATTTTTAATCCCAAGGCCATACGGAATTGACTTCCCTTCGGTCGTCGGATTGAAAACCGGCGTAGCCAACGGTTGTTTTGCAGATTATCATGCTCTTTTGCGTGCGCTATTCCCGTGCTTGTTTCAAGTCGAAGCATATTTTCGGCGTGCGATCCTTTGTCTGTTTTTATTTGTTCCATTAACAGGTTGTTTGAGTCTGGAGGATAAAACAACAACGATTGAGATAGTGGATAATTACCGTCATTATTATCCCGTCCTGGCGGGGCAGGAGCTGCACATTATGTTTGAAATAAAAAATACGGGAGACCAGCCATTGATGTTGACAGATATCCTGGCCTCCTGTGGGTGTATCACCTTGAAAAAATCTTCTGTCAGAACCATTCCGGCAGGGAAAACCGGGCGGCTTATGCTGAAATACGACAGTAGCAAGAATACGGGCTATGTGAAGCATTATGTCATCCTTTACGGCAATTTTTCCACTTCGGAAAGCAGGGAAATCGTATTTGATGTGAATGTAGTTCCCGATGCACTCTATACCAAAGATTATGAGGAACTGTATCAGGGGAAAAAAGAGAGGCAAGGAAGGGTGAAAAACCTTGTTGAAGGGGATGAGCACCAAAAGGAATACTATATGTCATATGAAAAAGATATTATTCGGGAATGAAAAAATTTTCTGATAATAGAGATCGTCATACAGCTTGGAAGAATATATTGATTCTTTTCGGAGAGGTTCTGTCCGGAACGAAGAGCGTATACCTTAGGCTAACAAAAAGATTGAGGAGGGTATGCTATAAGAAACTGACGTTTTATGAAATAGTATTTGGTTTTTTCCTTGCAGGCTGTGCGGAAATAGTTTTTCGTATTCTTTGGGCGCCTACTCCGATATCGTTTCTGTTTCCGGTTTATATTTTTGCAATGTATCTTAAGATAACACAGCGGCAGGTTGATATAAGAGAACAGGGGTATTTGTTGCTGCCGTTCTTTCTTTTTACGTTCTTTCTCGGCTTCCTTTTGATTTTTACACACTCTCCGAAAACTGATCGAATATGGATACAGTGTTTTCGGGTGGCATATGGAATGGTTGCTTCCATATATATGTTTCCGGTCATAACCGGAATACAGAACCGCCTCTGTTCCGAGTACGACAGTCAGAAGTTTTTCTTTATTCAATTTTTATCTTTTGCACAATTGATCGCTACGCTGTTATTATTTGTGATACTAAGTCCCGGTAAACAGATTTTCACCCTTACCGATCCCTCCAAAAATTTTAATCCGCAATGGAATATATTGCTGATCCTGGCCGTGGCCGTGTTAATATCGTTTCAGTATCTGGTGCTAACGAAAAAACCGGACGAAATTGAATACCCGCTGACCATACGTATGAAAAACTATAAAAAGGTAATCATCTATCTTTTCAACGAGCGGAAGATATTTTTGAATCCCGATTTAACCCTCAATATGCTATCCTTGGAGGGTAAGATCGATAAACCGGATTTGGAGTTTTTTTTCAATGAGTATATCGGTAAAAGTTTCCCCTATTTTGTGGCGGAGTATCGAATCGCCCATGCTGTGAAAATGATAGCTGACCAGGGAGATCGTTATACATTGGAAGCCATAGGCTATGAGTGTGGTTTTCATTGCAGGACATCATTCAATAAGTATTTTAGGTTGATGACGGGAATGCTGCCGTCTGAATATCTTAACATAAAAAAAACAGGATAATATGTTTATCACTATCCACATAATGATGATCATATTTTTGCTCGCAGCCTTGCATCTGCATTATAGCACCCAGGATAGAACGATGAAGGATGTGGTTTTTGGTGTTGTGTTGTGGATTGTTATTATACACAATTTGACTATTTTTCCTGTGTGGCTCACGTCGTGGGATAACTATCACTATATTTATTATGCAGCACCTTTTAGCCTGTGCTACGGCCCATTTTTGTATTTCTATTTTCAGGGAAGTGTATATGAAAAACTGTCCCGCAGATCGCTCCTTTTGCACGGATTACCGATAATGGCAGGTTGGATGGCTTATTTTATTTTCATTTTCAGTCCGGAAATAAGGGGACAAACACAAACATGGTACTATCCGGTTTTATATTCCTGCATCGGTATGTCGTTAATCGCTTACCCGACCTATATTTTTTCAAAACAGCGACAAACAGCAAATATCCCTAAGATTATCTATTTTTCCTGGTATGGTGTGTTATTGGGTCTTTTTATACTTTTCATGGCTTTACAAATGATTTTCCATCCCTATCGGGACAATCAGCTTATATTCAAAAACAATAGCATAACAGCATCCCTGGTTATGTTTTTAGGCGTATTCATATTGTTCACTGAGGCATTTCAACGCTTTAACAGTGGATTTATATTGGAATATAAGCCGCGCAGATCAAAGGGATTCCCTCTAAGAAAAAGTCCGCATGAACCACCATCACTCAATGCAGTTCCTCCTACCAAGGTAACAAAGGAATCACAGATGCTGGATTTCTATTTTTCTTCGGAGGCGATACAAAATGTGAAACTCAATCTGAAGACAGCCGCATCGCAACTGAAAACCACACAAAAAACGCTGTCGGGATTGATCCTTGCATTGTATGGCACTACTTTTGTAAAACTGCTTACCAGAAAACGGATAGAATATGCCTGCCGGATCTTACTCTCGCCGGAATTTGATGATTCGTACGAGAGGCTCCCACTGAGGTGCGGATTTAAATCCGCTGCTTCGTTTTACCGCCATTTCCGGGCATTACGACATTGTTCACCCACTGAATTTCGCCATCGGTATTTTGAGCCGGCCAACCGGAAATATTCTGCAAACATACAATGAATATGGCACATCTTTTGGTAATCATACCCCTGTTTATCTCATTCTTCGGTATCTATTATTATATTCTTACCGGCAATAAATATGATGAAAAGGTGCGTTTTATTCCCTTTGTATTCCTGTGTATAGTAATGGACGCCGTACTGTCCATAATAATAACGGCGTATGCTATTCCCAATCCTGCAAAGATAATCCTTACTTTTTCCCTTGTCTTGTGGGTACTGACTTTTCTGTTCCTTTTCCTGTATAAACTTATGGAGAAGAGAAGACTATCCGGCATCTCTATATGGATGTTTTTACTTCCGGTACTTATATTAACAGCCGCTTTTTTTATATATCTGTTATATCCCGGTTTGAGTGAGGCACAGGAAAATAACCTGCTGGTCTCTGGTTATTCCGGTGGCATATTGCTGAGTACCTTTTATTTGGGGGTGTTATTTTATAAAAGGTCAAAAATAAAAAAAATACACTACCCACAGCAGAATCTTGTAAACATCCTGTCTATACAGCTTGAAATTGTTTGGATTTTTTTAATTGTATGGTTTATCATAAATTTCCGGACGGAAAAATTGTTTTCGGAACCTTTGTATATGTTTTTTAAACTGATGGAAATAGCCGTGTTATTTACGTTCTATTTTTATCTGTTCGAATTATATAAAAATAAACTACGACAGGAAAAACTTACCCGTTTGAAAGGTTTTGTATCGGTGCCGGAGATGTTGGTAACGGCAGATATACCACCACAATCAACAGGGGAAAAAAATGATGAACCGATAGTTATTCCTGAGAACCATTACAGAAAATCGTTGCTCAACGCTAAGAAGCTCGATGCATACAAGAACAGGGTGGAAGATTTTTTTGAACACAACAAGAAAGTATATCTGGATCCCGATTTCAACATGAAATTTCTTTCTTCACATACGGGAATCTCCCGATACCACCTTTCACAGGTTTTTAATGTAGCCTTCCATACCTCATTCCCCGCATATGTGAACAGGAAACGTATAATATACGCCTGTGAATTAATAAAAGAGAGCAACGGCAGTTTAACGGTCTCCGAATTGATGGAAAAGTGCGGATTCCGTTCGCGCGCATCATTCTATAATCATTTCAAAAAAGTGATCGGTTGTATGCCGGGAGAATATCTGTTTTCCTGATATTTTAATGATTTCGGAAGTCCCTTTCCATGGGAGGGACGAAACCGCTGGCCGCATTTGGCACCGGATATTATTCAATATTGATCTCATTAACTTTGAACCGGAAAAGAAATAGCATGCTATATCCTCACAAAGAGGGATGTTTTCCCTGAAAAATAGCTATTTATGGTGATTGTGGGCGCCTCCCGGATTTCGTAACTTTGTAAAAGAGTGCGAAACCGGCCGATCTACAAGAGTGCCTTTTGTATGACGAATCAATTATCACAGCGCAAAACAAAGGATGCTCCGGCCAAAAGTATTATTATTATGCAAGAGAAAACAACCAATACAACTTTTGAAAGTTTAGACCAAAACAAGCTTCAACGGATGCTTCAGATCAAGCAACAGTACGATAAGGGACTTTTATCGCTCGATAAAGCGAAAAGTCGCATGAAAAGCGAAGTAGGGAGAATCTCACCCGAAGAGTTCGCTGCCGCCGAACAAATGTTTAAGAATGAAGATCCCGATGAATGCCGTAATGAGGATGTCCGTACCATACTGGAAGTATTTGACGGATTGATCCAGACCCAGGAGCCTGGTCTTCCTTATGGTCATTCCATAGATGCTTACCGGCGGGAAAATGATAAAATGAAACAATTGCTGCTGAAGGGCGACGAACTGGCCCGCAGGCCTTTTGTCCTGAATCCATGGTTGGAGTTGATGGAGCAGATCATACAGTATAAAGTCCATTTTAGCCGCAAGCAGAACCAGCTTTATTCGGCACTGGAGAGAAAGGGATTCGACCGCCCTTCCACCACAATGTGGATGTACGACGATGAGATACGTGACGAGATGAACAACGCCCTGGAACTGCTGAGCAACGGGAATGTAAATACAGATTCGTTTCTCGATGCTTACAGGCAGATGACCGTCGACCTGAGAGACCTGATGGAGAAAGAAGAATTGATCCTGTATCCGACTTCATTGAAACTGATCCCGGAAAATGAGTTCGAAGAGATGAAGTCCGGGGACAGGGAAATCGGATTCTTCCTGATTGATATGCCCGATCTACATCCATCCTCATCCGATAAAGAAGTAACACCTGTGGCAGGACAAAACGGTTTTATGGATGACCTGGCCGCGTTACTGGCGAGGTATGGAAAAAATATAGAGACAGGCCCACAAGAGAAAGTGCTTGATGTGGCCGAAGGTAAACTTACGCTGGAGCAGATAAATCTCCTCTTCCGCCACCTACCCGTAGACATCTCTTTCGTGGACGAAAACGACCTTGTGAAATTTTATACCGATACCCCTCATCGTGTCTTTCCCCGCAGTAAGGGCGTTATCGGGAGAGAGGTGCGCAATTGCCATCCGCCCAAAAGCTTGCATATGGTGGAGGAAATTATTGAGAAATTTCGCAGTGGCGAGCAGAGTAAATCGGAGTTTTGGATCAACAAACCGGGACTTTTCATCTATATTGTATATGTCGCTGTAAGAGACAAGGACGGGACTTTCAGGGGAGTCATGGAAATGATGCAGGATTGTACGCATATCCGGCAGCTCGAAGGAGAGCGGAGACTGCTTACCTGGGAAGAGGAACAGAATCAACTGAATGGGGGCAAAGAGGTAAAAGAGAGCGCCGGGGACGAGGAAAACGGTAAGGAAGGCTATGAAGGCAATGGCGATAATGCAATTGTCATCACAGCGGACACCAAATTAAAAACATTGATCCAACGATATCCCAGGCTGAAGGCCGACCTGCCCGGTATAAATCCCAAATTCTCCATGTTGCAGAGCCCGATGGCGAGGGTAGTGCTGCCTATCGCTACGCTCAAAATGATGAGTGAACAATCCGGTATGCCCCAGCAGGAACTGATCGAGAAGATAAATGATCTCATCGCAACTTACTAGAGAATGAGTTTTTCCGATTGTTCGGGTAATTAATTGACAATAAAGAGTCTGAAGATAAAAATCAGGCTCTTTTTTTTGTGCGCCATGCATGATTACGAAGTCCACTACGGAGGTAGGTAGCGATCAACCGTTAGCCAACGACAAGGGTGTCCACTGCGAGGTGGAATCTGAAGGAAGTCGGCGGCAAAATCCCGGTCCGAAAAACACGAACATCATATAAGGCCTATGTGGTATGGACGAGTGGATACAAGCCTGCCCCGAACTCACCGGCAGTCCGGGAAGTTATTGGATAATGGATATCCGTTATGAGTTGATAATTATCTGATAATAATTGTTTCGTATTTACAAATGTTTTATATTTACTGCGTAATTAATACGTTACATGCCATTTTGGAAAATGTTAGCGTTAATGCGACCGACAAAAACATAAGGAGAGGAGTAAGGCTTCAATACAGATTGACCCTTGGAAAATGATTCCTCAAATGAATATAATTACTTTTTATAGCAGCGATAGAGGAAAGTATAAAAATTCTAAATCGTACAACTGGAGATATGAAAAAAAATACTGACAGGATTATTCATACTAATAAATATCACTTGCTTTTCACAGACTGTAAAAGAATTAGAGTACGAATTGATGGATTATTTTAATTCTGACGAAGAATGGGAAAATAGGAAGGGAATTGCCTTTAAATTATTGGAAATTGATAGCCTAAATGAAAGTGCGATTAATTACAAAAAATTATTTTTCTCCATAATGCCCAGATGCGCTAATCATTAACACCGTTAGAATATCTTCATGGATTTCATAGATTAATCGGTACTCTCTTGTTATACGTCTCGACCATTGCCCCTTTCTATTTCCTTTTAAAGCTTCGGGTTTACCTGTTCCTGTTGTGGGGTGTTCCTCTATTTCATTTATAAGAGAATTTATTTTTGTAAGAATTGTTTTTCTCCCCGCTTTTTTGTGCGCTAATACATCTTCAATAAATTGTTCTTTATACTCAATTATATACCTTTTACTTTCCGCTGTCATAGGCTAAATAATTTTTTTCTTTCTTCTTCAGATAGCCTTTTTGTTTGTCCTGCTAGAGCTTTATCAATATGTTCAATATTCCGCTTATCAGCGAAAAACAAATCACCCGATGGGCTGACATCGAAAGGATTTATTCTATATTCTGCGGGAATACTCATAAATTCATTGATCCAGTCCTCACTTACAAACTTTGTGTCAGGATCATCTGTGACAATCAGATTCACATATTTTCTTCCTCTCTTGACGGCAACCCGTTCTTTTTCTGCCAGTTCGAAATATGTTTTTGTTTCCCTGACTATTTCTCTTGTAGTTATTATCTTCATCTTTTTAATTTTTTATGTCCGTACAAATGTATGTACATTTTTTGATATAGCCAAATTATTCTCGATTTATTCCGGTGTGGAATTTAGTTCTGCAAAAATTATGTGTCTTTATGGTTAAAGTTGTTTAAATCTTATCTCTCGTTTTCTTTGGCGCCCCTTTGGCGCCCCGAAAAAAGAAAAACCGCTGTAAATCAATTGACTTACAGCGGTTTTTAGTACAACCCAGAGGGAGCAAACTCGAACTCTTTACTGGAAGATTTTGAAGCAAATTAACCAATTGAAAGACAGTGTACCAGTATGATTTAGAAGATAATAAACCCAAAGGGAAACAGTCTCAAATTACAACATCGGTTCGAAAATTAAAAAGGTAAGAATAAAATAACCATATTTTATTCTGATTTGACCACATAGGGTTTTGCTTTAGAATCTCTTTGTGTATGGGACAATTTTCGGAGTGTGTCCCACGCAAATAACCAATGCTCATTAAAAATATGAAAGGGTGATAGAATTTATCGGGCAATTGATTGAAATCGCGCTCGAAATTATGAAGTATATTGATTTTATCAACTTCTTAAGGGATTTAGGTGTATTTTGATATTGATATGCCCAATTGATTAAATCGGTTTATCGTTGCAAAATTCGCAATTAATTGTCCCGGTTGGACATGAACCTGGACTAAATACGGAATTATACCGTATTTTTATTCCGGAAAATCGATAGTGTTTGATTTTGGTTGAAATAAAAAACTTTTTATATCTTTGTGTATGTATAAAGTTGAGTTTTACCCACAATGCGTTGAAAAGTCTGAAAAAGATAGATACTATATATCAACGCTTGGTAATAGAAAAGCTCGAAGCGTTACAGGAAAATCCGTATGAAAGTAGTAATGTCAAAGCTCTGAAGGGTATGAGCGGATATTATAGGCTAAGAGTAGCGGACTATCGAGTAATATATGAACTACAGGATAACAATCTTGTTATACTGGTAATTGATATTAATCACAGAAAGGATGTGTACAAATGAAAACAGCACAATTAAAAAAAGGCGTAATACAAGCATTTGAGGCTATATTAAGCGAATTAACCGCAAGTGATATAGAGGATATGCAGGACAAATTAACGATACAACTGCATAAACTAACAGACGACGGAAAACGCTATTCATTAGATGAAGTAAAAAAGCAATTAGCGTAAGGATTAAGACTGTTAGAATAATATACCAAGCCGGTGAATCTTCACCGGTTTTTTTATTCAGTAAATCTTCATGGTTTTTTCAGTAGTACACCCGGCGGGAATCGAACCCACATCGTCGGAACCGGAATCCGATATTCTATCCATTGAACTACGGGTGCAGGGTTACCTTATTGCCTGAATGAAACGTTTTCCCATTTCAATACAATGGTGTCGCTTTTCAGAAAAGGTTTTATCTCTGCGATCTGATCCTCTGTCAGGAGCGGTTTGTAATTGAATGTCAGCGTTAAATCGCTTCCGCTTTCACTGAAAGCTGCCGAGATCGGATAAATGTGCTGCAAAGATACGCCATATTTATAATTTTCCATCTCTTTTTTGGAAGAATCGAAGAAAATTTCTTGGGAAATTTCCGGTAGGAAGGTGTTGTTGTCAATTTTTTCCCAGTTTGTCGTATAGAACGAGATATGACTGTCACAGGCGTTTGCGCATACCGTTTTTATCACGCATATGATCGTGGAATCTTTTTCGATCGGCAACAGTTTCCATTGGGTAGTACCGATGTCGGATGTTTTTATCTCCAGATAGTCGTTGCTTTGCCTCAGTTTCTTGATCTCACCCAATGCATAGGGAACGGTGGTTTCTCCTGAATCGACCAACAACATGGTCTTATTGCCTTCCGAGACTCCCGGGAGAAGTTCCGAGGGCATCGATTTGAACAGGTCGCCTATATTTTGTCCCTCTGCCAGCAGGGAAATTAAGAGAAAAAGTATCCCTATAAAAATTCGCATAATCATTAATTTTGTGAGTATCTCAATTTTATTCTTATTCTTGTTCTACCGGAGGGTGGCCATCGGCACTCTTCTCCTCCAGATGCGGAGCATGATAAGCGCCTACTTTGGATATATTGGCGATATCGCGTGTTTCTGAAATGATCACCCTTAGTTTCGAGATGGAGACATCATCGAACCTGAGCAGTCGTTTATAACCGATGGTGGTTCCCGTGGCCAGTTCTACCCATTCGTCGTTTATCCACCCTTCCACAACAAATTCTTCCACACGTTGGCCCTTGCGGATATCTTCCTGTAACATGACCGCGTTGATCGTTTCGCCGGGTACTACATTGAATTCCCTCATTGCTCCCGCACGGGCTTTCCATTCCATATCACCATTCGTGAGCTTTTCGTTTTCAAAAGTCTGGGCAATATAAGCACCGAATTGCCTAAGACGCTCGCTGTCCGTTTCATGTAACCGGCCCCGTTTATCCGGCGGAATGTTCAAGAGGAGCACCGAATTCATCCCGACAGATTGAAAATAGATGTCAACCAATTGAGGCAATGTTTTTACCTCTTGATCCTCCTCCGGATGATAGAACCAACCCGGACGGATGGAAACGTCTACCTCAGAGGGATACCAGTGGATGGTCTGTGCTTCCGCGATAAGCCGCCGGCTGCCCAGGTCCTCTGCGGTAGGGGAAATATTCAATCGTATATTTTCATTGATGACGGCATCATTGATATCGGGATGTAGCGGTGTAACGCTCCATTCCGTCTCCCTTCCCAGTCCTTCCTCGTTGCCTGCCCACCGCACGTCGTTACCCATAATCGCTTTTACGGCTTTGGGTTGGAGGCTATCCACAACCTGATAGAAATGTACCCAGTCATATTTTTGTACCGTGCCGTCGTGTCTCTCGTCGCGGGCCCCGTCGAACCATACTTCATGAATCTCTCCATAGTTTGTTAACAATTCGGCAAGCTGTTGGACGAAGAAGGCGTTATATCGCGGCGAATCACCGTAACTTGCGGCGTTCCTGTCCCATGGAGAGAGGTAAATTCCGAATTTCATATTGTACCTGTCACATGCGTCCTTCACCTCTTTCACCACATCCCCCAGGCCGTTCCGCCAGGGCGAGGAAGCCACGGAGTGGGAGGTAGTCCTGGTAGGCCAAAGGCAAAAGCCGTCATGATGCTTTGCCGTGAGAATAATCATTTTAAAGCCGGCCTCCTGCAAGGTGGTAACCCATTGCTCAGCATCGAAATCGGTGGGATTGAACAGTGCCGTATCTTCTCTACCGTCCCCCCATTCCTGTCCGGTAAAGGTGTTTATCCCGAAATGGATAAAGGCGGTTAACTCCATCTGCTGCCATTCATACTGGCTTTGCGTGGGAACGACGTATGCCGAGATCTTGACCTTCTGATCGGATGTAAGCAAGTCAGGGAAAGTCAGTTTCTTCTCGAAATAGGTATTGGCCCTTTGGTTACATCCTGAGAGGGACACCAGGGATACCAACAAAGCGGTAAAAAGGATCTTTCTCATTTGCTGTTTTGATAGAATTGTATTTTGAGGATAAGTTCGGTTGCTTTATCCTTTTGGCCTGTTCTCAATATTATTGGGGAACAGAAAAACAAAGTTACTATTTTTGGCAGAATATCAAATAAGAAAGCCACCCTTTTGGGGTGGCCGCACTTCAATTTCAACTTTGCTCCTTATTAATTCACAGCAGGAGCAGCTTCTTCGATAACCTGGTTCAGAGTATCGGATGCTGCAGCTTCAGCTGCTTCGATGGCAGCCCGGATACTGTCAGCCTGAACTTTGGCAATGCTGTCTAATCTGGCCACTTCAGCGATGCTGTCTTGCCTTGCTTTTTCAGCATTTACCTGAGCATTGTTGCAGGAAATGAAACCCAACGTTGCAACGAGGGCAACTAACAAAAGTACTTTTTTCATCTTTTAGTAGTTTTAAACGATAAATAATATTGCTTTATCAAAAACGATACAAAATTATATCAAAAACATGTTATAGAACATGTTTTGCTAAAAAATTATAGTTAAATAATATTAAGCGGTTGCTAATCTTGATGATCTGATAGCAATAGAGCGCTTCATAGGCTCTCATACCTTTTGTATTTACCTGAATTTCTTATTATTTATCACTCATAGAGAAAACGTTTGATGGTTTTCTTGGGAGTTTTCTCAAACTCCGTATCCATTATTTCTATGGCGGTAATCCTCTCATATTGGGCTACCAATTGATTGAGTATTCCCTTATTTTCATTCATGATTTCCACGAGTTTCTCTTTCGGGATATTATTTTCCTCCATGGCGGGAATATCGGGCCAGATCAGCGCTATAAGCTTTGTATCGCGCATTATAACTAAGCTTTCGGCGATGTACGGGAGGTTATTCAACTGCGACTCAATCTCTTCGGGATAGATATTTTGTCCGTTTGCCGAAAGGAGCATGGTTTTTATCCTTCCTTTAATGAACAGGCGCTTTTCCTTCATAATACCCTGGTCGCCGGTTTTGAGCCAGCCATCGGCCGTGAAGGCAGCTGCCGTCGCTTCGGGATTTTTGTAGTATCCTTTCATCACATTTTCGCCCCGCACCTGGATTTCACCCGGAATATTCTCCGGATCAACCGAATCTATGCGCGCCTCCATGATCTTGTCCAATACCGAACCGCAGGAGGTAGGCACGAAGTCGTAATGATAGTCGTAAGAGATAAGCGGGGCGCATTCCGTCATACCATAGCCTACCGTGAAAGGGAATTTCATCTTATGGAAGAAAGCTTCTACTTCCGCGTTCAGCGCTGCACCGCCTATGATCACCTCCCTGAAGTTTCCTCCCAATGTCCTTATCAGTGATTTCTTTATCGTGTTAAGGATAAGTTTATTGATAGCGGGGATTTTTAAAAGCGCCTTAATGGCCGGTTTTTCTATTACCGGCAGGATCCTTTTT
Source organism: uncultured Proteiniphilum sp. (assembly GCF_937873925.1). Classification (GTDB taxonomy): domain Bacteria; phylum Bacteroidota; class Bacteroidia; order Bacteroidales; family Dysgonomonadaceae; genus Proteiniphilum. Next base: position 7,011 of record NZ_CALNAT010000242.1, on the reverse strand, counting down.
TTATATATCTTTTCAAAAACGAGGGGTACCGTGATGATAAGGTGCGGTTTCACTTCATTCAATGCAACGATAAGGTTCTGGGGGGTGGGAGAGATGCCCAGCAGCGTGATGTGGACGCCGGCAGAAAGGGCATAGAGAAAATCGAAGGCACAGCCATATACATGGGCCATCGGTAAAAATGCCAGATTGCGGTCACCGGTAAAAAGCAGGTTCAGTTTCTCGGCGTAGGTGACATTCCCTGCAAAATTGTTTGCCGTAATCATCACGCCTTTACTGAATCCGGTGGTTCCCGATGTGTAATTGAGGCAGGCCACCTCCTCATTATTTACTTCGGCATAACGGATGTCGTCAGGGAAAAAACCACTCGCGTAGGTGCGATAAAATATTTCTTCCAATTTTGCCACCTTTTCGGTTGTACTTTCATCGTTGCTTTTCAGAAGAGAGAAAGAGGGCAACCCGAATACCGGGATCTTCAGGTTTTCCCTGTTCATCGACTTCCAGATGGACTCGTTGACAAATACCAGTTTTGAATCGGAATGATCGATGATATGTTCGATACTCTCCGTATTGAATTCATGCAAAATGGGAACAATGACAGCACCGTAAGTGATGGTGGCCATAAAAACGATCGACCATGAGGAGTGGTTTTTGCCAACCAGCGAAATTTTGTCGCCCTTCTCAATCTGCAACTCCGAAAATAGGAGGTGGAGTTTGGCTATTTCACGCGCCAGTTCGCCATAGGTATATGAATTGCCGCCTTTATAGTCAGTCAATGCAGGTAGATACCAGTTCTTTTTGAAGTTCTCTTCGTATATTTTGATGAAGTTTTGTTCAATCATAATTGCACATTATTACTAAATATGTGCAAAAGTAATAGCTAAAAATATATTATCAAAGAAAAAAGGGCTGTAAATTAGGAGTAAAATTGTAATTTTGTCGCTTCATTTATTCACAGGGTAATTCATTGTCATGCGAATTGTTTCTGTCGCGGCAGTATTTTCCGGATAGAGATATTCACTAAATGACAAATCAGATATGATCGATAGAACCATTTTTGAAAATAAAACAGCGGCCTATTATACGCTCGGCTGCAAATTAAATTTTGCGGAAACATCCGCTATCGGAAGGCAGTTGCTGAATTCCGGTGTACGGCGTGCCCGGAAGGGGCAGGAAGCTGATATATGTGTGATCAACACCTGCTCCGTGACCGAGCTGGCCGATAAGAAAGGCCGTCAGGCTATCCGGAAAGTGATCCAGGAAAACCCGTCAGCATTTGTGGTGGTTACAGGGTGCTACGCCCAGTTGAAACCAGAAGAAGTTGCCGGGATTGAAGGTGTGGACTTAGTGCTGGGCGCAGAGCAGAAGCTGGATGTGGTGAAATATCTCGCTGATCTGAAGAAAAAAGAGAAAGGAGAGATCGTCACATCAAAAACACATCGCATCCGTTCGTTCGTCCCTTCTGTTTCCGCGGACGATCGTACCCGTTATTTTTTGAAAGTACAGGATGGGTGTGACTATTTCTGCTCTTTCTGTACCATCCCTTTCGCGAGAGGCAGAAGCCGTAACGGCTCAAAGAGATTGTGCTTACAGGAGTGAATATTGGCGATTTCGGGCATACGACCAGGGAAAATTTTCTGGATCTGCTCAAAGAGCTCGATAAGGTGAAGGGTGTGGAACGTTACCGTATCTCGTCCATTGAGCCGAATCTGCTGTCGGACGAGATTATCGATTTCGTAGCCGGATCGGATCGTTTTGCTCCCCATTTCCATATGCCGCTGCAATCCGGGAGCGATGCTGTGCTGAAACTGATGAAACGGAGATACGACACGGCGCTGTTCCGCCATAAAGTGGAAAAGATCAAGGAAATCCTTCCCCACGCTTTTATTGGTGTGGATGTGATCGTGGGTGTCCGGGGCGAGACCGACGACTATTTCTCCGAAAGTGAAACATTTATCCGTTCGATCGATTTCTCCCAATTGCATGTCTTTACCTACTCCGAACGCCCCGGAACGGCTGCCCTGAATATAGATTATACGGTGGATCCGAAAACTAAACATGCGCGTAGTAAGGCTTTGCTGGATCTTTCCGACGGACGTGTGCAGAATTTTTATCTGTCACAGCAGGGAAATCGGAAAAAAGTATTATTCGAACACACAAAACGCGGTAAAAAAATGCACGGGTTTACCGAAAATTATGTAAAATTGTATGCCGATTATGATTCTTCGCTTGTGAACAGGATGATAGAGGTTGAAGTGGGAGCCTATGACGAGGAGGAAATGGCAATGAAAGCGGTTTTTTAATGGATGACGAAGGAAGTAAAAAGGGGGTGGGGTATTTGCTGTTATATGCGGCAGCATATCTGCATGCGTTACTGCCGTTTAAAGTATTGTATATTCTCTCCGATGTGCTCTACCTGGTTGTTTATCATGTGGTAAGATACAGGAGGAAATTGGTCAGGAGGAATCTGAATAATGCTTTCCCGGAGAAGACGGAAAAAAGTATCGTGAAGATTGAGAAAAAGTTCTACCGCCACTTGTGCGACTATTTTGTGGAGACCGTCAAAACACTTCGTCTTTCCGATGAAGAGGTACGTAAGCGAATGAAATTCGAAAATCCGGAAATTATTAACCGGCTGGGCTCTAAAGGAAAATCCTGTATATTGAGTCTCGGCCATTACGGCAATTGGGAGTGGGTCCCGTCTATCGGGCTGCATCTGATGCCGGGTATGGAGACGGGATTGATCTATAAACAGCTGCATTCCGCGGCATTCGACCGTCTTTTTCTGAAAATACGGAGTCGTTTCTGTTCCAATCCGATCGAGATGCGGAGTGCCTTTCGTCAGATGATCCGTTTCCGGAACGAAGAGAGAACAATGGTGGCAGGTTTTCTTACAGACCAACGGCCGTCCCCCCGTCAGGATCAGTATTGGACTACATTCCTGAATCAGGAGACGCCTGTGCAGACCGGTATGGAAAAGATAGCCCGGTACCTGGGCAGCTCCATTGTCTATTTAGACATTGAAAAGATCAAAAGAGGATATTACGTCGGTAAGTTTTTCGTGATCACTCCCGATGCGAGTGAAGAGACCGAATATACCGTAATGGAGCGGTATATACGAAAACTGGAGGAGACAACAATGAGGGAACCGGCCTATTATCTGTGGTCGCATAACCGCTGGAAATTCCGTAAACCTGTAATTTGATGTGCTGATTTGATGATTTAATGATTTGATGATAGTTGACAATCAGTAATTCATAACTTATAACTCATAATGGGTAATTGGTAGTGGTAAGAATATCTGTAGTTATATTGAACTGGAACGGGAAAAAACTGCTGGAGCAGTTTCTTCCTTCAGTGGTGCAACACTCCTCGGACGAGGAGTGTAGTGTGATTGTGGCCGACAACAGTTCAAATGATGATTCGCTGGAGTTTCTCACGATCCATTATCCCGACCTGCCGGTGATTGTGCTGGATAAGAATTACGGATTTGCCGATGGGTACAACAAGGCACTACAACAGTTGGATACGGAATATGTGGTGTTGCTCAATTCCGATGTGGAAACCACGCCGGATTGGCTACTCCCCCTGATCTCCTATATGGATGCACATCCCGAAGTGGCGGCGGTGCAGCCGAAAATACGCTCCTATAAAGAGAAAGGCCGGTTTGAATATGCCGGTGCGTCCGGAGGGTTTATCGATCGTTACGGCTATCCCTTCTGCAGAGGAAGGATACTGCATGTGGTAGAAGAAGATCAAAGGCAGTATGATACTGAAATACCTGTTTTCTGGGCGACAGGAGCCTGCCTTTGTATCAGGAAGAAAGACTACACAGAGGCCGGAGGATTGGATGGCCGTTTCTTTGCCCATATGGAGGAGATAGATCTCTGTTGGCGGTTGAATGCGCGGGGCAGGAGAGTGATGTGCGTACCCTCATCGGTTGTTTATCATGTGGGCGGTGCATCGCTCAATCAGGATAACCCGAAAAAGATGTACCTGAATTTCCGCAATAACCTGCTGATGATTTATAAAAATATACCGCAACGGATATACCATTCGACATTTATTCTACGAATTTTCTTTGATATACTGGCCTGCATGCGTCTTCTGCTGAAGGGAAACTTCAAAAGCGCGCGTGCCGTGGTTGATGCCTATAGGGATTTCCTGAAAATGCGCCCTTTGTATAAACCGGTGCGGGAAGAGAATCTGAGAAAAACCACCGTGGAGCATATCCCCACGCAATACCGGAAGAGCATTTTGATGGATTTTTATTTCAGAGGAAAAAGGACCTATACGGCTGTTTTCGGGAAGGGAGAAGAGATCACTCGAAATGAAAACTGAGGGTGATCATTCGTTGTACAGCTTTCGAGAGTGAGTTGGCATATTTCCGGAGATCGTCGTCTTTCAGGTCCTTCCTATCCTTTTCCAGTATATCTGTCAGACCGAAACTAAACTTCAGTTCCGGCGACAGTTTGAAAAGCGGCAGGTAAAAGTCGCACCCCACACCAAACTCAATTCCCGCATCATATGGTTTTAACAGTACGGCCCGGTTTTTTGCCGAAGCCAGTTCTATGCTGCCATATCCTCCCACGAGGGCGTAGGGCCGAAAGTTATTGATCCTGTCGGCCGAGATCTTCAGGTGCAGCGGCAGGGTGATATAGTTATTGCGAATGTGTGTGGGGTATTCTTCACCGGACGACTGTTCCCTGAATATAAATTTTTTATCGCCCAGATAGAGTGACGGAACCACTCTGAGATTCATGAATCTGTTCAGGTACATATCCCCGATAATTCCGACTGCGAACCCCGGGGTATATACAGGAATTTCAGAGAACCAGACCTCCCCGTTTTCATTGACAAATCCCGATTGGGTGAGTATCAGGTCTTGTGTATGCAGTCCAAGCGTGAATCCCAGATGAAACAGCCGTTGATCGGCATAGGGGCGGTGCTGCAGCTTGCGGTGCTGGCCGTAGAGATTCCCTGAAATCAGGATCAGTAGAAGTAGAAGAAGATATGTAGCTTTCTTGCTCATTTAGTTGAATGAAAATACTCAGTGTATAAACGTTTCTTCTTGCCGGTTATTGTGTTTTGTATGTTTATCCACCGGGAAAATCCGGTTGTTTTATCAGAATAAGAGAGAAATGGGAGGAAGAGGAATTTATACGGATTCTAAATAGGGCGCAAAATATTGCACATTTTTTGTATTAGAAAAAAACTGATTATCTTTGCATCAACATACAACTAATTACAATAACTAACTCTTTTATTTATTATGGCTTACGTAATTGATGACAGTTGCATTGCCTGTGGAACATGCATCGATGAATGTCCTGTTGAGGCAATATCAGAAGGCGATATTTATGTAATCGACCCTGATGTATGCACCGACTGCGGTTCTTGTGCAGAAGTGTGTCCCACAGAATCAATTCACCCGGAATAGAACGCCGGTATATTTGATAAAAAAAGTCGAACATTGCTGTCCGGCTTTTTTTATGCAAAAAAAACGCCTCGTTGAGAGGCGCTTATTACTATAATTATGATAATGACATATTATCCGTTCACTTTTGCCATGTGAGCAACTAAATCGAGCAGTTTCACCGAAAAAGCCCATTCGTTATCATACCATGACAATACTTTTACAAATGTAGGGCTTAATTGAATACCGGCTTTTTCATCAAAGATGGAAGTGTGGGTATCGCCGATAAAATCACTTGATACTACATCTTCGTCGGTATATCCCAGAACTCCTTTCAGTTCGCCTTCGGAAGCTTCTTTCATCGCTGCGCAAATTTCTTCGTAGGTGGTTTCTTGTGCCAAACGAACGGTCAGGTCAACTACAGAAACGTTCAATGTAGGAACGCGCATAGACATACCGGTCAATTTTCCGTTCAGTTCGGGAATGACTTTACCCACAGCTTTAGCTGCTCCGGTAGAAGACGGAATGATGTTTGCAGAAGCGGCGCGGCCACCTCTCCAGTCTTTTGCAGAAGGACCGTCAACGGTTTTCTGGGTAGCAGTGGTTGAGTGTACGGTAGTCATCAATCCCTCGATAATCCCGAATTTCTCGTTCAATACTTTTGCAATGGGGGCCAGACAGTTGGTTGTACAGGAAGCGTTGGAAACGAATTGTTCTCCTTTGGTGTACGTATTTTGGTTCACTCCGACAACATACATCCGGGTATCATCTTTAGAAGGCCCAGACATCACTACATACTTCGCTCCGGCATCGATATGGCCTTGTGCTTTATCTTTAGAAAGGAACAAACCGGTAGATTCAACTACGTATTCCGCACCTACGGCATCCCATTTCAGGTCGGCCGGATTTCTTTCGGCAGATACACGAATGGTGTTTCCGTTTACCACTAAGTTACCGTCTTTTACATCGATCGATCCGGTGAACTGACCGTGGATCGTGTCATATTTTAACATATAAGCGATGTAATCCACATCGAGCAAGTCGTTGATACCCACAATCTGGATATCGTCTCTGTTTTGTGCAGCACGGAAAACCAAACGTCCGATGCGGCCAAATCCGTTAATACCTACTTTAATCATAACTTTATTGAATTTTATTTGTTAAAAGAGTTCTTACTAATTGCTGTTATTGCTATCTCTTTTGGGCTGCATACCGGTTGTCATCCCTATCTTCAGCCCCTTCAACCTGATGAAGAACGTCCCTAAAAACCATCTTTTTAACAGGCTTACAAAAATAGCATATTTTTTCGGTTTGATAAAATTATTTGGGACAAAAAACTGAAATTTGCTTTGCAGGGAAAAATCTGAAGATGTTAACTTCATTTCATTCCGGAGTATATTTCTTAAACCAGTCATAGAATTCCCTGATGCCGGTTTTTACCGATGTACGCGGTTTGTATCCGAACCGTTGTTGGAGGAGCGAAGTATCGGCGTATGTGGACACTACATCGCCGGGTTGCATATCCGCCATCTCCTGAATGGCTTGTTTTCCGGTAGTCTTTTCGATGATACGGATGAAATCAATCAGTTGTATGGGTG
>NZ_CALNAT010000241.1 GCF_937873925.1 uncultured Proteiniphilum sp. | reverse complement strand
TTAATCTTCGGTCTGATGCCGTACACGCAAATTATTGTACATTCCCAGAATAAGCTAACAAGGACATAACGTAATAAATTAAATCAATATGAACGAATTAGGATATTAGATTCACAAGGATACCGGAGTTAAAACTACATTCGGACTTGATGCAAATTTTATAGAGAGTGGTGTATTTGGTATCCCCCCTTGGAAAATGGATGCTTCCGAGATTTATGTTCCTAAAGGAATTACTGCTATTGGAGCTACATCACTGAGTGGCGCAGCAAATTTAGTAACTCTTAATTTGCCATCAACTCTTACAGAAATAAGAGAAGCAGCCTTTAACGGGTGTACAGGACTAATTAATTTTTATATAAAAGCAATTCTTCCTCCCTCATTTGTCATGCCGGAATATATAGGAGGTTTTAGCACACAAGCTAAGGTTCCTGCTACAAGTTATAATGCATATAGAGCGGCTCCTACCTGATCATCTTTTATTGATAATATGTTTGTTTTTAATGACTTAATACCAGGATCACGGGTTCATAGCGGGGTTTGGTTTGGAATTCTTGTTGAGTCTTGTAAAGAACGCATTCGAATATTTAGTAATGATTTTCATAATATAAAGGGTAGTTTAGTAAATGTAAAAAAAGGAGGTCCAGTACAGTTTGCATATTGCACCGGAGGAGGATATAGGTGTCAGGATAATGCTATTGAACAAGTTAGAGACGAAAGTTCGATTATTGACCATATAAGTGCTTTCAACTCAATGTTCGATGCCAGTAACCCTTACATTGTTCGTAACAACTGGATTAGAGGAGGGGGGCCATCCCCATCTTCAGGGGGTATATTACTAGGAGATTATGGAGGGTCTAACATGATCATGGAAGATAATATATTAGTCAATCCCGGACAATATGGAATTGCTGTTGCAGGGGGTTCTAATATGGTTATGCGAAGGAATAAGGTTTACGGTGAGCAGTTACCGTGGTCTAATGTGGGAATAGTGGTAGTAAACTGGACTTGGCAGACTGACGGACCCTCTGAGAATATAACTGTTGCCCATAACAGAGTTAATTGGATTGGTAGTCATGGAGGTGATGCGCCATTTTGGGTATGGGAAGAGATGCAGTGGCCTATCGGATGGGATACCAATACTTTTCAAGATCCAACAATTACCCCTAATATTCTCCCTGCTGAAATAGTTGGAGTGTAATAATTCCAGTTGAAAACAGTCAATATCTAATTTACTGGCTAACTCACACCTGACGTTACTGACCAGTTTGGTATTCCTAATACCCCCGTCCGTACGGATAAAACCCATATGACCTACACCCGCAACCTGATCATCGTGTCGCTGACCCTGACCACAGTTCGACAAATTCATTCATAATTGATAACAAATTCTTTGAAAAAATTCGCGAAATTAGTCATCAATATACTTTCACGACTTCTTTCCAATCGTAGTCCCCTTCTTTGAATGTTTGAGCAAAAATTCGTGAAACACAACGCAAAATGTAAGCCGAGACAAGAATAATTGTAAATATTATCAAAATATTAACAGGGAAAATTCGATTCATTTTGTCAGTAAACAATACGGGTTGCACTAAATAAATTTCAAGGCACAAGCCGCCAATAGTTTTGATAACTGCGCCTGAATATTTGTTATTGTAAATTTGTGTCAGCAAATTACTATTGCAAATTTTATAAAAATAGAACATTATACCAATAAGAGGTATCAAGCTGATAACCTGAAAATTGGAAACAATTTCTATCTTTTTACCGAGAAAAAGCGGCACATAAAACAGCATAACACAAATTCCCAATTTTATCAAATCAGGCAGCAGTTTGTAATTCCATCGCTTTTTAGAAATGCCGAGCATCGCCCCCATCAACATAAACAGAAAATTATATACCCATTTAAAATAAGTCTCTCCTGTTATCCACTTTGCTTGGTCAAATGATCCATTTCCATTTAAAAAATTTCCTGAGATGACGTAATACGCATAAACAGCAATAACAACAACCGCGCTCAGCACGAAAACCAACGGCAATTTATTTATTGCAAATCTACGGACAAAATACAGCACTACATAATAAATCATAATGCACGAAACAAACCAACCGCCGCCGTGCAAAAGCACATCCACCATATTTCTTTCACTGCTGAAAATGGCTGCTGAAAGAATTGCCCACGCAAAAACAGTAGGATAAATGCGATTGATACGGCGTTTATACCAATTGTCAAAACGACCAAGCCGCCCCAAAAAGAGCGTAAAGCCTGAACAGAAAAAGAAAAGTCCGTTGCCGATAGAGCCACCTGTGGCAAGTTGTTCGAAAGGGGCTACGTAGAGCATGTCCATATGCGAATTTGTAATCAAAATCGCAGCGATAAATTTGAGAATGTCAATGCTTGCATTTCTCGGCCGTTGATTTGTAAGTAAATTTGTTGTCATAAAACTCTGTTATCGTATGAAAATGTCTTTTAGATATAACCGCTATGTCGAGCCTCTCAGGAGGCACGGAGGAAATGATTTTAAGGTGATGGCACGGGTATGTATCCTATCCCACTATAGGTAAAACCGTGGGATGCCAATTCTTCTTTATTGTAAATATTACGGCCGTCAATCACCAAATTATCATGCATGCTCTCTTTTAACCTATTCCAGTCGGGCAGCCGAAACTCCTTCCACTCGGTGGGGATAATGATCGCATGTACTCCCTGTACTGCATCGTATATATCGGTAGCATAATAAATTTTATTCTTCAGATATTTACGGGCCTCACTCATTGCAGCGGGATCATAAACTCTTACTGTCACACCGGCCTCCAGCAGACTCTCGATAAGTGTGAGTGAAGGGGCTTCGCGCATGTCGTCAGTTTCAGGTTTAAAAGATAACCCCCATACAGCTACGGTCTTATTCTCTATATCACCCTTAAAAAAACGGTTGAATTTTTCAAAAAGAATATTTTTCTGAGTATTATTAACGGCTTCTACGGCTTTTAATAATTTCATCTCGTATCCAAAAATTTCTCCCACTTTTATAAAGGCTCGGATATCTTTCGGGAAACAACTTCCGCCGTAACCACATCCGGGATAGAGAAAACTGCGACCAATACGAGAATCACTCCCTATTCCGCGGCGTACCATATTTACATCTGCTCCGACTAATTCACAAAGATTTGCCACATCATTCATAAAACTGATCCGGGTAGCAAGCATAGCATTCGAAGCATATTTCGTCATCTCGGATGATAATATATCCATGAATATCACCCGGAAATTGTTCAGAAGAAACGGACGATAAAGACGTGTCATTAACTCTTTTGCTCTTTCAGATTCCACCCCTACCACCACCCGGTCGGGACTCATAAAATCATTGACTGCTGCACCTTCTTTCAGAAATTCGGGATTGGAAGCCACATCAAACTCCATATCCCGCATTTCACGTTTATCAAGCCGGTTTCTCACCAGCTCTCTTATGCGAAATGAAGTGCCCACGGGAACAGTACTTTTAGTGACAATCAGCAGTGGTTTTGTCATGTTATCGCCAATATTCTCTGCGACAGTCATCACATAAGAAAGATCGGCTGTCCCCATTTCATCGGAGGGGGTACCGACGGCGATAAAAACTATTTCCATATCGTTTATCACCGATGCCAGGTCTGCGGTAAAATGTAAACGATTGGCTTCAGTGTTACGAAGAACAATGTTTTTTAATCCCGGCTCGTAGATAGGGATAATACCCTGTTTCAGATCTTCAATTTTTTGAGTGTTAATATCCACGCAGGTCACATCCACCCCCATTTCTGCAAAACACGCCCCTGAAACAAGTCCTACATACCCTGTCCCTATAATTGCTATTTTCATCTTATTTGTTGTATTTAATTATGGAATAAGTCTTTTTTCATAATTCGGGTTTTTCTCCGGAAATCAATCGGTTAAAAACTGTTAGCTGATAATGAGGATTATAATACGTATCAATTATTTCATATGATTTTTTTCTCATTAACTCCCTATCCATATTATTCAGCCAGTCCTTGATCTTAATTTTTAAATCGCTCAGATCGTTTTCTTTAAAGAAGAACCCATTATATCCATGTTGTATCGCTTCGGCTTCCGGCATTTGGTTAACCATATTATCGTGTGTGCACACAGGGGTTCCAAAACTCAGTGAATGGATTGCAGTTAACCCTACATTTCCGGGGGATACACACAAATCGGACATTGAAAGATACTTGCCGATTATCTCTTCGTCATAACATGCGCCTGTAAAATGCAACCATTTATTTTTTAATCCCGCTTTTCCATGGTCTTCCAAATTCTTTTTTTCCGGTCCATCTCCCATTATCACAAGATTAACTTTAGGGGCTTCATTGTTTATCTGATTAATAGCTTGCAAAAGCATATCCAATTTTTTCCCTTTGGTCAACCTTCCAATAAAAATTACTATAGGTAGAGACGGATCATTCAGGAAAGGAAAGACATCTGCTTTTCTCAAGTCTCGGAATTTTTGATGCAACAACTTATGGGCATCGTAGTCCAATGAGTTGAAAACAATATATAAATTATTCGGAGAGAATCCCTGTTGAATCATTAATTTTTTGGCTCTTCTTTCGTAAAGCAAATGTTCATGCCCAAGCCGGAAAAAAGTTTTTTTTAACATTAGTTTCACCCCTCTTTCATTTCCATACAATCCATGTCCCCAGAACGAAACCTTAATTCCGCGTATCCGGCAAATTATTACAGCTATCCAGGTAGATAGGCGAGACATTTCACCCAAAAAAACAGCACGATCGAATTTACCTTTACAACATTCACTTACAATCCCTTTCTGCCATAATAGAGCCTTTCCTTTCCACCAATAATTCTTTATTTCGTGTAATTGATCTCTATACGATGAAAATTCTTCCTTTTCAAAATCAATTGTCTTAACACCCACTTTAGAATTATCACCGTAAAAGAAATGTACATCCCAATCAGGATTATTAAGTAAAACAGTCCAAAGAGGTGACCTATAATGGGGCGCTATATTTGTGAAAAAATTTATAGTTATCATAAGAACATGTTATAGATAGAGTCTCATCCTTATAGTTTTCTCGTCGATATCTTTTTCTTTTTCAAAACCTAACCTACGGTTTAATTTATAAGAATTGATATTTTCTTTAAGCACGATAGCGTAGAGTGATTCCAGTTTTATAGATTTGGCGTAATTAACCATGTATTCCAATCCCTGAACGCCCACAGTTTTACCCCAATACTCTTTATCCCCGATATATCCAAACACCTCGCCTTCTTTCTCTGTTAAATTCTTAATACCCATGGCCCCGATAGGTTTGTCTACATGCCACATCGACCAAATCAAATAATCTTTCCTGGTTTTTAAACCTTCAAACCATTTCTCCTGTGACTCCCTGTCAAAATTGGCGGTAGAGGTCAATTCTCTGATTTGAGGATCAGTCAACCATTCTCTCGACTTTTCCAACACCTCGCGTGAGTAATCCCTGAATTCAACATCAATAATTTTTCTGTATTCCATACATCTTTTGCTTAAGTTAGTTCTTTAATATATAATTGATTATTCCATGACAACTTCCACCTTTTGTGGCTTCCGTTTTCTTCTAAACGGTTGCCCTTTCAGGTAGGTACCCGAACGCCAGACCCATTCAAGCGGGCCGTACAGAAATCGTTTCATCCAGTACTCACTAATGATAACCTGCAATGTATAAATTATCAGTCCCAGAGCAAAAAGTTCCGCGGCTCCCTTGTTACCGAAGACCGAACCAAATCCCCATGCCGAAAAAAGAATGGCGCCAATTACATTTTGCATCTCATAATTTGTAAGCCCCATACGGCCATACGGCGTAAGCAGGTTCAGGTATTTTCTGACACTACCGATTTGATAAAGAGTGATAAATCCCATTACCAACGTACCGGATAAGGTGATTGTGCTGAGGTTGTTCAAAGTGGAGATCACCAATGCGATGAGCGGCACTTCTCCTTCTTCCATTCTTGTTTTAAGTAAATCAATCGACTCTTTTGGCATCAATTTGACTGTCAGTAAAATTATGAAGGAGGTCAACAGAAATACAGCAAATAGCACGATATTTCTTTTTTTTCTGATATGTACTTGCTCAAAAAAACGAAGTCGCCCTACAATAAATCCCATGATAAATAATGCAAGAATCAAATATCCGGTATTACTATATCTGAATTGAAATTTCAATTTATCAAAAGTCTTAACGGTCAGATTTTCTTTTACCGATTGCAAGAATGTTACACTCTCGAAAGTGTTATCATCAGCGGGTTGTCCCGACACAACCGGGATATCTGCCACAGTCAATTGTCCGGATATGGCAGGGAGAGCATTTGCGGCCGGTTGCTCATCGATTGTATTGTCGAATTTTATATTGTCGAAACCAATTAAAAACAAGTTTGGAATTCCTATTAACAGCAAGCAGACAATGAGCATCAAAGCCCAATTTCTTAACGGGAACAGAAAGACCAGCACAATTCCGAAAACCGCGTAAATTGTAAGTATATCAAGATAGGTAAAACTCGTCCCGATCAGACCGATTACAAAGAGCAGCAACATTCGCCACAAAAAACGACCGCGAAAATCAATGCCTTTTTTGGAGGCTCTTTCCATTTGAATGTAAAAACTGAGTCCAAAAAGGAAAGAGAAGATACTAATAAATTTTCCCCTGATCATTTTGCCAGTAAACCACTGAATAGTTATATCCCACACAGAAGGGGACGATTCATCCAACATACTGGCGGAAGTATAACCAAAATGATCCAGCATGTGCATAAGAATTACTCCTAACAAAGCAAATCCTCTTAAAGCGTCTATAACCGTTATCCTTTTATCCATTTTCTTCCTGATCTTCGAGATACCAATTGTACATCCGACGAATTCCCTCTTCAAGTTCTACCCTGTATTGCCACCCCAGCGACCTTAATTTAGAAACATCGGTAAGTTTTCTCATTGTACCGTCGGGTTTCGACGGATTGAATTTAATTTTTCCGGTATATCCCACAATATCGGCTGTAAGCAAAGCCAAATTTTTTATACTGATCTCTTTACCCGTCCCGATATTAATATGACAGTTGCGGACTTCCTCCTTTCCCCTCTTCAGGTCGCTGAAATTGACATTCTCCATGATAAAGACACAAGCATCCGCCAGATCCTCGCTCCACAGAAACTCTCTCTTGGGCCTGCCTGTACCCCACAGTTCAAGATGATTGGAGAATATCCCGAATTTATTCAGGGTAAAAACAAAATTATCCATAGTACTTTGTCCACCTATTTCGTTCAGGGATCTTCGCCTGAGGTCTTTTCGTATACCGCTCCAATTATTCTCCCTCAAACATTTGGCCAGATGCATTCTACGTATTAATGCAGGAAGCACATGGCTTTTTTCCAGATCAAAATTATCATTCGGCCCGTACAAATTGGTAGGCATTACGGCAATATAATTGGTGCCATATTGGATATTAAAACTTTCACACATTTTAAGCCCGGCAATTTTGGCGATTGCATAAGGCTCATTGGTATATTCAAGCGGTGACGTCAGAAGATCTTCCTCACTTATAGGCTGTGGAGCCTCTTTCGGATAAATACAACTGCTCCCCAGGAATAAAAGTTTCCTGATCTTGTGCCGGAAACTCTCCCCGATCACATTATTCTGTATTTGAAGATTACGATAGATGAAATCCGCCCGGTATGTATTATTCGCGATAATTCCCCCCACATAAGCTGCCGCCAAGATCACATATTCAGGTTTTTCTTCGTCAAAAAAATCTTTCACGGCTTGACTATCCAATAAATCCAATTCATCATGAGAGCGGCCAATAAGATTGGTGTACCCCCGTGATTGAAGATTTTTCCAAATGGCGGATCCTACCAGACCATTGTGTCCGGCGACATAGATTTTACTGTTCTCATTCATTGTCGATCGCATCTTTAATTCTTAGCTTTTTCACAAATTTCATATCATGCCTCACCATCAATCTGACCAGTTCTTCGAATGAGGTTTTGCGGGGATTCCATCCCAGCAATGTTCTGGCTTTGGTTGGATCACCCAAAAGTTGTTCTACTTCGGCCGGACGGAAATATTTGGGATCCACCTCTACCAGCACCCTTCCGGTAACTGTATCTACCCCTTTTTCATCCACACCCTCACCTTCCCAACGCAGATTGATACCGG
Organism: uncultured Proteiniphilum sp.; assembly: GCF_937873925.1. Taxonomy (GTDB): domain Bacteria; phylum Bacteroidota; class Bacteroidia; order Bacteroidales; family Dysgonomonadaceae; genus Proteiniphilum. Next base: position 22,867 of record NZ_CALNAT010000241.1, on the reverse strand, counting down.
CTTCAGCAAACGCATATGTACAAAATTCACGTACTGTGTGCATCTCGCCGGTAGCGACCACAAAGTCTTCGGGAGTTTCGTGCTGGAGCATCAGCCACATACATTCCACGTAATCTTTGGCATAGCCCCAATCCCTGGACGCGTTCAGATTACCGAGGTACAGTTTATCCTGTTCGTTTTGGGCGATACGGGCCACGGCAATAGTTATTTTTCTGGTAACGAACGTCTCGCCCCTGCGTTCGCTTTCATGATTGAAAAGGATACCGTTCACTGCAAACATATTGTAGGACTCTCTGTAATTTTTCGTGATCCAGTAACCATACAACTTTGCCACTCCATACGGGCTCCGGGGATAAAAGGGAGTGGTCTCTCTCTGAGGCACTTCCTGCACCAAACCAAAAAGTTCGGAAGTAGACGCCTGGTATATCCTGGTTTTCTGTTCCAGACCGAGAATACGTACTGCCTCCAACAGACGGAGCGTACCCACGGCGTCGGTCTCTGCCGTGTATTCAGGTACGTCGAAACTTACTTTTACGTGACTCTGGGCGGCCAGATTGTAAATTTCATCGGGCTTTACGGCTTGGATGATACGGATCAGGGAACTGGAATCGGTCATATCGGCATAGTGAAGATTGATAAGCCTGTCCCTATGCATATCCCTCACCCATTCATCGAAATAGAGATGCTCAATACGGGCGGTATTGAACGATGAAGAACGGCGCATTATCCCATGCACTTCATAGCCTTTTTCTATTAATAATTCGGCCAGAAACGACCCGTCCTGTCCCGTAATACCTGTTATCAGCGCTACTTTTGTCATATTTTTTCGAATTAATTAGTTATTGTATCAGGATTTATCCGGCATTTTTATAGGCATTATTGCCGAAAAGTGTCAGGAAAATTATTTTGATATCCCATAAAAAGTTCCATTTTTCTAGGTATTCCATATCGTACTCCACCCTTTTTTTCATTTTCCAAAGTTCGTCGGTCAGCCCTCTTAATCCGTTTACCTGAGCCCAGCCGGTAATCCCCGGTTTGACAAAATGTCGGACTTTGTAATGCCGTATCAGTTCTGAATATTGTTCGGTATGTTTCAACATGTGCGGGCGGGGGCCCACTACCGACATGTTGCCGAGAAGTACGTTAATGAATTGCGGCAATTCGTCAATGTTACTGCGTCTAAGAAAGTTACCTATTGAAGTGATTCTTGAATCGTTTACTTGTGCCTGTTTACTGTCGGATTCATTGTTTACTGTCATCGTTCTGAACTTAAGGCAGTTAAAAGTCTTATTATTAATTCCTGTCCTTTGCTGCTTAAAAAATACGGGGCCTTTTGAATTCAGTTTGATCAATATACTTATAACAGGAAATAACCAACTGAATATAAAAATAATAACGGCAGCAGAGAAGAAGATATCAAAAATCCGCTTTTCAACACGCAAAGTCAGATTATCCAACGGGATCTCCTGAGGGTTGAACATTTCGAAAAAATGGGCCGATTTTATTTTTTTTCCCATATGATTATGACTGTTCCAAAACCCTTTCATAAGGATATACCGTACCCGCACCCCTGTTTCATTAGACAGGGATAGTAGTTTTTTGGTATTCTCTTTAGTGAAATATTTAGGATCAGTTACAAAAAGCATATTTAATTTGAATCTTTCCGACAGAGAGCTCAACTCATTCAATTCCCCCAGTGTGGCGAAGTCAGATTGATATTCTTTATTTGAAAGATACCCTACCAGTTTGAATCCCAGAGACGGATTATCATTTAACAACTTACCCAGTACCAAGCCTGAGTTCCCTACTCCCAGGATGGCTACCCTCTGGTGTGCATAGCCGTTTATATACCGGTACTGCTGGAACTTGTAAATAAAATAAAAAACAACCACCTTCACCACGAAGAAGAAACCCGTGTATTCTACCAAAAATCCCTTGTGATATCCTTTAGGGAGAAAAATCTCCGCCAGAAGGAAGAGGGTGGCCAGAAGGATGATAAATCGTACACTGAAAGCCTTTACCCTTTCGGTGTATTTATCCGTAAAAAAGTAATTTCTATTTGAGTAGATGATATACGCGAATAGTTCAGCAATATTGGCATGCAGAATATAGAGATTCCTTCCCGGCAGATCCACGTAGTTATACATCGGACTATTGTAATATACCATGTAAACCGATATATTTAAAAGCAATAAATCGAAAAGAAGAAAGAAGAATCTTACTCCCGAATGATCTGTATTCATATGCTGTGATTATACAAAAATTAATTCTGTTCCGGTTTTACCGTTTTCGATTGCAAAGTGACAAGCCGGGGTCCTTTACCGAAACTCCGGAATTTTTCCTTCAAAATCTCCGACACAAACAGGGTATTCCCTATCAGATACCGCCTCCACATGCGCCGTGGTTCACGTACCAGCCGGTAAAACCATTCCATACCGGCAGTGATCATCCACGCAGGCGCACGTTGGACCGTTCCGGCATAAAAATCAAATACGGCTCCTATACAACAGATATGGACTGCTCTCAATAGATCGAAGTGTTCAAAAGCCCATTTTTCCTGCTTCGGGGCGGTCATCCCCACAAAAAGTACGTCTGGCTCCACCACATTTACCGCATCGATCATGGCCCGGTTCTCCTCTTCCGTGAATTCCGGTTTGTACGGGGGAGAGTAATGATATATCTGCAGGCCGGGGAATTCTCTCTTAGCTCTTTCTTCGATCAGATCCAAAGTAGTTTCCGAGCTACCGAGGAAAAAACATTTGCCTCCTTTTTGGTGTACCCGTTGCATCTCGTAATGGAACAGATCGTCACCGGCTATCTTCCTTATTTTCTTCCCTTGCAGCAACCGCACGGCCAACACCACGCTGATCCCGTCGGGTAGTAACATATCGCTGGCCCGAAGCGCCTCACGGAAAATAGAATCTTTTTTAACCGTATTAAACGAATGCGCATTCAGTGTGGCGATCAATTTTTTTGAAGGGGGTACTTCCTGTAAAGACCCATTGAACAGTTCAAATTCCTGTAACATACCACTGTGATTTTTAAAAACATTAAAACATACTGCTAACAACACTTATACCATCCCGTTAAGGGATCCATGAAAAGGTATACCGGAGCGATGTGAAACAATTGTGGAGTTCTTTAAAGCGGATCAGACCTGTATTCGGTTCGCCGTCTAAGCTGGAAGTACCCAGGTCGATATAATCGAACCCCATTGCTTTATAATGCTCATAGCAATTCTTGTACAAATAGTTCATAGTGCCCAAATTCCTTTTTTCCATATCGTCTCCCAGAAAAATACCTGTCACGATTTTCTGGTGGCCGCGATAAAATACTGATGCTGCGATGCCATTCCCGTCACTATCCCTTATCAGGAAAAAATCTACCGGCATAACACGACTCACATCCAATATATCATCCAGGGTCATGTGTATTTTACGTCCCTGTTCCTCACGGTTCCGGAAAATCACCGCATAGGCGTCTTCCATCGATTTCCTGTCCGTCACCAATGAGCAGGTAAGGCCATATTTCACTGCTTTCCGGCAATTTTGCCCTACCATACTCTTGATCCATGTACCGTCAAAATTTTTCAGATCAGCCCAATTGGTGATATCCGGGGTGGCCATGGTAAATCCAAGCCTGATAAACGCGTTCACCAATTTTGCATTCATATTGGTCTGGTACGGGTCAGGGGGTAATGTGATACATACCTGCTTCAATCCTTCTCTCTCAATGTAATTTTTCATCTCCGTAAGAAAATCGGATACAATATTATAGAACAGATGTTCATGCGAGTAATGAAACCCGCCAAACGGGGCTGAAAAAGGAGATTTAGCGAAACCCTTATTTATTCCCAGAATCAATCCCATGGAAGATTCATCATCATTCATCAAGCGAACAACTCTCTCACATTTGTTTTCTACCAAACCGATGAAGGGTTCCGTAATAAACAAATGAGGATCGTTTGTAAAATGTTTCCTGTACACCTCTTTTGATACTTCTACAAGCATTTTTTTATTTATTTATTTAATTTGAGAACATCCTGTAATATATAAAGTAATCTTTGCTCGAAAATAGGGAGAGTGAAATTCTTCTCATATTTTATTCTGCCGTTTATTCCCATCTGCTTACGCAGCACCGGATTGGAGAGTAAAAATTCAAGCTTTTCGGATAATGCTTCTGCATCATCATAGCTGGGAAGCAGGAAACCGGTACTTCCCTCATCCACCATATCGGGCATTCCCCCTTCATAAGTGGATATCACAGGTAAACTGTGCTGCATGGCTTCTAAAATCACTAACGGAAAACAATCGCAGTACGAAGGCAGCGCGAAAACATCGGCCTGCTCAAAAGCCATCTCTTTCAACCGGCCATACCGCTTCCCAAGATATTTCACCTGCTCCTCCAAACCTTTCTCCTGCACAAACGCGTTGAATTGCGTTTCACTTACATCACCTTCCCCGCCAACGAATTCACACTGAAAAGAATATCCTTTGTCTTTCAGTATCGAACAGGCTTCTATCAATACGAATACACCTTTTTCCTCTATAAGGTTCGAGAAAAAAAGGATATTAAAAGGCCTGTTCTCCGGCAGGGTAAGAAAGGATGCGTTAGGTTGATAATCTTTAATGCCGTTCGGACAATAATAGACATGACCCTGCGGCACGTATTCTTCTATATCGTAATAGAGATATTTGGAAAGTAGGATCACATGCGTATTTCGGAAAACAAACCGGTAAAGAACATGATTTATCTTTCTCTTTCTTGCTTGTATTATTCCCCTATTATGAATATGATAAATGATCTTTACCCGAAAAAGGCGCAACAGGGCTATCAGCAGCACATCTTTATAGAATCCTGCTCCGGTGGTGGTCAGGGCGTAATAGCAGAGATCGGGTTTACGATGCATTAATTTCCCTAACAGATGCAACCAGATCATTACAAAACGGACTATCTTCTTCGGATTGGTTTTGCCGCTTTCGTTTACCTTTCGCGACAGGATGAGGTTGATATATCGCCCGCAAAACGAATTGTTGATAATATCGCTCTCTTTCACCAGTTCCCCTACTATGGACGAACCATGCACCGGTGGAGGCAAATGGAGCATAAAAAGAATATTTTTCCGTGTAGAATTCATATCATCTTATTGTATAATGTATTATATGATTGAATCATTTTATTTCGAGAGAATCTCGTACTCACAAAATCAAATGCTATTTTCTGTAGTTCCCCCCTGCCATACATGCGGTTTTTTATATTTTCAAAAATGGCATATAATTCCTCCTTCTTATCGAGCCGGAACTTCAGCGGCCAATTTTCCGGCAGCGTCTCGTCGAGACCGGGAGCATGAGAGGCAATCACCGGAACTCCTGCCAAAGAAGCTTCCACAGATATCAATCCCAATCCTTCGAAATGCGATGGCATCAGGAGATAATCAAACGCATGAAACATACTGGAGACATTGGGAATGGGATCATACAAGAACACGTCTTCCCTCTGTTGCGAAAGTTGCAGCAATTGTTTTTTATAAGTTCCGTCTCCGATAAGATGAAACAGAAACAGATACGGATATAAACGACCCATCTCCGTGATGACCGGAATAAGCGTTTCCATCCCTTTATAATCTTCAAAACGACCGCAAAAAGCGATATTGATCTTTTCTTTATCAATCTTAAATGGATGCTGACGCTGTTGTGGAACAGCACAACCGTTGTAAATGATCTGCCTGTCCGGGGAGACCGGTAACCCATATTTTTTCCTTAGCTGTTCGTATGCATTCATCGCGTAGGAGGAAACGGCAATAACAGGTTCATTCGTATAGGGCGACTCGGTAATTCTACCCAGCTTATGATGCGTGCGCCACAGTTGGGTATTATGTATGGTACGGACAACTCGCGGAAAAGGAAGGTGAAAAAACCTGAAAGTTCGCATGGCAACCGATAAAACAAAATCAGGGAGGTCGGTATGCGAGTGAATAACACGAGGTTTCTCCTTTAGAATGAGGAAAATCAGCCGCAGGGGACCAAGCATTAAGCTACTTCGTTTCAAACCCTTATGCAAAGTAATAATCCGGATATTCTTATTTTCCAGTTCTCTCCTTTTGGTATCGGCATAACTGTTTTTTGTTCGGTACAACTCTACCACGGCAATTTCCGTAGGATCGGGTAAGTTATAGCCACCATACTCAGCCAGATTAAAAGCGACAATCTCTGCTCCCCCTAACTGGACAGACGAAATAAGTTGAAATATTTTGCTCATAATAAGTTTTTTCCATTAATTTTTAAACCTATTCCAGATAAAGGGAAAGAATATCTTCATCCACAACATGATGAGTGAGTAGGGAAGATAAAACGGAAAATGCTTTCTTATATAATACATATACTCGCTGTACGCAAGGCCTTTGGGGCTTTTCATCCAGGCAATCCTCTCCTTTATAGGCATGTCATTGCTTTTCCAGTTTTTTCCGTGGTCGTGGTTGCATACTCCGCAAACATCAGGAGCCAGCCATACCGGAATGTTATTTCTTACTGCCTGTCGAGAATAGTCGTAATCAGCAATTCCATGCGTATACCGTTCTTCGAAAATACCGATTTTATCCACCACGCAACGACTGATCCACAGCACATTTGCATTTGCAAAGTCGCATCGTTGGGGGTAAGATGTGGGAACCAGCTTCTGCGTGGTTAATATGAAATGGTTCTGTTTAATAAGTGCCCCTCCATAAGTTACTTGTCCGGTAATTCCGTCTACAGTGCCGCCGGAATATATTCCCTGCCTGCCTGTTTCCACCAAAGAATGTGCATCTGCTTTTAACAGATTCAAAATAAAATTCTGGTGCAGTATTACATCGTCGTTAATCAACAGATAGACATCATACGGTTTTTCCTTTATAGCCGTCTTCCAGGCAAGGCGCATGCCCCCCGCCCAGAACAAACTGCCATTACCGTGTATTATTTTTACCTGCGGGAACAGTTCTTTTACTGCTTCATCAGTCCCGTCGGTCGATCCGTCGTCCGTCAGGAAGGTATCCACCGTGTATTGTGGCGGAATTATAGCCCGGTAAAGCGAGGCGAGGCAGGCAATCGTCTTATTTTTCCTGTTGTGGCACGTTAACAAAACTGCTATATTCCGTTTTTGCATATTTATTCTTTTTAGATAGATATTGCTGAAAGCGCACATACCGCACGTCGAACATACCACGCACCCAGATCGTTACATCTTTATTGGACATATTCCTGAATGATTCTGAAAAGCACAACCCAATTATGACCATCAACATGAAATAGTTGAGTGTAAAATTATTTATGTCTTCTATCCATGAATAGAGCCAGCGGAATGCCAGATAGATACCCAACATTTTTGCATAAATATTCCTGGACCTGTTGACAGCCAGATATGACGCCCTGAAAAAGATCAGCATATAAAGTATTACCCCCACTATGCCTGTCCAGGTAAATACATTGGCCAATCCGATCTCGTTTGACAAACGTTCATATCTATATTTTCCCGTCAATTCCGCCACTAATAATCCGAACGTATAAGAATCGTTACCCCGCGCAGGGGTACGCCCCAACAGCCAGTAATCGTTATTGATAGCCGACACCAACACTTCCTCATACAGGAAAGTTCTGGTATCTGCAATTATGCTCTGTTCAACACGGTTGCCTTGAATATCGGCGCCAGCGGCAGTGTAATCGCCTTTTATATACTCGTCCATATTAAAGACATTGAATACTCCGGTAACTCCCAAGGTGAAAAATATCAGTGGAGCCACAAATAACGTAAGGCGTGCCACTTCCATTATCTTAACGGGAATATTTCTTCTGAAGTAATACAATAACAGGATAAAGAAAGGAACACCGAATTTTATCACATTACTCCGCGCCCCCATATCGGCTACGATAACTATGACCGTACTAAACAACAAAATCATTTTTTGCCGTTTGGTGAGCGCCGGGAAAAACAATATCAGAAAACTGACCGGTATCAGGTAAAATCCGAAAGCATCGGTTCTGATGATCAACGCAAACACCAGAAATAACGGCAAAACATATTTTACAAAAAACGAAAGTAACGACTGTACTACCAATTTGTTGGTCGCAGAAAATATCACAATCGGTAACATCAGCGCCATTGCATTGCTTATCAATCCTCTCCAGTCCCAATATATTTCAGCCTCGAACATGCCTCTTATTATGCACACTCCGTTCCACAATAAGTAAATCCAGACGATGAGCATATTCTCCTCATTCTTTTTATCGAAAAAATAATATCTGGACAGGAAAAACACCCCCAGAATCAAAAATGAAATCCCCCACCATAGTGCTGTATTATTGAAAGAAGAAAGCAGCGGAACCCCCGACTTCACATAAGGCAGCACAGAGTAAATCGTCATTAACAGGATCGTAACAGGGATCACATGACTTATTATCTGTTTATTCACATTAACCTTGTTCATTTTTTATTGAATATAAAGATTAAGTATCTCCGGCACATTTTTTTTCATATGATAAGTATTATCGACCAGTTTCCTGGCGTTTGCAGAGAGCCATTCCGACATTTCGGGGTCGGAGTGAAGTTCGATTACTTTTTCAGCCAATATTTTATGGTCTTCGGGAATAAGACAACTATTTTCACCGGTCTTATTGAAGTCGCGTAAACCCACTACGTTATAAAGAATGGCAGGAATACCGCACGCCATCGCTTCTATGGTTGTAATGGATATACCTTCGAATTTACTCGTCATAAGATAGATATCGGATACCACAAGAAATTTCCTGACATCAGTTTGGTTACCATAAAACCTGACATGTGTATTTACCCCCAGTTCCGCGGCTAACTCCTTTTCTTCCGTCTCCGTATGTCCCTCTCCCAGATGCAGGTATATTACGGAAGGGATCTCCTTTATAATATAGGGCAGCGCCTTTATAATTTCGGAGTGCCGTTTGATCTCACTGCAACCACCTATAGAAATCAATACCACTGCATTTTCCGGGATATCCAACTCCTCTCTGATGCGTTTTTTCTCGCCGTCATGCGGTGGAGAAAACCTATTGGCGCCATACCAGTTATATACTTTCTTTGTTCTATTATGGTAATAAGTCAGCTCATGTTCATACACCGAGTCACTGATGCTTTGGAACCTGCATCCGAGGATATTTTTGGCCGACCATCGCTGTAATACATGATAGAGATAACTATAATAATGAGAAGGGAAAACATTATGAAAAGTATATACCGATCGTTTCCCGGCTGCCCATGCACAGAACGCAAAGGCCCACATAAAGGCGTTGACATGGATATGAACGACATCGAAATTGGCTCTTTTCAAAAAATGAATGAACCGCCTGTAATATCTCATACGCGTCCATACATTCCAATTCCTGGGATACGGAGTGTGTATCACTTCGTAGCCGGCCTGCCTGAAATGCGGGGCATATTCGCCAAGGTTTGAAGCCGTAGCCATCACGGTAAGTTCGCATCCTTTATTCAAAAAAAGAGGCGCTGCATCCACGTACATTATCTCGGCTCCCGAGAATTTAAGCTCATAGAGTATATGTAGTATTTTCATGATGTTGTTCAATTATATGGGAATATATTGTTAAGTATTGCTGCGTTGTCTGCTCTACATTATGACGTCGGTGCGCTATATTTTGAGCTTCACGGCTAATTTTCATCGCTAATGTATCCTCAGAAAAAATCCGTTTTATCTGATAAGCTAAAAAAGCGGAATCTCCCGAAGGGAACAGAAGTGAGCTCTCGTTGTCTTTTACAATAGAGGATACTCCTCCTACCGAAGAGGCCACCGAGGGAACTCCCATCATCATACTCTCACCCAATGCGTTGGGACTATTTTCAATAAAAGAGGGAAGGACAAAGACGTGTGCTTTGCCGTATTCAAGAGCCATCTCTTTTGCCGATAATCGTTTTTTGAATAGGATATTATCTTCCAAATTCAATTTTTTAATTTCGCTTTTCAAATAATTGGCATAATCTTCAGCTACTAAATAATCTCTTAAATGAGAGGACTTTGTATCGATTGTGGCTAACGGCGCCACAACTTTTATATCGGGATACTCCTGTTTAAGCATGGCTGCTGCTTTCAACAAAACATGAAAACCTTTTATCGGGTATGCCGCCGAGGAGACAAATATCCGGTGGCGCTCACATCTGTCGATTGCCCATCTCTGCGTATAAAATTCAGCACGCAACAATTCTTCTCCATGAAAATAGGCTGCTCCCGGGTTCAACGACATCAACTGGGCTTTATCCCAGGTTGTACGACCTATAAAATAGTTATTTATACGATAGATCTCCCGTTCTATCAGGCTGTAATGCTCCCATTTTTTCAAAGTAAAGTTTACTCCTCCCCGTCCCAACCTGTTTTTAAAAGATCGGTATTTTTCTATATCAATAGCGGCGACGCTGAGTTTTAAACTGTCGTAATAAGGCAAAATAATTCCCTGTATAGAACATACAATGGGAGTTCTTGCGTCTACATATTTTCGCAGAAGCCCGAAATTTTTCTCCGTGCCGTGTACATGGATTATATCCGGCTTAAAATCGTTTATAGCCCAAAGGTATCCTGAGACCTGTTCTTCACTCATATCCTTGGTATTCCCATTCTTCTTCATAGGAATGGAATAGTAGGTAATACCGTCTATCTCTTTCTTCTGAGACTCTCCGTTGACAACCGGTGTAACCGACCCTAATTTCACTCCTGGCTGCTCCTTCATGCTATAAAATAACGGGGCAATCCAGGATCCTCCTTTCGTAGGATTTCCTTTCACATAAGGAAGGAAACACTCAAACAGATCATGTGTTATCCAGAGAATACGCATAGTGTTCATTTAGTCTTTTTCAATTATCAGTATGACCTAATTCCGATTAATCTCATATACCAATAGTAGAGGCTCAGCTTCCGCAATAAGGAATCTCCTTTACGTCCGTTAATCCCTTTATATTTGAACCGTAGCCAATTTTCGTAATAGACCGATAAGTCAAAGGGATTGAGGAGGCTTAGATGACAGCTCCGGTATTTCCGGAAAACCAGGAGAGCCTCTTTCTCCCTGAACGAGTTCATCGTCGGACTTCGGGAAGTGGCATTTGCATGCACCCTATACGCTACCGTAGGCTTCTTCATATAATGCAACTTGAATCCTTTTTCCATTGCCCTGATTACCATTGTCATATCTTCATAGATCCTGAAATCTTCGTCGCAATAGCCCACTTTTTCCATGACTTCTTTCCTGCAGAAAAAAGTTGGCGTATTCAAAAAGGCCGGCCATCGGACGTAGGTTTTCATTTGCTTTTTTGCAGAAGGCAGACCGGCGAAAAAGTTCAATCCTTCATTGACCACCTTATCCCTTATCAATACACCGTTTTCGTCGATTTCCAGTACGTCCGAAGCAATAAAAGAAGCGCCGGAACGCCGGGCATACGCAAGATTGTCTGCAATACAACCAGCCATGAGCACATCGTCTCCGGCGATCGTTTTGATCCACTCTCCGCTCGACGCCCATAAACCCCTATTGCAGTTGGACGGAATACCGGTATTCTGCGCTACGGTTATTAATCTGGTCACCAAAAAGCGATCCTTATTTTCCCTTAACCACTCCGAACAGATCTGAACAGTTTGATCAGTGGAACAATCGTCGCTCACGATCAACTCTATATTCCTCCAGGTCTGTGCTTTTACGCTTTCCAATGTCTCAGTCACATATCTTGCACCATTATAGGTGATCACGATCACCGAGACCAATGGGGTATCTATTACACTCATAAACAATTATTTCCTTTTAATTTTTTGTATAACATTTTGAATGAGTTCCTTTATACCGATTCTCTGTTCCAATTCTCTAAATGAATACCACGAGGAGACGGCGATAAGGAGTACCCCTGGCAAATAAGCATAAGGCTGTTTTACCACAGTCATCACAACAAAACAGAGTAGCGCCAACAGGAACTGAACCAGAAAAATGACCGTGAAAGAGGAATGGAACGAAAAATGATATTTCACTTTTGCAATTACGAATACCTGTATGAGATAGACGAGGTAGGAGAGCAGGAACGAGAATCCCAAACCCGTCAATCCACCCCAGTGATACCCCAGCATACTGAAGAGCAAGGTATAGCAGCTCCCGATGAATTCATTCCAGAAGAACAGCTTACCGGCGCCTTTCGCCAAAAACACAAATGCGATGGCCCAACTCACGGCTTTGAAAAAAATGCCCAGGGATGCCCAGTAGATCATGCCTGTGATCACTAAAAACCGGGAAGAATATAACAACACTACTGCCCAATTCACAAAAACCAGAAAGAATATAAGAATAGGAGCCAGAATGAGCAACGCTATCTCCGATTGCTGGTTGATATTTTCCCTGCATTGCTGGTTGTCCGCGGCCACGACGGAGAGACGTGGATAGTAATCGGTTCCCATCGCAGTGAAGATCATTCCCACGTAAGTGTTGATAATAGTAAACCCGGCAGTATAAAAACCCACGTCGTCCACGCTGCCCGTACGATTGATAAATATGCGAAGCAGATAAGCCGCAATCAGCGTTATTAATCCGCTCAGGCTGATCATAAATCCCATCACCATCATGCTTTTTCCTTCGTTAATAAGTGTGGACCGGGAGACCGTCATCTTTTCCATTTTGATCTTCCGTCCGAAATACCACGAGAAAAACAGTGTGATAAATGCGGTGATAATAATGACCGGCACAATTCCCCGGATACCGAACTTATAATAGAGAGGAATAGAAATGACCAATCCCGCCAAGCTACCATATACATTGGCTTTTGCCAAATGTTGCAACCGTCGTAACGCTTGTAACAGTACCAATTCACCAGTACTCAACTGATTGAATATCAATGTAATGGAAATCCACACAAAAGCGAATGTATATTCTTTATTTCCGAATGTAAACTCACTGAGCCAGGGAGAAAACAACAGTGTTACCACTGTGCCCAACAATCCTGTAATCCATACCAGACGCCGTAAAACAGAGATAACCTTGGAAATGCGGTCCTTATCACCGGTGGCATTGGCTTCGGAGATATTTTTGACGGCACTCGTGCCGAGTCCGAAATTGGTAAGTCCGCTCACCAGACCGGTAGTAGCGGTAAGCAGTCCGACAATCCCCATACCGGCCGGCCCCAGCAGTATCGCCACGAATTTAGAGCGCACCACCGAGATCAGTATCTGGAAAAACTGCACTCCACCAAAAAGGGAAGTCGCTTTCATGATCTGCCGGTATGAATTTTTCTGTTCCGTCATCTTGTCTATTTATCCTGAGTAACTTAAGAGAGAGTATTTATGATATTTACAACGGTTTCGGCTTCTTTATCCGTAATCACCTGGCTAATCGGCAGGCTTATCACCTCCCGGTGTATTTGCTCGGTAACAGGGAAATGAAGGTGATTCCACCCTTCGTATGCCTTTTGCTTATGAGGCGGAACCGGATAGTGAATCAGGGCCTGGACTCCTTTGTCGTTCAAAAGTCGCAGTAATTCATCACGTCTCACTGAACGAATGACAAACAGGTGAAATACATGTGCTTCCCAATCATTTACCACCGGCAAAACAACCTCAGGATTCGTGATATGTTCCAGATAGTATCGAGCGATCTCTTTTCGGCGTTGGTTATCCTCATCCAACCGTACAAGCTTCACATTCAATATGGCCGCCTGTAGCTCATCAAGCCGGCTATTATAGCCCCGGTATTCAAAAACGTACTTCATACTCGAACCATAATTGGCCAGAGTCCTGACTTTTTCGGCCAATAACCTGTCACTGGTAGTAATGGCGCCACCGTCACCAAGGGCTCCGAGATTCTTTCCGGGATAAAAGCTGTGTCCGGCGGCATCGCCCAGGGAGCCGGTTGTTCGACCGTTCAATCTGCACCCGGATGCCTGTGCATTGTCTTCGATCAATTTTAACCGGTATTTTTTACACAACTCACTCACTTTGTCGGTATACGCGCATTGTCCGTACAGGTGTACTATCATGATCCCTTTCGTTTTGGGAGTAATAGCAGATTCAATTTTCGTATCATCGATCTGATAAGTTTCAATATCGGGTTCAACCAACACGGGTACCAACCGGTTATCTGTAATGGCGATGATGGAAGCAATAAATGTATTGGCGGGAACGATAATTTCATCACCTTCATTCATGACGCCCATCTCAATATAAGCACGTAAGATGATTCGCAAGGCATCCAAACCATTGGCAACCCCTATACAATACTGGGTACCGATATATTGGGCATACTTTTTTTCGAATACGCCGGTCTCTTCACCCAGAAGATACCACCCCGAATCTATTACGCGTAGAGCAGCCTGGTGAATTTCAGCGGAGTATTTCCGGGTTATCTTTTGCAAATCAAGAAATTTTATCGGTTTCATATCATTATTTGATTTTTTACTCTATATTTACTCGTTTGTTCCCTCTGTTTCTACAATATAGCGTACCCCGTTTTTATCCTTCTTTTCCATATTTAATAAAATACCCTCTTCGGTAATATAACCGTGTTGGGTGGCAGGATTGCCGTAAAATAAGGCATAGGGAGGAATATCACCGGTAACCACACTCCCGGCGCCAATAAAGGAATACTCCCCTATTACCACTCCCGGAAGTATAGTTGAATTGGCACCAATAGATGCCCCGTTTTTTACCACAGTGTTTTTAAGATTGGCCACTACGTATGCTTTCGATCTCGGGATCAACTCGTTGGTAAAAGTGACATTCGGCCCGATGAAAACATTGTCTTCCACGGAAATCCCATTCCATAGTTGAACTCCGCTCTTAATGGTTACATTATCACCCACAATCACATCATCTTCAATGAAAACATGGGCACATATATTGCAATTTCGACCGATCTGCGCTCCAGACAAGACAACGCAGAATTGCCAGATATTGGTGTCATCACCAATATTTTTACTTTGTACGTCAGATAATGGGTGAATCATTTTTATATTCTTTGAATTCATTGTAATCTCTTATATAGTCTGCGGCGGAATATTCTGTCGATGCCAATACAAGACAGACAGAACCCGAAGAGAAATTATCCAGTTCTCTCCAGATACCGGGTACAATCAACAGGCCTCTGTATGGCCGGTTGATTGTGAAGGTCCTTTTTAACTCGCCGTCATCTACCGTAACGTCGAAACTGCCGCTGGCCGCCACGATAAATTGTTGCAGTTCCTTGTGCGCATGCCCCCCTCTGGATTCACCGCCGGGTACATCATAGAGGTAATAAACACGCTTAACATCAAAAGGAATGGTCTTACCGTTTTCCACTACACTGATGTTCCCCTTTTCGTTATGGTGCTTGTCTATTTCCAGCATTGAACAATCATAAATATTTGTCTTCTTCATACGATTTTTTTATTATTTATACTGCCCGTTTCCTTGATCAATTCTTTAAAAAGCGCATAATCATAAATATAATCTGCAGGGTCAAATTTGATAGATGCCAACACGAGAGCCAAAGCATTGGTAGAAAAATTCTCCATTTGGCGCCATATTCCTTCAGGTACGTATAAGCCGTAATATGAGCGGTTCAGGGAATATGTTTTTCGCTCTCTCCCATTATCCAGTATCACATCAAAACTACCGGACAGCGCCACGATAAATTCCTGGTTTTGCCTGTATGCATGACCACCCCGCACCTCTCCGCCCGGGACATCGTAGATCCAGTAGGTACGGTTGATTTTAAATGGAGTGTTCCTGAGCTCTTCGATGACGGAAAGATTTCCCCTTCTGTCGAAATTCTTGGGAAGTTGAACTATATTCGCACCATTGAGTTCCATTTTGCTGCTCATTATTAACATGTTAAACATTATTTTTTATTTCTCAAACAAACGGAATCAGGTAATTTTACTTAAAAAGAACGGCCGGGGTTTCCTGTCTGCGTATTATTAATATCCGTATCCGTATCTCTTATAGAAGCCATACCGATATTTCGCCCCGTTCAAATTGACGGAATTAAGTATAAAGTACATCTTCTTGAGTTTATTCTCATGAAAATACCTGTCGGCATCCTCTATGTATTTTTTCGGTGTGAATCCGGCACGGGTAACGTACAGGTTCACATCTGCGATACGGTTCAATAAAAAGCCGTCGGAAACCATCCCTATCGGCGCCGTATCCACAATGATAAAATCGTATTCACTTCTTAAATCATTTATAAGTTCGTCCAGTACCGGTTTTGCCAATAACTCGTTCGGGTTCGGCGGAATCGATCCGGCAGTAATCACGGATAAATTAGGATGGATCCCCGATGGTTTTACCAGTTCTTGCTTATCAAGATAGCCGGACAGGTAGAGTGTGATTCCCTGTTTATTGTCCAAACTCAGTTGTTTGGCCAGTTTGGGTTTCCTGATGTCCAGTTCGACCAACAAGACTTTTTTGTCAAGCAGTGCGAGGCTCATTGCCAGGTTGAGGGATACGAACGATTTCCCTTCCCCACTGATGCTGGACAGCATGTTGATCACTTTTTTGTCTTTGCTGTCGATAACAAACAGAAGGTTGGCGCGCAAAAGCCTCAGCATTTCATTAAAACTGTCGTGATTGTCCTCTTTCAGCGCAACGGCCTGCGTCTGAGTGGTACGGGGAATTTCTCCCAGCAACGGGATCGATGAGATTTCCTCCAATTCCTCCTTGCTTTCTACCTGATAACGAATCAGATCTCTTATTGTAATCCCTATTATAGGCAGTATCAAAGCGAGGCCAAAAAATATGAGTAGGATAAGCCTATTTTTCGGCCATACTATTCCCCTCACACGAATGTTGTCGACGAATTTGGAATTGGGTACCACTACTGTCATGTTCATGTAGCGCTCCTCTTTCTTCTGGAGCAGATAGAGGAATAACTCTTCCTTGATATTCTGTTGGCGTGTAATATCGGAGAAAGCCCGTTCCTGTTGGGGTATTGCCCTGATCCTTGCATTATTGCGCGAATACTCCGTGTTAATATCCCGCTGCTGGATATCGAGGTTGTTCTTTTCGTTTTGTAAACCCGAAACCACGGAGTGGAAAGTAGATTCCAGTTGATTATTCAGGTCGATCATTGATTGATTGCTGCTGGAGGCAATCCGTGCCAGCCTGTTTCGTTCCAGCACCAAATCGTTGTACGTGGTGATCTGGGAAATCAATACAGGACTCTGGATGCCGGAGTTAGCCGGGATAAGCTGGCTGTGCCCGCTCTTCTGCTGTACAAAAGTTAACAGGCTAGATACAATGGCATATTGCGACTCGACATCCATTTTCCTCTGGCCCACGCTTGCCAGTTGTGAATTGTACAGATCTGCCTGCGAAGCAATATTGGTCAGTCCCCTCGATTGTTTGAAATCCTGCGCCTGATCTTCTACATTGCTCAATTCATTACTCAAATTAGAAAGATGGTTGTCAATGATCTTCGATGTTCTGTCGGCCAGTTCCATCTGATCTCTTACCCCACGCTCGTTGTACGACTCGATGTACTCCTTCAGGAAATCCCTCCCCAGTTGCATGTTAGATGCAATCAACGTGATGTCCGCCACCGAAGAATTTTTTGAAGTTAATTCTATCTCCAACGAATTCAAAAATCCGTTAGCCACATTCAGCGGATGCTGAATCATCACCTTGATCCACATTTCTTCTTTCGGTCTTACCTTGCCTTTCGAAAGCCGGAGTTCACCAAAGGGTAACTCCACCAGGGTGTCGTTCGGAGCAACCTTCACCTGGTATTTGTCGCCTTTAAACTTTCCGGCAAACAGGTAACTGCCATCGGGATAAGCCAACAGGTCGAATGTTACATTCTTTGCCAAGGTGTTTAGTTTATCTTCCGGCATTCTGACCATGACGGGTAATTCATCGCCGTACAGAACGGCAATACTCCGCTTAGGGAAGTCTGGAAGTAATTTATCCAAACCGGGAATCAAAGGTTTCATTTCAATGTAAGAAGCATGCAGGTTGAGTTCCCTGACTACGCTCTCTGCAATCAATGACTTTTTCAGTATCTCGACCTCATTATCCACATTGTTCCTTCTGGTGATTACTCCCATTTCCTGAAAGATATTCATCTCTGCAGTCCCGCCTTTCTGATCATCTCTGAACAGGATCGAAGTGGTAATCTCGTATTTCGGCAACGTAAAATAGATATAAACTACGGAAAAGGCAAGACACAGGATAATGGACAGTAAAAACCATTTCCAATAAGACAAATATTTCATCAGGATGGCCATCACGTCGATTTTCTTCTCTGACAGCGCGATAAATTCTTCTTCGACCTCCGAATACTTGTTCATAATTTTTATTTTGTAAGGTTTATCGCGACATTGCAAAAATGGTAACTCCCAGTGTGGCCAAAGATATCAATACCGATATAGTGGAAATCCGATAATTCTCTGCTGCCCCATATTTGGAAGAGTTGGCCCTCGTCTGATTAGGCTCTACATATACCACATCATTCTGTTCTAAGAAAAAGGCAGGGGAGTCGAACAGTTTTTTATCGTTGAGATTCAACGTATAGATAATCTTTTCCCCATTTTCATTTTCCCGCAGTATTTTCACATTGTCGCGACGGCCATATATGGTAAGATCCCCGGCCATAGCCAATCCTTCAAAGATGGTCATCCGGCCGTTGGTTGTTACAAACGTCCCCGGCCTGAGCACTTCACCCAGCACATTCACGGAATAATTCATGATCCTGACGGTAATCACCGGCATCTCTTCTGTAAAGAAAGGTTTCAGCTGTTTTTCTATAGCCTTCTCCAACTCTTTGACACTCAATCCCTTTACCTTCAACACACCCAAAGAAGGGAAATTAATATTTCCATCATTGTCCACCAGATAGGTTTGTAACGAAGGCTGAGACTGAATAGAAGTCAATCTCTCATCAACTTGCGGCGCGATGAGATTGTATCTCCTCGATGCGGCAGGCTCGCTGCTCACTACAGTAATGGAGAGGATATCTTTGGGTTTGATCCGGGCATCATATGTTGTACTATTCAGTACGGTCTGCCCCTGCTCGGTTTGCTGGAAATAGGAGATATCTTTCACTTGCACACATGAAGCGGTAACGCAAGTAAGCGCCAGCAGATAAATAATTTTTCTCATTTTTTTGAATTTTCTTTTCAGGTAATTACACAATACCGTCATACTGCAGTAGAAAAAGGACAGTAATTATGCAAAAACCGTAAACTGTGATTTTTATTTTTTATTGGCAATGACAAAATTTCATTCTGTGCACCGCTAATATTCTTAACTAAATTAGTTAAGTACCGCAAATATATATTGAAGATGAATCATTTGCATCAAAAATATCCTTACATAACATTACAGAACCGGAACATTATTTTACAGGAACAGGTGTGGCACTTGATTCTAGCGCTTTTTATTTTCACAATTATTATATATAATGAAATTTTTCCGTTAATTGGACCTAATTCTTTTTAATTTAGGAAAATACTCACCTATTTCCCTGCTTTTTAACATGATATAAGAAGATAAAGACGTACATTTGCAGTGCAATCAAACAACAAGCTACATTGAACAGGTTGCTTTCGGTGGAAGTAACCCTATAGGAAAATCAAGCATGCTCTCTCCCGACAGGCCATCGGGGAAATCGTAATAAGAGTTTCCGCTGAATGTAACCGGATCAATTTGGCTTATATTTTTAAACACACTATTTTATTCAAACACACTATTTAATTGAAAAGGAGAAAAAAGATGAAACGAAACTACATCATCATTCTGGGTGTGGTATTATTGTGCTTCCCTTTCCATATATCTTATGGGCAGGGTGCCAGGTATACCGGATCGTACACCAAGTCTGCCGCGATTCAGCACGTAGGCAAATCCAATTTCGTAATTGAAGGATTGGAGATCACGAACGGTGACCAATCCCTTATAGTATTGTATAACTGTGAGAATGTGATTATCAGGAACAATAAGTTGAGCGGTGCTTCGATAAAACGAGCTATCTCTTTGGATAACTGTAAAAATATCACCATTGTGGACAACACATTTGAAAATATACAATCGGGATTGGTAGCACATAAGTCACAAAGTATCAAATTTGAATACAACGATATGACGAATGTCGTGGGGCCGGAAGGAGGAGGAACGATCGGCAAAATGGCTCAATTTGATAAAGTTTCCGGTACCGGAAATAGTATCAGCTACAATGTATGTGAAAACTTCCCTGGCAAGAGTTCACCCGATGACATTATCAACCTGTATCAATCGCATGGAACGGCGCAAAGCCCCATCGTAGTGAAAGGAAACTGGCTCCGGGGAGGTGGCCCTTCTCCGTCCGGCGGGGGGATAATATTAGGCGACTTTGGAGGTTCATACCAGATAGCCGAAGACAATATTGTTGTTAATGCAGGTCAATATGGAATAAGCATCGCCGGCGGAAACAATATGACAATCAGGAATAACAAAATATATGGAAGCCGCCAATCTTTCACCAACATAGGTTTATATGCCGCCAATTGGAGTGAAAGTTTGGGAAAATCCTCTAATATAACAGTAGCCAACAACACCGTTAACTACACGAACAAAGACGGAGTTGTGAACAACTGGTGGTTTGCCGGAAATGTGGAGCCGGTCATTGGTAAAGAGACAAACGTATATGACCGGTCTTTATCCGCTTCCATCCTTCCGGATAAGATCATCGGAAGGGCGCGGTCATCCTCCACACCCGGTAATGAGACGCCCGGCGGTGGATCGACCCCCCTACCCGAAGAGAATAAGCCGACCGAGCCCGAACCAACTCCCGAAGAACAACAACCCGGGAATACAGATGAAAATGAAGAGTCGGACGAGCCAGGTACATCATTGCCCGAAATAAAGAACGATCCCTCGATCTTGATCTATCTGGACAAGTACAACCGGGTTTGCGTGAACAACTGGGGACGTTTGGAATCATCGGCAACGGTCACTGCTGCCAACGGAGCCGGAGAGGTTATTTACAGCCAGAGCCTCACCCGTTTTCATACCGTGCTGCCCACCAGGCCCGTTCCGGGCAATTATACCATCCTTGTAAGGAATGGCAATAAAGCACACTTGAAAACGCTGTATATCCGCTGATTCAGATAACTATACTATTTTCAATCGCAGGCCATGGCATGATGGAAGAATGCTTCTTCCTGCCCTTTTGGCCAATACACATACTTATTTATAACACTACACTATTACAGTAATGAAAAAAAATATATATTTACTGGGATTGATCATCCTGGGTGTGTTTGCATCGTGTGAACGCGAAACAGAAAGCAAAGAATTGACCGATACTGCCAATTCAGTTAAGATTACAGGCCAATGGGAAGTCACGGCTTACAATGATTCGACCACCATATTTGGTCCTTTCAAGGTGATCACCCTGAAAGACACCTCTGCCGGAAATGACTCGATTACCATTCAAGATTCGGAAGTGAAATTCTGGAAATTCCAGGTAAAAGCGGCTGCAGACGAAAAAAACGGCACCTTCGAAACAAAATTATCTACCTGTGAAATCAGCGAGGAAGGTATCGGAATAAAAATATCGAACGGAAAAATATTGAATTCCGACAGTATCTACTTCGAAATACAGTTCGAGGACGATGAAACTCCTTACGGGAAGATATATCAATTAAAAGGGCATCGTATAAACGGATAAATTAGCTTTTTGCTTCTGTGGCAACATGCTGATTTTGCTCTTTCTGGTTTACCAGTTCTTTGAGCGTATCCACTAATTGCTTCTTGTTAAGTATATCCAGTTTCTTGTTGATACGGTGGATTGTTACGAACACCGCATCCAGGGTCCTGTTGGTGATTGATGCAATATCCTTGCTGTCCATATCGTTTACAAGCAATCCGCAAAGGATGACTTCACGATGGGACAGCGAGGGATATGCTTTCTGGATAATACGTAATTCCCTTTCATAATAGACCAGGTCGTCTAACGTGAGCTGCTGATTCTCTTCTCTGAAATATTTTTTCATTATGCTCTCATGCATAATCTTACCCGTTCGGTTCAAATAGGGTTTTAGTTTCGCTATTTCCTCTTTTACAGAATAGAGGGATGAGATCGAAGCTACCGAATATTTTTCCGATGCCCTTGAGAAATGGACAATACAAATTTTTCCTAACGACGAATTTGTAATACGGCTCAGGGAATAGTTCATTATTTCATGCTTACCATTGAAAAGAATGACATGCATTTTCTGATCACTGAGAATGTCCTGGTTTATTTTTCTTAATACATCGCTCAAATAAGGATTGATCCTTTTCCAGGTCGTCAGGTCGAATACTTCTCCCTCCCTCATTCCAAGAGTTTTATAAGCGCGCCGGTTCAATATAACCTCTTCTTTCGACTGGATATAAACAGCCGTAGGATAAGGAATTTCATTAATATCGACTACAATTCTTTCATCGGATTGACATATTTTATCAATCCCGAGTTCATACTTTTGGGTTCGCATTTTAACTGTGACTTTTAATATTTGTCACAAATATAT
Source organism: uncultured Proteiniphilum sp. (assembly GCF_937873925.1). GTDB lineage: Bacteria > Bacteroidota > Bacteroidia > Bacteroidales > Dysgonomonadaceae > Proteiniphilum. Next base: position 373 of record NZ_CALNAT010000241.1, on the reverse strand, counting down.
AACACATGGTCGATATTTAGATACAAATTTATTAATAATAAACTTACAAAATATTACAAAATTTAATATATAAGTGGTAAATATGTGATTAAAAGAAGTTTAGATGCATTTCTTTTTTTTCTTTCCCCCTCCCTATTTATCATCAACATTTTCTATCCGTTTGTCTTTTTTACATACTATTCTCTATCCAAAAATGGTCCCTATACACAGTTTTCATACGATTATTTTATTTTTTTTCTTTTCGGTGTAGGGAACCTTTGATATGTAAAATAATTATTCCCTTCGGGTGTTGAATGATTATTTTAAACATGTCGGTTTCATAGGATGTTCGTATTTTTATTAAAGTATACGGAACTATTTGTGTTGAACCCTA
>NZ_CALNAT010000240.1 GCF_937873925.1 uncultured Proteiniphilum sp. | reverse complement strand
AAATACAAAGGAAGATTAGATTCGCCTAAATCTCCCAGAAATAATTATTTGTCATCTAAAAAAAATTTAAAAGATAAATTATATAATAATGAAAAACTCTACTCCGCCAGACATTCATATATGGGTATTTTATAAAATACTCATCATGTGAATTGAAAAACAAAATCACTAGTCATTAAATAATTTTATAATATGAAAAAATATTTAATAATAATCTTATGCGTTTTTTACTTCTATGGTCTCTTTAGTCAGGAGAACGTAATGAGAGAAGAAAATACGAAGAGTCAAGATTTATTATCAAGTTTATTAACTATTCCAGCAGTTAATAACTCAATAGATTGTATTACACCAATTCCTACTGATATATCGGGACCAAGTAGTAATGTTTCTCTTGGAATAAGGGTATTTTATTATGCTTATGTAAGCAATAATGCTCCAACGCCATATTATTTTCATTGGAGCATAATGCCTGATGAACCAGAAAATGAATTAATCTCAACAGGTACTACGTGTGGTATCATATTTAATAAATCAGGTAATTATACATTAATGGTAAAAATTGAAAATACATGTGGTTTAGGTCCATGGAAGTCCCTACCAATTCATGTAGGTTACTACTGATAAATTAGAAAGAGGTTATCAATATTGTGATGGCCTCTTTCTAAATTTCATTAATCATGTGAATTAGGAGTTAAAGAGAAAATGCAAGAAAAAAGCAATGACTAATTTTCCAAAAACAGGAACAGTAATACTATTTGAGGCATACTGTCACTAAATATCCATGGTGAGAAAATGGAAAAGGATGATGCTAGAGGGAACGTCACTAATTTAATTTTCCCATTCCAAAAAATACATCACAACAAAAATTAAACACAAATATAACAAAGTATATTTATTATTAATTCATCAGGCGATTATGAGTGATTATTAAAAAAAGCCAAACTGTGGAATAGAGAATTTCCAGTTCTGACAAAGAAATAAATAATGCCCTTACTGACTCATTATAAAATAATTGAGCAAACACTTAAAAAAATAGTTATATACCACCTTAAAAGCAAATAATTTTCATATTTAATAATCTAAAAAATGAAAGAATGAAAAAGACAATTCCAGTAAATGTTGGGAAAAGGCTCATGTTCTTTTTTTTATGCATGTATTCAATCGGAATATTTGCACAAAATATTACCGTTACAGGATTCGTAACGGACACAAAGAATGAACCTCTCATCGGTGTAACCCTCAGGGTTGTTGGGGAAGGCGAAAAAGGGACGATTACCGATTTTGACGGAAAGTATATCCTCTCCAATATTCCGCCGAATGCAAAAATCGAAGTATCTTATGTGGGTATGGAGAGCCAGGTAATAGATGTGAAAGGAAGGACATCCATCAACATAGTCCTTAATGAAGATGCAGAACTCCTGGAGGAAGTCGTTATAGTGGCTTACGGAGTTCAGAAGAAAGTTTCAGTAACAGGTGCTATCTCCACGGTAAGTACCGGCGATTTGCGGGTTTCCACATCTCCAAGTCTCGCTAACGCGCTGTCAGGCCGCATTGCCGGTTTGACATCAATGCAGCGTGTGGGGGGACAACCCGGTGTGGACGATGCAACCATGTATCTGCGTGGAGCAAGTACCATTAACGGGACCAATCCGTTGATCCTTATTGATGGTGTTCCCCGGGATAATATCCGAACGCTCGATATCAATGAGGTTGAATCCATCTCGGTACTGAAAGACGCTTCTGCAACAGCAGTATTTGGTGTACGCGGTGCGAATGGGGTATTGATCATTACCACAAAGCGCGGCAAAGAAGGTAAGCCTGAGCTATCGGTAAATGTTACCCAGAGTTACTCTAAACTCACGCGGGAACCGGAAATGCCCGGATCGGTTGAATACATGAATCTCCGTAATGAAGCGATGATAAATGACGGATTTGACCCTCAATTCACACCGGATATCATTGAAAAGTTCCAGAATCCGCTTACAGGGCTCGACCCAAACGATCCGGATTATGAATCCAAAGCTGCTGTAAGAAGATGGATGTACCCGGACAATAACTGGTACAGGATGTTGATCAAACGGTGGTCGCCGCAAACCACGGTCAACACCAATATGAGCGGCGGAACGGACAAGGTTTCTTACTTTATGAACGTAGGTTATCTTCACCAGGGTGGGAACATGAACACCCTTTCGAAAGATATCCTGAAATATGATCCGTCATTCAAGTTAGACCGCTACAATTTCCGATCCAATATCGATTATAAAGTAACGAAATGGATGAATGCCTACCTCAATTTAGGCACCTATATTGAAAAAGTGAATATGCCTAACCCGGGCGTTATGTATGGAGGTGACAGGAACTGGTTGGTACGTGACATGATCTATCAGGCCCAAACAATCCTGCCGATCTCTCCGGGTCCTTCCACTATCCCCGGATTCGGCGTACCGGCCGATCGTCCGCTCGACCCTACCTATCTGAATGTAGGCCATTATGCCGACCGGTCGCCCATTATGATTATGAACTGGTATGGTTATAATCTCGACACCCGTTCAAACCTGAATTCTTCATTCGGTCTTGATTTCGATTTGGGAGCGATCACAAATGGCCTCTCTCTGAAAGGGATGATTTCCTATGACGCTTACGGAAACAATATGACACGGGGAAATATGTTCCAAACAGATTATCAGGCATTCATTGACCCGAATACCGATGAACTCACTTTTTCAGTACATGAACTGAAACAGGACAATTTCTCAATGTCCTATTCCGAAGGTTCAAGATACAATATCAATGTGCAGGGACAACTTTTGTATAACCGCACCTTTGGTGAACATACAATAGGGGGTATGCTCCGCGCCGAAAGAGACTACTGGGATTCGGGGGGTGCTCAGATCCCCTTCAATGTATTGGGTTTTGCAGGACGTGCTACCTATGATTATGCTTCACGCTATTTCGCCGAAGCTAACTTTGGTTATAATGGTTCGGAACAGTTCTCCCCCGAGAAACGATTCGGATTATTCCCCTCTATATCGGCAGGATGGGCTATCTCAAACGAAGCGTTTCTACTCGATAATCCGACCATTACTTTTCTGAAAATCAGGGCTTCTTATGGAAAAGTCGGTAATGACAAAATGGGTAGTGCCCGCTTTCTCTATCTTGATGACATCACCATGGGCGGAGGTTTCTCGGGAAGCCTTGCTGCAGGGAAAGGTGTAAACGAGGGATTGCTGGGTAACAGAATGCTGACTTGGGAAACTGCCGACAAGTATAATCTCGGGCTTGACTTTTCCATCACGAAAGATATCACAGGTCAGTTTGATCTATTCCGTGAAAACCGCTCCCAGATCCTTTTAACACGACAGAGTATCCCCTCATGGCAGGGAACACCTATTGGAAATATTCCCAAAGTAAATATGGGGGAAATATCCAACAAGGGTTATGAAATTGAATTAGGTTATAATAAGCAGGTGAACAGTGATTTATTTATTAATGTAAAGGGTCAGGTATCTTACAACAGGAATAAAGTGATTACTTTGGACGAAGTCCCCCGCGATGAAACCTATGCTTACCAATACCGTTCCACCGGTTATCCTCTGGGACAAAGCTGGGGATACGTCATTGACTGGGATCAGGACAACGGTTACTGGACTGAAGAAACACTGGCAGACCCCAACCGTGTAACTTACGATTTTGGAACCCCGGGACCGGGTGATTTTGTCTACAAAGACCTGAACGATGACGGTATTGTCAATGACAAGGACCAGGCTCCGCTTGGTGTGGGAAATATCCCGCGTTACAGTTACGGGGCATCTTTTTCCGCTCAATGGAAAGGTTTTGATGCATATATTTTCTTCCAGGGTTTGGCAAAATTCAATTCAACCTATGCACAACAGGGCACTTATGAGTACACTATCCGCGGCACCTATTTCCCTTATCATAAAAAAGCATGGACAAAAGAACGCTGGGAAAATGGAGAGGAAATCACCTATCCCGCCCTGCACACACAGGAATCAACCAATCACAAAGCCAACTCATTCTTTGTTTTTGACCGTGACCTGTTCCGTTTGAAAAACTTTGAAATTGGCTATACACTTCCGGCAAACTCCCTTAAGATGTTAGGTATTTCCAATTTAAGACTCTTTGTGAATGGTCAAAACGTATTTACCTGGTCACCTAAATTCAGGCCGGGGCATCTGGATCCTGAAAACGATGACTCTATCGGATATCCGCAGACCAGTATTTTCAGCTTCGGCACAAATATCAAGTTCTAAGTTTATTAACCAGATAAATTGACGATATAATGATGAATAATAATATGATAATAAAAACCGGAGGTCTGGCGCTTCTATTCACGCTATTTCTCTTTTCATGCACTGATGCACTGGACCAGGCTCCCGATGGCAAAATATCTCTTGAGGATGTTTTTAAAGATGATGAAAAAACGGCAGCATATCTGAATACCTGCTATAATTACATTCCGGGAGAAGGTAAGAGATATTATTTCTATATGCGTGGACCGGTAGACTGGAGTGATGAAGCATGGGATACGGATGCCGAAGCCGAATCATGGATCACTTCGGGATTGCTGTATAGCGGTAACGTATCGGCTGCAAACCATTTCAGTTTCAATGAGGATTGGGCAAATAACGGTGCTGGTAATGGAAACTACTGGGTCCGTATGTGGACCGGTATTCGCAAATGTACGGTATTCCTGGATAATATCGACAATGCAAATGTAAAAAGTGAGGCAAACCGTTCTCGTTGGAAAGCGGAAGCGCACCTGTTACGCGCCTATTACTACATGGTATTACTTAAATTTTTCGGGTGTGGGCTGCCTATTGAGAGAACCGCCTATATCTATACTGACGATTTCTCGACCACCGAACGCGGTTCCTACTACGATGTGGTACAATTCATCCTCGAAGACTGCGATGCAGCTCTGTCGAGCCCGAATCTGGAGTGGAGGATTACTACGAGTAATGAAGGGTTCCGCTTTACCAAGGCGGTCGCGGAAACCATCAAATCGAGAATGTCCCTCTATGCCGCAAGCCCGCTTTACAACGGAGGTGAAAACTATTGGGAAGAAGCTTACCAGATAAGCAAACAGGCTTTGGCTAATTTGAGGAATAACGGTTACCAATTATACGACCAGGTCCAGTTCTCTTCATGGAAAGATAATCCGGATGTGCATCTCCCCAATGATGCGGCAAAACTATTCAATGAATATTTTAGCAACAATATGGGTTTTGAGAGCAATCCGACCGACAAGGAGACTATCTACCAGACCAATGCCGGTCAGGACTGGATCAATACCGAGGGGATCGGTGCGGTAATGGGTTACAAATCGGGTTCCTGCCCTTCACAGGAGATTGTCGATTGTTTCGAGACCATTGACGGGCAACCGGTCCTTGATCTCTCAAAACCGTATCTTGATGAGGTTACCCACCTGCAAGCAAACTATAACCCCAATAATACACTCTACGATCCGCAAGATCCCTATGAGAACCGGGATCCTCGCTTTTATGCCTCTATCTATTATAACGGGTCAAAAAGAACCTGTTACTGGATTTTCGACGAAACATCGGAGAGTGTGGAAAACTTCCCGGCAGGTAAAGGTTACCGTACCCGTATCATAGCCACCTGGACAGGTGAACCACAGACAGGACGCCATCCGACAACGCGTAAAGCAACCCGTACCGGATATTTCCTCCGCAAATTCCTCCATCCCAATTCCGGACAGGAAGTGGTAACAGCAGGACATGCTTATGCCAAAGTAATGCGGCTCGGGGAAGTATATCTTAACCTGGCGGAAGCAGCCGCAGAGGCAGGTCATATAGAAGAAGCATACCAGGCGGTCAACGCCATCAGAGGCCGTGTAAATATGCCTCCGCTTCCTTCAGGACTTTCCAAAGAAGAACTTATTCTTCGTATCCGTAATGAACGGAGAGTGGAACTGGCTTTCGAAGCACACCGTTATTTCGATGTTCGCCGCTGGCACAAGCCCGGTGACAATCTCGAAAAAACAGACCGCTGGATCACCGCTGCTCATATCACCCGTAACGCAGACGGCAGCTATACGTATGCAAGAGGTCCTGTTTCCAGGGAACGCTTATGTTATCAGAATAAGTTTTTAAAATTTCCAATTCCGTTGAACGATGTCAACATCATGTTGGCCCTGACAGGAGATAACTGGCAAAATCCGGGTTGGTAACCATTTCTTTAATTTAAAAAATAGATCTATCTATGAATAATTCAATTAAAAGATCTCTATTGGCGTTTACTTGCATGCTATTATGGACTCTCTCCCTCAATGCGCAAGTGAACGGGACGGTTAAAGACGAATACGGCCGTATCCTGCAAGGAGTTTTGATCACATCTGAAAGTGGTAAAGACATTACGATCACCGATCAAAACGGAAGTTATGATATTACTATCAGCGACGAAAGTAAATACCTCACGTTCTCTTTGCTCGGTTATGTTTCTCAAAGTCTTGATATCAGTGAAGCGTTTGGTGGAACACAGGAGGTTACTTTGAAGCGGGCCGAAACATTCGATCTCGATGAAAAAGTCTTTCTGGGTAATTATACGCAACGCAAAGATGAAGTGACCGGTTCGATTGCCAGGGTTACGGGGAAAGAGTTGGAACGCTCCCCTGTAGCCAATCTTTCTATGTCGCTGGCAGGACGTTTACCGGGGCTTCTCACACGTGAAACATACTCTGAGCCCGCACGTACAAATACTCAACTTTGGGTACGAGGATATTCATCTCCCAACGGGGGTACGGCGATGGTCGTCATTGACGGTTTTCCTTACGACTACAATGCCAATCAGCTTTTTGAATATATCACCGCCAACGAAGTGGAATCTATCAATGTATTGAAAGATGCATCAGCCCAGGCATTGTACGGGATACAGGGGGCCAATGGGGTGGTTGTCATTACAACCAAACGGGGAGTCAAACAGCCCCTTAAGATAGATGTTACGATAAATCATACATTGGAACAAAGGACAACAACCCCACCGCATATTAACTCGGCCGATTTTGTACAACTTCGCAATCAGGCCGGGTTCAACGATGGCAACGGGGAGTACTCCTATTTCAGTAAAACAGCGGTCGACGGGTTCCTTTCAGGTGAGAATCCTGATTATTTTCCCAACAACAACTGGAGAGCAATGAACGCGAAAGATATTACCCAGATGAGTCGTGTCAACGTGAATCTGACAGGGGGAAACGATAGAGCCGTATTCTATACGAATGTCAATGTATTGAACCAGGACGGTATGTGGAAAGTCGATCCTTCAACAACCCAGTATAACCCTAATAACCAGTTTATCTGGGCCAATATCCGGTCAAATGTGGATGTAAAGCTTGCCAAATATCTATCTATCGGACTCAACCTGAGTGGAAACATCAAAAGGGAAAGAACACCCGGGGGACATTCGGTTGAAGTCAGCCACGGAGGCAGTTGGGACGGATTTGCGAACAGGATCTGGTACCGCTTCTTCACACTTCCTCCCTATGTTTACGGCCCTACAACACCGCTTGTGCAAGATCCGGAAACCGGAGACATCAGCGGAGGTGAGGTAGTGGTTACCGAAACCGAACCCATCACATCATGGGCGCTGATTAATCGTCTGGGTTATGACCAATATACGGTTACCAATATCTATGCACAGTTTATGCCCAAGTTGGATCTTGGCTTCATCACTCCGGGGCTGAGTATCAGCGGTAGCTACGGCTATCAGACCAATGCCGTGAAAGGCCTGTATACCAACCGCGTCTATGAACAATGGATTCGCACCAAAGACTATTCCGAATTGGAATTTCAAAAATTCGGCACACAGGTGAATACACCTTTGGAATATCGTTCAAGCGCCAGCTTTTATTACAACCTGAACTATAAGGGTGTGCTGAACTATCAACGTCGCTTTAACGGCGTACACGATATCAATGCCATGGCATACAGCTTCTATCAGCACCTGAGCAAAGCCGGTGGAGGGTTGCCTTATAAGCGGTCCAATTCAGGTATTGGGATTGGTTACGGTTATGACGATCGTTATCTGGTAAGGGCTGATCTGGGTTATTCGGGATCAGAACAATATTCCCGGCAAAATCGCTTCACGGCATTCCCGGCGCTCTCCGCAGGCTGGGTAGCCACTAATGAAACCTTTCTCGAAGATAATCCGATCCTGACCTATCTTAAGCTTCGTGCCTCATGGGGTAAAACCGGTAACGACCGGGGTATAGGCCGCTATGTCTACCTCGACAACGTTACACTGACCGGCGGCGGTTTCGGGTTCCTGGGTGGCCATAACGTGAATGAAGGCCAGGTTGCCAACCCATACCTTGATCCGGAAATCATCACTAAGAAGAACTACGGAATTGATCTGACCCTGCTGAATAACTTCTCCCTTTCTGTTGATCTCTATAACGAAAGAACAGAAAACGGCGTAACAAGCGCAACCTCCAAGACACCTGAATACCAAGGTGTACCAATGGACAACTACCCAAAAACAAACGTCGGAATATTTGAAAACAAAGGATATGAAATCACCCTTGGCTATAACAAGGATATCACACCTGATTTGAATATTTCCCTGGGAGGATGGGTCGCTCATAATAAGAACAAGATCATATTCTGGGACGAGAGTCAAAGAGCGGCTGATTATGCCTATCCCATCCGCAGCGAGGGTTATCCGATCGGACAAGCCTGGGGCTATATTGTTGATGACCATAATGGAAACGGATTTTTCAACAGTCAGGAGGAAATAGATAACAGCGGACTTGTTTACGAAATCGGCACTCCTTCTCCGGGATATCTGAAATATTATGACCTGAATGCAGATGGAAAGATCAATGACAAGGACCGCGCCCCTCTCGGGCATGGAACATTGCCTAACTTCTTTTATGCTTTCAACGGAGGATTCAAGTATAAAAATTTCGATATGAGCATCCTTTTCCAGGGTATTGCCGATTACTGGACGGTTGATATGTCATTGGGACGTGTAGAATATTCTTTTGAGGGTGTTTATACAGAATGGCACAAAGCAGCCTGGACACCTGAACGTTATGCCAACGGCGAAGAGATTAAATATCCGGCATTGTCGGCACAGAAAAACTCCAATCATGAAGCAAGTAATTTCTTCCTTGAAGATAAGTCTTATCTCCGTTTGAAGAATCTTGAGATCGGCTACACCTTTGACGTCTTCAATGGAGTGAGATTATATTTCAGTGGTCAAAACCTCGTGACATGGGACAAATTGAAACATAATGTCTATGGGCCGGAAGCACACTTTTCGGGCGGTATTGAAGCAATACCCGTATACCGCTTGTATAATCTCGGATTGAGTATTAATTTTTAAAACTGGAAGGTAATGAAAAAATATTTTCAAATATTAATTATCTTTATCACGCTGGTATTGGCCGCTTCATGTAATGATGCTTTAGAGCTTGAATATGACGGTCGTTCCTCGCTTGATGAGTTATTTGCTACAAGAAATGGCGTTAGAGGATATCTGAACTCCTGCTACGGGGCAAGGATCATGCCTGATATCAACCAGGCAATACTTACCGATGAGTCACAAAGTTCGGAGATGGTTTTTCAGGGCTCTTTGGCTTCACTCTGGTATGTAGACGCTTTTTCGGCATCCAACTATCGGAATGTGGACGGACAACCCTGGAGCGGTATCTATCAGGCAATCCGGAAATGCAATATATTCCTTGACAGAATTGAAGGAGTAACTGCTGAAGAACTGGCTTCACTCGAAGAAGAACTTTCATCCTGGAAGGCGCAGGCACACACACTGAGAGCTCTTTATTATCTGCAACTTATTAAACGTTATGGAGCGGTTCCACTAATAACCGAACCTTATGAAATAACGCATGATTTCAGCCAGGATATGCGTGCTCCGGTTTCAGCAGTGGTCAAACAGATCCTCGACGATTGCGATGCTGCCATGAGCGAACCGGTTTCAACCCTGGGATTTTCCTGGACCGTAAGAACGGGGGAAAACTACATCATGAACAGGGCCATTGCACAGGCAATCCGCTCCCAGGCAATCCTTTATGCTGCCAGCCCTCTCTATTCAGACGGCACTTATACATGGAGTGACGCAGCGCAAATAACAGGGAATGCGTTATCCAGCCTGCTGGTGAACGATTACAAGTTGTGGAATGAAGAACCGACGGATAATGCAGCACAAAACCTGTACGAATTGTATTTTATCACTCCTCATGACGAACAACGCGCACGTGACAAAGAGACCATTTATCCCGGAAACAGGGTAAATATCTGGGGAAATCACGGTATGCCCTCCACACCGGGGCAGACAACAGCCGGAGCATGTCCGACACAGGAATTGGTGGATAGTTACGAGATGCTGGCTACCGGATTACAGCCGATCACCGGTTACGCTGATCCACAGCATTTGCAACCGGTCATCAACATGGGTTCCGGATATGATCCCGAAAACCCCTATGAAGGTCGTGATCCGCGTTTCTACGCAACAATTTACTTCAATGGAGCAGTCCGTGATTTGGGCGCTACCGGCGGTTTGGCAAGAGATGATCACTTTCCCTTGAAACTTGAGCTTTCGGGAAACAACGTTTCGATAACGGAAAACGAAGCGGGTGAGTTCACGGTTGAAACCCTGGGAGGCGATCCATTTGTTCCCACCACAACACTCGGTAAAAATATCGATGCCGCCAGCGGTTCAATCTTACTCAAGTTTAAATACAAGAGCAATAACCATATCACCAATGCACAGTTCTTTTTCGCGCAGCCGAACCCGGCAGGAGGACAATCCACACCGGAGAATGTTGTTTTGAATAAAACTGATGAATGGACCGATTTTGAACTCGATCTCACCCCCTATCGTGCTCAGAGTTGGTGGAAATGGGGTGAGGCAAGCCACAAACTCAGGTTTGATGTCGGATCTGATGCCGGCAATATTGTACAGATCAAAGATATGGAGATTAATGTCCGGGTTGAATCGGTTCCTGCAGCGCCATGTGAAAGCTTTGTCGGAGGTATCGACGGTATCTCAACCACCAATCGCAGGGCAACCTTTACCGGCTACTATCTGCGGAAATATAACAACTGGAAATCGGGACGCGATAACAACGCCGACGGGGAACTCCGTATGTTCCGCCTTGCGGAGATGTATCTCAATTTTGCAGAAGCCGCCTATCAGTCTACCGGAAATCCGGAAACGGCAATAAATATCGGCAATGGTATCTCTATGAGCGCACGCGATGCCGTGAACGTGGTCCGTCGCAGGGTCGGTATGCCTGATCTGCCAGCCGGTTTATCAAAAGAGGAATTTGAGAAACGTTATAGAAATGAACGCCGCGTTGAATTGGCTTACGAAGGGCACCGCTATTTCGATGTTCGCAGATGGAAGATCATGGAACAATCTGAGCATTACGTTACAGGAATGAGGATAACAAAAGGAACAGATGATAGCTTCAGCTATCAGCGGGTAAGCTTCGAACGGGATTCATATAAGGAAAAACTTTATTTTTATCCTATACCTCAAACCGAAATTGACAAGATGTTCAGCCATACCGGCACTGATTGGCAAAATCCGGGATGGAATTAATAACCCGATAACAAATAATTGATCGTATGAAAAATATAATCGCATTAGTTATAAGTACCATAGCGGGAGTCTTCGTTTTCAGTTCATGTAGCGATCCCTATTCGGAAGTGATTGAACTGGAGAAATTTATGTACATCTCTTTATCAGGAGCTGCAGACAATCCAATTATCAAAACAGTTGATCTGGATGAGAATGCCACTTTCCCGCTCTCCATTTCCTATGGTGGAACGACAAATTATGAACAGGGAGAAATTATTGCACAAATAGCTATGGACAATTCGTTGGTAGCAGCTTACAACACTGAGCATAATACATCCTATCTTCCTTTACCGGACGGTGCCGTAACGTTGGATAAGACAACCTTAACCATCACGGATGGCAGCAGGGTCTCCGACCAGTTGAACATAACTATACAGCCTCACCGGGCCAATTTCGTCAACGAGTACCTGCTGCCGGTTACCATTCAATCGGCAACGGAAGGGAAGATACCGGTCAGTGAAGAGTTCAAAACGGTATATTATGTCATCAAAGGGAATGTGGAAACCCTGCCTTTGGAAGAAAAATGGACTGTATTGGATGCCTCATCAGTCTGGCAGCCTACCTTCCCGGTTGAAAGCATCTGGGACGGCGACCGCAATACCTACTGGCACACTGACCTCAGTGGAATGCCTCAATGGTTCGCAGTGAATATGAACGAGTATAAATTGATTGAAGGCTTTACCTGGGTGAACAGGCAGGACGAAGCAGAGGCCGTTCCCAAACATGTCAAATTCGAAACCAGCATGAACGGGACAGACTGGACAGAAGTACTTGATCTTCCTGAAATACCGAAATCAAACCTGATGCAGATCTTTGAATTGCCTGAGAAAGTGATCGCCCGCTATTTCAGGGTAACCATCCTCTCTAACTGGGCCAATGCTCCCTATTCTTATGTGGCAGATGTATCGACCTGGGCGGGTGAAAAGCCGACGGGTGATTACGACTGGGAGAAAAATACCTGGGAAGTGATTGATTACCGTTCACAATGGAACGACGGATGGGCAGTGAGCAAGATCTTTGACGGAGATAAGAGTACTACCTGGCACAGTGACCCGTTTAATGGAGAACTCAATGGAATGCCCCAATGGTTTATTGTAGACATGAAAAAGCCCAGACCCGCCATTAAAGGATTCCTGATTTGGCAGAGACAGGACGATCACGGAATGGAACCAAAGCATGTTGTCTTCTCCGTCAGCCAGGACAACACAGAGTGGACCCAAGTCCTTGAGGTTACGGATATGTCGAACGACTTCAGCAAGGAGCTTGATTACAAGACCACTAATCCTGCTCCCGGTCGTTATCTCAAAGTTGAAATTAAATCCATATGGGGGACAAATCCCTGGACCTATTTCGGAGAGATCACCCCGTATTAATCACACAAAGTAAAGGGGGGAGGAAAATGCCTCCCTTTACTTTTTTAATACTCTCCCCCACGGATAAGGAACCAATAAAGACAAATTGTAACAGGAATGAAATTTATTTTAATGCTACTCGTTGTCATACAGTCGCTTTCGGCTTGCAAACCGGAAAACGACCCGATTGATCAGCAATCCGAACCGGAACCGGAAAATATTATCTATAACAATATAACTGCAACAGATGGACTCAACCGCACCTTACCTTCATGGGAAGAGATAGGTGATCCGCGGGAAAAAAAATATGTAGGTCTCTTCTATTGGACTTGGCATACACAACAATCAAACTACGGCAACCGTACCGCATACGATGTAACTAAAATCCTCAGTGAGCATCCCGACGCGATCGAGAATTTTCACCATCCTGCCTGGCCAAAAGATGCTAACAGTTACTTCTGGGGTGAACCCTTATACGGTTATTACCTCAACACAGACCGTTGGGTATTGCGCAAGCATGCTGAACTGCTTGCATTAGCCGGTGTGGATGTTATTATTTTTGACTGTACCAACGGGAACTTCACATGGAAAGAATCCTATATGGCATTATGTGATGTTTTCTCTGAAGCGAGAAGAGATGGGGTCAATACCCCTCAGATCGCTTTTTTGCTTGCCTTTGGCCCCACACAGGGCAGCAAGGAGGCAATCGAAGAGATTTACAGAGACCTGTACAAACCCGGCAAATATAAAGATCTCTTTTTCATGTGGAAAGGAAAACCACTGGTTATGGCATACCCGGATAATCTCCCGGAAGAGATCAGGAATTACTTTACATTCCGTCCCGGCCAACCTACCTATAACAGTGGTCCTGCACGAGATGATCAATGGGGATGGCTCGAGATTTATCCGCAACACGGTTACGCTCAAAGGAGTACCGGTTACGAGCAGGTACCTGTTGGCGTTGCCCAGAACTGGTCGGCAGAAAGAGGTTTAACCGCCATGAATGCCCCTAATTCGTTCGGAAGAAGTTATACCAATCACTCGGGACAGATAGAAGGGGCTGATGCCGTCAATCATGGCTATAATTTTCAGGAACAGTGGGAAAGAGCACTGAAATTGGATCCTCAGTTTGTATTTGTAACCGGTTGGAATGAATGGATCGCCGGTCGTTATGAAATGTGGCAACAACAGTACAATGCTTTCCCTGACGAATTCAGTCAGGAAAAAAGCCGTGACATCGAACCGATGAAAGGGGGCCATGGAGACGCTTATTATTATCAACTGGCGGCGAATATCCGCCGTTTTAAAGGGGTCGGGAGGATAGAAGTCTCTTCCGGTGAACTGACGGTGACCATCGACGGAAAAATGAATGAATGGGAGAAAGTGAAACCTGTCTACCATATCCCTCGCGGGAATACGCTACACCGTAACCATCCCGGATGGGCGGGCATCCAGTTTACCAATACTTCGGGGCGGAATGATTTCGTATCATCACGAGTGGCAAAGGATAGTGAAAATCTCTATTTCCTGATTGAAACCGCGGAAAATATTACTTCCAGCAGTGATCCGGGCTGGATGTGGCTCTTTATTGATGCAGACAGGAACAGAGAGACAGGTTGGGAAGGATATGACTTTATATTAAACAGAATAAAGCCCTCTGAAACAGTCATCACCGTTGAAAGAAACAGGGATGGCTGGGAATGGGAAAAATGCGGCGAAGCAACCTACAAAATCTCCGGGAAACAGATGGAAATATCAATCCCAAGATCTGCCCTTTCATTCAAAGATAAAAAGCTTAATTTTGAATTTAAATGGACAGATAATATTCAGGAAGTGGGTGATATCATGGACTTTTATCTCTCCGGGGATGTAGCGCCTGCCGGTAGATTCAATTTTATCTATCAGGAAAAATAGAGAAATTCATTTGTTCATCCCACAAATCATATAAACAGAAAATAGATGAATCAAATTAATAACAAAATCATCATGAAGGGACTTCAATTCAATATCCCCTTCTCCCTCATTTCTCTATTGGGATTTTTTCTCCTTTTCACATCCTGTGAAAAGGAGGTTCCCCAAGAGAAAATCTTTGTAAATATTGAAATTACACAATTACCGGATAAAACCACTTTTCAACTTGGTGAAACTCCTGAATTTACGGGGATAGAAGTTTCCGAGGTATATACGGACGGAACCCAAAAACCAAATACAAATTTTAATATCAGCTGGTCGGCAGATATCTTCAAAAGAGGTACTACCCAGGCTACCGTTACCGCAAGAGAACGTAGTGCCACCTTTGAGATCTCATTCGACGGCGATCTGATCGATACCGGTTTACCGGTTGTTTATATAGAAACCGAAGATCGGACACCCGTTGATTCAAAAGACAACTATGTAAACGCCACCATGATGATCAAGGAGGACGGAAAGAAAGTCTTTGACAATAGTTTACGGATAAGAGGACGGGGTAATGCCACCTGGACCTATTCCAAGAAACCATACAAGCTCAAACTGGACGATAAAGCCAGTATCCTGGGAATGGAAGGGGAAAAAGATTGGGTGTTACTGGCCAACTATTGTGACAAAACGTTGTTGCGCACAGGCATTGCCCTGGAGTTAAGCAGATTGATGAATTTTCCCTACACTGCAGATGATCGTTTTGTAGAAGTGGTACTGAATGGAGAATATATCGGCAATTACCAGCTTGTGGAGGCCATTGAGCAGGGGAGTGATCGCGTAGATATCCCTGAAAGCGGCTATCTATTTGAAAAAGATGGTTATTATCTACAGGAACCCAACTATTTCGTCTCTTCCATGGGACATGGTTATTCTTTTAAAAATCCCGATCCTGAAGAGGATCTGACCATCCAGCAGTGGGAATATATCAAAAACTATATGGATGAATTTGAAGCCGTACTCAGTTCAGCTGCATTCAATGATCCCGGGAATGGTTATACCCGCTTTATAGATGTTCCGAGTTTCGTTCGATGGTTTATTTTCCAAAATATTCTGGCCAATATGGATACGAACGTCTATCTGGTCAAGAGTGATATGGGAGATTCGAAAGTTGAGATGGGGCCTGTGTGGGATTTTGAATGGTCTGTGGGTATTGGATGGTATGAAGGTGCCAGACCAAGACCGGCAAATTATTATGTATGGAATTCAAATGCTTTCTATTATGATCGGCTCCTACAGGATCCCCTCTTTAAAACCAAGGTCAGGGAAATGTGGGGAACCATTTCGATCACGGAGGATATTCTTCAGTACATTGACGAAACAGCAGTACTTCTCGAGAAATCGCAGGAACTGAATTTCAAAAGGTGGGATATTATGAATATCCGCGTAAGCGTGGGAGGCATTCCAATGGGATCTTACGAAAAAGAGGTGGAATGTGACCGCCAGTTTTTCATCAACCACATGAACTGGTTAAATGATGAAATATCTAATTATTAATGCGAACGTAGGTAGGTAAATTGTCATTATTTCCTGATCGGTGAAGTCCGGATTGGAATTATTGCTGTATCTTTGGCAATAATATTTCAATTCATGATTGTATACATCACATAACATATATACATATAAATCTTTATCAGTTTAAGGTCTTTCTTCCTGGGAATCATAATTTAAAGAATGTGTGGTAATAACTGAACCAACTTACAACCGCTGTCATGAATGGAATGGTAAAATATGTATTACTCTTTTTAGCTTATACAGTTTCTTTCATCGCTGCTGACGGCCAGAACGGAACTGTGAAAAATCGGCTTACGATTAATGATGAACTCGCTCCTGTACCATCCGGATCGTTACAAATAGGGGGATATGTGGGGGAAAAATTGGACCTCTGTATCGAGAACAGGGTGATGGCACAAGATGTGGAGAGACTGATCACTCCTTTTCAACTCAAAAATGATGAACATTGGGGGTTCCGAAGCGAATTCTGGGGTAAATGGTTCACTTCTGCCATGCTGGGATACGGATATACCCCGACAGACAAGCATCGTGCAGTGATTGACAAAGCGGTGAAAGCATTGGTACAGACACAATCACCGGATGGATACATCGGCACATATCCTGTCGAACATCATCTGAAAGATTGGGATATATGGGGCCGAAAATATGTATTATTGGGATTAATAGCCTATTATGACCAAATCAAAGATCAGGAGATACTCAGGGTAGCTGAGCGTGTGGCCGACCATTTGATTTTGGAAGCAGGCCCTGAAAGTGGGGTAAACTTAACCGAAACGGGATGGATCGGATGGAAAGGTCTTGCTTCCAGCTCGGTGCTGGAACCTATTGCCCTACTCTATCAAAGAACGGGAAAAAAGAAGTATCTCGATTTTGCACAACATATTATCCGACTCTGGGATAGTCCTAACAGATTAACACCAACGGGGATCAGGCTTGTGCACGAGGCCCTGAACCAAACACCCTTGTGGGAAATGAGCGGAGCTCCCAAAGCATATGAGATGATGTCTTGCTTTGAAGGGTTATGCGAAATGTACCGCATCACAGGTAATAAAGAGTATTTCGAGGCATCCCGTTCACTGATCAACTCCATTCTTCGTGATGAAATTATGCTGGTGGGCTCCGGATCGCTGGCTGAAATCTGGTGTAACGGTAAGATGCGCCAGAGTGATCCGATGTACCAGGGATTGGAAACATGTGTAACAGTTACCTGGATGAAATTTCTCTACCAGATGTTACGTCTGACCGGTGACAGTAAATATGCCGATCAACTCGAGATCAGCCTCTACAACGCCTTATTTGCTTCACAAACACCTAAGGGAGAGTGGTGGTCCTATTACACCGGTTTAATGGGTGAACGGGTTCCCAGTCATCTGCAATTTCCGGATGTAATAATGAGCTGTTGTGTAGCCAATGGCCCCAGGGCTATGCTACTAACCCCGTCGTGGGCGGTAATGTCATCTTCCGGCGGCGTTGCGGTCAATTTGTATGCTCCTATGAAAGCTGATTTGAAAACACCCCGAAAACAGCCGTTCGCTTTAGATCTGACAACCGGATACCCCGTTGACGGGAAGGTTGTGATTACGGTAACTATCCCCAAAAAAGAGACCTTCTCTATTGACCTTCGTATTCCTGAGTGGAGCAGAAAAGCAGTCGTCAGGGTCAACGGTGAATTATTGGACAAAAAAGTGGTTCCCGGCGCCTATGCAATAGTTGAAAGGGAATGGTCGGATCAAGACCAAATAGAGATCAGTTTTGATATGACAAGCTATCTCGTAGATGCCCCTTCCGGTGTGCCTGATGCCGCCATTCAAAGAGGCCCGGTGGTGTTAGCATTCGATTCGAGATTAGTTCCTTTCCGTCATGGCGTTGAAGTACCACCCATGTACAGGTACTCGTTTATGAAAAACAAGGACAATTCTATTGATGTTTTACTTGTTACCTCACCCCCGGTAAAAGAGATATGGATGACTTTTCAGGTTCCCGTAATGGATGAAGCCGGAGAACGTCATGAGCTCCCGATGTGCGATTATGCTTCCGCCGGAAACACCTGGAAGGAAGGAAACCTGTTTAGGGTATGGATACCCCAACCATTTGATTTCCGTCATCTCTACATCAATAATTTGGGATGGTCGATCAATGTAACGGATAATGCCCCCCGCCCCACTATTCCTGAGTTATATCAAAAATAAGCATGTAGGATATGAGTACCGACCGAAGGAAATTTTTCAAGACATTTGGGATTGCCACAGCCGGATTGGCAACGGGCTTTCATACAGACCTATTGGGTATGCCTCTGGGAATTGATCAGGATCAGACAACCGGTAAACCTTCGGTCACCCAAAAATCTAATTCTCTACCCACGGATATTCATCGGGTAAGACCGGCAGACCATGGAGAGGCATTGACCAATCCGGGTATGGGATGGGTCACCTACTTCTACTCGAATCTTTATCAGAATTACGGTTCGAAGCTGGAACCTTCCGATACTGTCCGCTATTTCCCAGGCATGAATACAGTGTTCCTCCGTATACCCTGGGCATTTATTGAACCTGAAGAGAACAATTTTATATGGGAGATACTCGATACGCCTGCTCAGCGATGGATAGAGAACGGAGGGCAAGTGGCGCTTTGCATCACGGCAACCGAAAACTGGATGGGATCAGGAACTCCCCGATGGGTATTTGATGCGGGGGCCGCATATTATGAAGTGGACGGCTATCTTGAACCGGACTACGACGATCCGGTTTTCCTGGAAAAAGCAGAGAATTTCATTCGTGTGCTTGCCGAAAGATATGATAATAATTCTAATATAGCCTATCTGTTTATAGGTCATTACGGCATGTGGGGAGAAGGACATACTGAACTGACTACCCCTAAACATGGCCATTCATGGGGATTTGACACACAGAAAAGGATGATCGATCTTTATCGCCGTCATTTTAAAAATACCCTCCTTTGTATTTCCGACGACTATGTCGGGCACAACCTGAGAGGCGAACGATTCCCCATTACTGACTATGCTTTTTCGCAAGGTGTAACTATCCATGATGACAGCATCCTCGTACAACCCAAACCCAATAACTGGTACCATAGTGAAATGGCACAACTTTTCTGGCCTACGCTCCCGGTGGTACTGGAGCATGAACACTATGGCGGATCGGTAGAACGGGAAGCATGGGACGATGAACTCCTGATCAAGGCGGTGGAAGACTATCATGCATCCTTCCTTTCTATTCATTGGTGGCCCGATGTTTTTTACAATGCAAATAAAGATATTATTGCACGGATAAACAGGCGCATTGGTTATCGTCTGCAGGCACCGGAAGTTAGCTGGCCTTCCACAATCAGAAAAGGAGACCCTTTTACTATTCAGAGTAAATGGGCTAATGCGGGGGTTGCTCCCTGTTACGGCGGCGGGTATCCCTGCTTTACAATCAAGGATGAAAAGGGAGGGATCGTTTCAGTATTGACCGATACCTCCTTCAACCTGAAATATCTTCCGGTTGCTCCTCCGGGGAATGCGATACCTCATGAACTGACTTCAACCTTTGTAATAGCTCCGGCACATCGTGATAATAAAGGCGTCTTCTTCCGCACATGTAAGCCGGGGACCTATGATCTGTTTATCTCAGTGGGGAAACAGGATGGTACTCCGGTTTATGAACTTCCGTATACTGAACAGGACGGATACAAACGTTATAAAATAGGTACGATTGTTTTACAGGATTATGCATCAGATGTATAAAACCAAATTAAACAAAAGTCCTGAATGTGGGACCTTTATCTGTATAAGATTATGTCACTTTCAAATCATTTCCTTATGAATGTCAGATGGTTTATTTTCTTCCTTACAGGGTTGTTTCCGCCCATTCTCAGTGCCGGCACCCCCACGCAGCTACACTGTCTAGGAAATGGGAATTACTGTGCATTTGGGCAGGGAGCTGATATTGAAAGTATTTTCGGGCCAGGTTACAGCTCACCTTCCTATGTCCGGCTGACAGTAAACGGAGGTGATTCCACGGTCAGTTCAAGAATGAAAGGCACCGCTATCTGGCAACACTCTATCTATAGAGATGGAAAGATAATGGCAAAATTCACTGATTTCATTGACAGTAAAACAGCGGTTCTGGCAAGAATAATAGATTGTTATGCAGAATTTTCTGTTGACATCAACATACTTGAAGATGAAAAGATAACCATTGCCGAAAACTTTTACGCAAATAAAAAGGAAAAATCATCCTCACTCCTGATCCATAAAGACAGGGGATTACCCATTTATGGTAATTATTCACACCCTTATGAACAATTCCAGCATATCTTTACCAAAGGGAATGCAACATTGGTAAAAAAAGAGAATTACAATTATTCATTCCACATTCAACCGGGAAAAAGTGAAATCTTCTTTATCGGAGGATCAACATTCGAGGAATGTGAAGAATATACCAATCTGGTAATAAACAGTACGACTGTGTCTCTCTTCGACAGGACAAAAGAGCATTGGCTTGAATATACCAAAAGAAGATACGATTTTGAACAATTGGTCCCTGATCACCTTCCGAATAAAAAAGAGATTATCGACCAGATAGATAATGTTGCAATCATACTGAAAACGCAGCAGGCAGCACAAGGGGGTGTAATAGCCGGCCATGCGTACCATTTAGGGTATGTAAGAGATCAGTATGGTGTTTCCAGGGGGTTTCTTGCCATGGGATATTTTGAAGAGGCCAGAAAAATTCTGAACTTTTATTGGGACATCTGGAAGGACTTTGGATATATACATAACGCTCAGGCAATTGGAATTCCCGGCATCTTTCATCAGCACGAAAATGACGAAGTGGAAATCACGGGATATCTGATTATTCAGGCTTTTGATTATTTAAAAAAAACAAAGGATACTGCTTTCGTAAAAGAGATTTTTCCTATGCTGGAGTGGGCATGGCAGGTTCAGAAAAATAATCTTAAAAAAGGAATGCTGCCTTTCAATGGTGACGAGACCTATGTGGCAGGAGGAATTTTACCCCGGAATGCCCTTAACGATGGTTCCGCTGAAGCCACGTTTCTCTTTATCGAGTCAGGGAGTTATCTGCTGTCGTTTATCGACGAGAACCGTTTGTGGGATGCCGCCGTAATAGAAAGCAACAGAGCCGTTATGGATAGTACGAGAATCGCTTTCCATCATAACTTCCTCTCCGATAATCAGATCATGGCCAATAATCCCTCAAGGGTGACAATAGAAGAGATGCCTGCATTCAGACACGGTTTTTGTGCAGGATCGCATGGCGTACTTGAAACCCGGAAAGACGAAAACGGCAATTATCTCTGTCCCAAATGTATTGCAGAAGGATTAAGTCTGCCCCGGATTGAAAGAAAAATCTATTTTCTTCCATCACTGGCACTAACACCTGAATACTTTGGTTCGGAATTGATCTCAAAAAAGATATTGGAACATAACCTTTCCCTTATAAAGGAGAATTATATGCGGAAAGGACAGGTATCTTCCCGCGAAGATTCAAATATCACCATTGGGTATGAATACGGTCTTTTCCTGTATGCATTAACAAAGAACAGGGATAAACTGGCAGGCACAATACTGGCAGATATGATGGCTGTTATTGATGAGACAGGCGCCTGGGTAGAGTATTATCACAATGGCATTCCCAGGGGCTGCAATTACAGGCCCTGGGAAAGCGCCATCAATATTGAAGCCATCATCTTATACTCTCTCAATTATGAAACGAATTAATATATATACAGAAAATTTGAATAAGAGATGGTACACTTACAACAAATCACGCTGGTAAGCATAATTGCGCTCTTCGCTGTATGCTGTTCAACAAGTTCTTCCGTTGATAAAACGGCAGGCGTAAAGAAAGCAGTTCCGGTATGGGCAGAAGGACGAGAGAAGGAAATGAACCTGAATCTCGGCTTCAGGGCTAAGTTTGCCGCTGAGCCGGGTCAAGACGCTCTCATAAAAATATCGGCATCAACCATCTATCGTTTGTTTGTAAATGGTAATTTCGTAGGTTCGGGACCCGCGAGGGCTGCCCACGGCTATTTCCGGATCGACGAATTTCCGGTGGGACAATTCCTTGAAGAGGGAGAGAACGTTCTTGCCATAGAAGTGGCCGGTTATAATGTGAATTCCTATTATACCCTCGACCAGCCCTCTTTTCTCTTAGCCGAAACGGAGGTCAACGGAAAAGTAGTGCTCGCGACCGGCACGGGAGGTGACTTTGAAGCATTTCAAATAAAAGAACGGTTGCAAAAAGTGGAGCGTTACAGTTTTCAGCGGCCGTTCACGGAATATTACCGGATGAAGGAGGGATATGACCGATGGCGCACCTCCACGGATGTTCCGGTAGAGCAATTGAAATTAACCGAATTCCCATCTGTCCAACTTCTGCCGCGTCACGTAGATATGCCGAAGTTCGGATTACACGAACCCGTTGAATTGCATTCAGCAGGAACCATAAAGAAAATCAGTCCCGAGAATTATTATAAAGATCGTTCTTTAAGCGCGATAAGCGAAAAACTCAAGGGCTTTACCGAAAAAGAGTTGGAAGTATACCCGGTTTCACAGGAAATTCAGGAGATTGTAACGGCATCCCAGGAAATTATTTCTACACCTTTTGTTTCACCCGGTTCCACCTCCTTAAAAAAGAATGAATACAATATTTACGATTTCGGCACCAATTTTTCCGGCTTCATCGGAGCAAAGATAAAATGTCTGGAACCGACAAGATTAATTTTCTATTTTGATGAAATACTGCTCAATGACGATGTAAAAACCAAACAACGACAAAGCGATATCTGTAATCATATTGTTTATGAACTGCAACCGGGAGAATATGACTTGGAAACACTGGAATCATATACTTTCAGGTATCTTAAACTGATGGCCTTAGAAGGAGACTGCAAAATAGAAAAGCTCTATATACGGGAGTTTTCCTATCCCGATAATAATAAAGCCCTCTTTGCGAGCAGCAATTTTAAGCTGAACAAAATATTTGATGCTGCCAAGCAAACATTCCGTCAGAACGCGGTGGATGTTTTCATGGATTGTCCCTCGCGGGAGCGGGCCGGATGGCTGTGTGACAGCTACTTCAGCTCCATTACGGAAAGGGAGTTCACGGGGCGCACCGTTGTGTCTCACAACTTCTTAGAAAATTATGCCCTGCCCGAACGATTTGAATTCCTGCCCGAAGGGATGATCCCCATGTGCTATCCCGCCGACCACAACGACGGCGTATTCATACCCAACTGGTCGCTTTGGTTTATTCTGCAGGTCGAAGACTACGCACGGCATGGAGGCGATTCCCAATTAATTGCCAAACTCAGGCCTCGGATAGAAAAACTACTTACCTATTTTTCAGGCTTTGAAAATGAAGACGGCTTGCTTGAAAAGTTAGAGAGTTGGGTATTTGTTGAATGGTCGAAAGCAAATGGATTTGTACAAGATGTCAATTATCCCACCAATATGCTTTATAGCGCGGCATTAGCATGCGCCGGGCGCCTGTATGAAAATACCGAATGGATGAAAAAGGCTGACGAGATACGCGAAACTGTATTCCGTCAGTCGTATAATGGAGAGTTCTTCGTAGATAACGCCGTCCGGGAAGACGGTAAACTGAAAATAACCGGAAATACGACGGAAGTATGCCAATATTACGCGTTCTTTTTCAATGTGGCAACCCCCGAGTCCCATCCGGCATTATGGAAAAAAATAGTAGACGAGTTTGGCCCTAACCGGGACGACGCGGTTACTTACCCCGGTGTATTCCGGGCAAATGCTTTTATCGGTAATTACCTGCGTATGGACATTTTATCCCGTCATAACCTTCAGGGCCAATTGATCATGGAGATCCAGGATTATTTCTATTCAATGGCCGACCAAACAGGCACACTCTGGGAACATATGCAAAACTTCGCCAGCTGCAATCACGGTTTTGCCTCCTATGTCGGCCATGTATTATACAGGGACGTATTGGGAATAAAAGAGATCGATTATGTGAATAAAAATATCACTGTTCGTTTTACAGACCTGGCATTGGAACAATGTAACGGTTCCATACCCGTTGGCGATGAGGTAATAAACCTGGAATGGATACGTTCAAATAATACGATCCGCTATGCATTACAGGTACCGACCGGCTACAGCATACACATCGAAAATGCGAGCAGCGCGCAACTCATCCCTATCGACTAAAATAAACGGTCTTTACATAAAAGCTGATTTATTCTCTCAACTTGTCGGGACGGAGAGATTTCCCAACGATGAGTGACGAACGGTTTATTGAATAGCTCATTGCGATAATCTATTTGCGACACGAACCAAAGCATATTAAATTACTCTTACATGATGAATATAGTAATTTCACACAGGGTCAAAAGCCATAGAGTACTCGGATTTTCCTGCTTTATATGGCTGTTCTTCATTGTCTCTTGTAAAACGAATGAAAACAGGGAATACAGCAACGTTTTTGTAGGTAAACAGACAGGGACTAAACTGGAAGCGATAGGAGTAGAACTGGATCCCCACTTTTTTTCTCAGAATGTGACACGCGAGGATGGTTCTAAAGCATCGGACTGGCAATATGTTGTGGATAGAGTAAAGAAAATGGAAATACAGAAATTCCGGGTGATGGCCCTACCCCCCTGGTATGAACCGGTAAATGATAATGACGACCCACACACGACGGACCGGAGCAAATTTACTTTCGATTCCCCGGAAATGCAATCATTGTATAAAGTGCTTGATCTGGCACAGGAACAGAATATGGAGGTGTGCATCGTCGTGTGGGGCTGTCCGACCGGCGTTTCATTACTTGATCCGGACTACGCGCACGTGAAAACTTGCTTCATGGCCGATCCGGACAAGGGTGGCTGGATTACAGGGCCGGTGGACTACGACGAATGGGCCGAAAATTACTCCGCGTTGATCAAGCATCTGATCGAAGAGAGAGGATATACCTGTATCAATGAAATTACTCCCGTGAACGAACCGGACGGGGGGCCTTTGCTTACTTCTACCGAATACATCGAAATGGCAAGGATACTGGATGCCCGTTTCAAAAAAGAGGGGTTGAGAGATAGGATCCGGTTTAATTTGTCGGATAATACCGATACAAGAACATTCTATTTGATCGATTGTGCAGAGAATCTTCAGGATGTTGCCGATATCTTTAATTCACATACCTATATCTTTGGCTATGATACGCCGAATCATGAAATTTATGATTGGGAAAAAAACAACGTACACATAGCTGCCAGTGCCGGGAAAAAACACCTGGTCGGTGAGTTTGGATCAAATCAGTGTGTCGGAGCTACCCGACAGAGAGACATTGACCTGTACGCCCGTGGCGTATTAATGACTCGTCTGGTGCTTAACTTTTTGAATGCAGGAGCTTCCGGAGTGAGCTACTGGAGTCTGATCGATCAGTACTATGGCAAAGAGGCGGATTACCAGCAGATGCAGCAACTGGGATTGTGGAAATATATAAAAGAAGCGTATAAAACGGACTCTACGTACACGCGCATCAACACCGATTATGAAGTTCGTCCCCAGTATTATTCCTATTCCTTGTTGACCCGGTTTCTCAAGCCGGGAGCCGAGATTTACCCGATCGACCTATATGAAGATTTCGCGATCGGAACAGCTTTCAAAGATAAGGAAGGAAAATGGACATATGTCTTTGCCAACGGAACAGATACTTCAAAATTTATAGCGATTAACAACGAATCCATAAAAGGAAATTTCGAAATATATAGGTACGAAGAAAACTCTTTGCCTGAAAACGATGATCTGATTACAGCAAGTGAAACCATTAAGATGAATGCGAACAAACTGCAGGTGGATGTCAGGGGAAATTCCGTAGTGCTCTGTCGTCAAAAATAATAACCGGATAGAAACACGTCGATGGACAGATGAAATAGTAAAAACGATCATTATATCGGGTGGACAGGATGAGTGAAAATTGAATAATAATTTAGTATTCATAATGGAGCATTAAGTTATTTTGTCCTCCTAATAGGTTTTTTTGAAAAAATTTGATAATTTTGCGGGGTAAAGCGCCCGATAGTTCGTAACAGAAGAAAGTTCTCTTCTGTTACACATTAAAAATAATATTATGACAAGTCGTCGCGATTTTTTAAAACAGTCGGCCGTGGCAGGAGCCGCCGTAGCTCTTTCACCGGAATCCGTTATGGGACGGAACACCGGGAAGAACATACCTGCAGCTGCAACACCGGTGGATACCTACACGGTAAGTATGCGCTCCGCCATGCATATCCCGGTCATTCAACCCAGAGAGATAATTATCCCGGATACGGCGGGATTCCAAGTACTGAAAGGTGATTTTCACGTACATACGCTGTTTTCCGATGGCCAGGTGATGCCAGTTGACCGCGTTAAGGAAGCCGTTCAAAATGGACTGGACGTGATCTCAATTACCGACCACATCGAGTACCGCCCCTACTTCAGCAAAATAGGCAGATGGAAGTTAAACGACGAACAGGGAGAAGACTTTAATCTTTGGTATAACACTGCTAAACCGGAAGCAGATAAAAAGCAACTGTTGCTGGTACCTGGTGCGGAAATCACGAAAAGTACCATGCCGCCCGGCCACTTCAACGCCCTCTTCACCCGGGATGTAAACCCAATTGCTGCTGTCGTTGACGACTGGCGGAAAATGTTACAGGTAGCTGCCGACCAGGGCTGCTTCCTGCTGTGGAATCATCCGGGATGGCAAGCTCCCAAAAGCGGGGGGATTGAACAAGGTGCGCCGTTACGATTCACCAAAGAACACGAGGAAGTGTACAGACAGGGATGGATGCACGGCATCGAGATCTTTAACGGTTATGAATACTACCCCATTGTTTCCGAGTGGTGCAACGAACGGGATTTGGCAATCTTTGCCAACAGCGATATCCATCCCAGCGAACTGCACCAATATGGTATACATAACCCGGCACGGCCTATCACGCTGATGCTGGCAAAGGAAAGAACAGTAGAGAGCGTTCGCGAAGCCCTGTTCGCGAAACGGACCATCGGCTGGGCAGCCCACATGCTTTGGGGACGCGACCCATGGTTGCCGGAACTCTTCAAGGCCTCAGTGGAAATCAAAACGATCACTCCCGGAACGGTGGAGCTAACCAATAAAAGTTCGTTACCCATTACCGTATCGCTTGGGGGTACGGCGTTCAATCTGCTTCATAATGAAAAACAGCAGGTCTACCGTGCCGAAGGGCTCAGGAAACTGACCGTCCTGAACTGGATGGTTGGGATGAACAAGCCATTGGAAATACCACTGGACAACCTCCCAGGGTAAATATCTCATTATATAAAATATCATTTTATATAGATGTATTGTCATTTTCCATAGTCATAACCCATAAAATTCATTTACATTTACGGCATATTTAAAGATTTTTTCACTTTTAAGAGTATAATAATACCCCGTAGAATCCTGAATAGCGCGATTTATAACTGTAGCTAACATTCGTACGCCCATATAGTATCTTATGTCAAATTTACTTATTCACAGGCTGTTATAATTGAAAAACAAAATGAAATTTATAAACTGTATATTTTTCCCTGAAAGGGAATTCCTTCTGTCCATAACAGGAACAGATAGATATACATTTTGCCCCCCCCCCCATTAACTTTAGTTAACAAAATAATCCCTTCTTATCCGGAAGTAATTCCGATAAATATAGTTATCCACCCTATAATATATAAGGGGGCGTACTTTCTTTTTCTTCGAAACACCACAAATATAAACTTTGGTTGTACCCTGGTCTGTGTACATACACAATACTATTTTTACACTTTGTGTTTTTTAAATATGTTTATCTCCCGATATATAGATGGAATAGTATACTCTCTCCTTTTTACCAGACAACGAAAATATAAATTTTTCCTGTGTCCCGCTCTGTGTACATACACAATATCACTTTTACGCTTTATATTTTTTAAATATGCCTATTCCCGACATATAAACAGAACAGCATACTTCTTTCTTTTTACGAGACAACGGAATATAAATTTTCATTGTGCCCCGCTCTGTGTACACACACAGTTCCTTAAAATTAAAAAAGGAACGATATGGAATCAGATTAGAAATGATCCAATGAAAAGGGTATTGAAATATAAGAGTGACCCGTAAGCGATCAAACGATCGGATCATGACAATAAAAACAGATGTAACAATATCTGTGAATCACTGAAATGTTCTTTAAATTATTAATCTAAACAAATGAAATGAATGAGATGAGAAAACAAATGTATTTTGTAATTTTTTTTCTCCTTTTTCCTTTATTCCTGTCAGCCCAACAGCAGGTATCGGTAAAAGGAAAAGTGACAGAGGCGGAAACGGGGGAGCCGCTGCCGGGTGTAAGCATCGTCGTGGATAAGTCGACAAGAGGGGTTACTACGGATGTGGACGGAACGTTTGAAATAAGGGTCTCCCCTTCCGACAAGTTGGTTTTTTCCTTTCTTGGAATGACGCCTCAAACCATTGAAGTAGGAAACAAAACGCATATCGATGTGGCAATGCATCCTTTAGCCAGTGAATTGGACGAAGTTACGGTGGTAGCTTTCGGTACACAAAAGAAAGAGAGTGTAATCGCCTCTGTATCTACAGTAAGGCCATCCGAACTGCAAGTCCCTTCCAGTAACCTTACTACCGCTTTTGCAGGACGAATCGCGGGATTGATTTCTTACCAAAGGAGCGGAGAGCCGGGACAGGATAATGCCCAATTTTTTATCCGTGGTGTTACCAGTTTTGGTACCGGTAAAGTAGACCCATTGATCCTGATTGACGGCGTGGAAATGACAACCGAAGACCTGGCCCGGTTAACAACCGATGATATTGCCAGTTTTTCCATCATGAAAGATGCCAATGCTACCGCTTTGTATGGCGCCAGAGGTGCGAACGGCGTCATATTGGTGACTACAAAAGAGGGACGGGAAGGCAATGTAAAAGTCCAGTTCCGTACGGAAGGTTCTTTTTCCTCCCCTACAAAAAATATCGAATTGGCAGATCCGGTTACCTTTATGAAACTGCATAACGAGGCGGTGCGCACACGGTCTCCCGGAACCCGTCTTCCGTATGACGAAAAGAAAATCAATTATACGGAAAGAGGAATAGATCCGGTACGTTATCCGGCAAACGATTGGCAGGATATGCTATTTGACAAGAATACATTTAATCATCGTTACAACCTGAATATCAGTGGAGGAGGAAAGGTCGCCCGCTATTATATAGCTGCATCCTATTCTGTGGATAATGGAATTCTTAAAGTAGATAAACGACAGAATTTTAACAACAACATCAAATTGAATAAATATTCGTTGCGTTCAAATGTAAATGTGAACCTGACAAGTACTACCGAGGCTATCATACGTTTAAACGGAATGTTCGACGATTATCAGGGACCACTGGATGGAGGGACCGATTTGTATATGAAATCTATCTATGCTAATCCGGTTTACTTTTTACCTTATTATGAGCCGGATGAGGCAAACAAGTTTGCAAAACATATTCTCTTTGGAAATTCAACCACAGGAAGTTCCCTCAATCCGTATGCAGAGATGTTGAAAGGATATAAATCGAACGATCGTTCAACCATGTATGTGCAATTCGAACTGAAGCAAAATCTGGATTTCATTGCCAAAGGGTTATCCTTAAGAGGGATGTTCAATGTAAATCGGTTTGCTCAATTAGAGGTCAGAAGGCAGTATTTTCCGTTTTATTACAGTTTAGCGCCTGCGGTTGCCGGCATGGATAGTTATCGATTGATTGCGCTGAATCCTGATGGGGGCACCGATTTCTTAAACTATGTTCCGGGAGATCGAAAAATGGAAAATACCATGTATTTTGAAAGTGCTTTGCAATACAATACAACGATTGCCGAACAACATACCCTTTCCGGATTATTGGTCGGCACAGTACGGGAAAAGAAAGACAACACCTACAATACCTTGCAGCTATCTCTTCCCCAGCGTAATGCGGGGTTAGCAGGAAGGGCTACTTACAGTTACGACGACCGTTATTTCTTCGAAGCCAATTTCGGATACAATGGCTCCGAGCGTTTTTCAGAAAACGAACGATGGGGATTTTTCCCTTCGGCAGGTTTAGGCTGGATTGTCACCAACGAAAAGTTTATGGAACCATTGATCCATACAATCTCCAAACTAAAATTCAAAGTAACTTACGGCTTAGTCGGAAATGATGAAATCGGAGCGAAAGAAGACCGTTTTTACTATCTTTCGGATTTGAATATGTTCAACGGCGACAGAGGGATTTCTTTTGGCGATAATTTTGGTTATTATCAGTACGGCATCTCTATTGGCCGTTATGCAGACCCTTATATTAGCTGGGAGATCAGCCGTAAAAGCAATTATGGGCTGGAGTTGAATTTATGGAATAGTCTGGAAATACAAGCCGATTATTTTACGGAAAACCGCAGCAATATTCTTCAGACACGTGCAGATATTCCGACTACCATGGGGTTGCAGGCAATACCCAAAGCCAATATCGGTGAAGCAAAAGGGAGCGGGGTAGATATTTCCGTGGACTACAATAAAGCTTTCAATAAAGATCTA
>NZ_CALNAT010000239.1 GCF_937873925.1 uncultured Proteiniphilum sp. | reverse complement strand
CCGCCACAAAGGTCTGGTCCATCTCCATGGAGAAAGGCATGACCTTCCAGAGTAACGAATATAATCCCACTACGGCAAATGCGTCGATGGACAGTGCGGCGACTGTTCCGACAGAGAATCCCCAGTTCCGGAAACGGGACAGGATATAGATACCCATACAGACAAGCGCTATGAAGAGGGCAAGGAATGCATTCCTGATCATGTCTTCGGCGATGCTCGGCCCCACTTTCTGGGAGCTCTGTATATGATCGTCGATCGTTTTTCCGGGCGTCATGAACTCTTTTAATCCCTGTCCGAGCAAATCACGCAATTGGTCTTCTACTCCGGCGCCTTCCTCCTCGATCATATAGTTGGTGGAGATACGCACCTGGTTGCTGGAACCAATGGTAATGGCACGAACCGATTCGTTGAAGTAAGGATTCAGGGCATTTTCTATATCGTTCACTCGGACGGGCTGATCGAAACGGACAATATAATTCCGGCCACCCGTGAAGTCGATACCTGAATTCAACCCTAACGTAAAGAGAGATATGGTGCTGACAACCACGAAAACCCCGATGACTATGAGTATCTTCTTGCTGTTATGAATGAAATCGAAATTGTATTCTTTGAAGATGGCTTTAGAAAATCCCGTATTGAAAGTAAGATTCATCCATTTGTCTTTGGCAAACCGGTTTTCATATACCAACCGGGTGATGAACACGGCTGTGAGGAAAGAAACGGCGATACCGATGATAAGGGTGACAGCAAATCCTCTGATGGCGCCCACGCCGAAAACGGCAAGGATGATACCGGTGATGATGGTGGTGAGGTTGGAGTCGAAAATGGCGGAGAAAGCGTTCTTGTAGCCATCTTCCAATGCCCGGCGCAGTGTCTTGCCTGCCGCAAGCTCTTCTTTGATACGCTCATTGATAAGCACGTTGGCATCGACCGCCATCGCGAGGGAGAGGATCATACCGGCAATACCGGGAAGGGTGAGCACCGCCTGGAATGCCGCAAGCGCTCCCAGCGTAAAGAAGAAGTTGAGGAGCAGTGCCCCGTTGATCACCATGCCCGGGATGAAACCATAGAGCATACAGGTAAAGATAAAGAGGACCACGAGCGCGATGACAAAGGAGACAAATCCATCGCGGATA
Organism: uncultured Proteiniphilum sp.; assembly: GCF_937873925.1. Taxonomy (GTDB): domain Bacteria; phylum Bacteroidota; class Bacteroidia; order Bacteroidales; family Dysgonomonadaceae; genus Proteiniphilum. Next base: position 11,503 of record NZ_CALNAT010000239.1, on the reverse strand, counting down.
GCTTCCTGCCCCAGCGAGGGACCTACCACGTCTTCCTGTACGATACGGACACCGGCCTGCATCTTACCCGATTTAAGCACATTCTCCAGGTCCTGCGCCTCCTGCGGCGTGAAGTTGCCGGTGATAGAGGAGCGTCCGCCGTCGATGCGGCCGTTGACCGTGGGTGCCGAATATACATACCCGTCGAGCACAATGGCGATAGACTTACCGATCTCGGCGCCGGTGATGGTGGACCAGCGGCTGGCGCCGGTTGAGTTCATCGCCATAGTCACTTCCCAGGCCGATCCCTGTTGTCCCTGGTCGGCACGGGCGTTGGTCACTACATCTCCCTCCAAAGCGGGACCGCGTTTACTTCCATCACCTTTGAGGGCGAACAACTGGAAGTAGGTCTCACGCTGGTCAATGGGTTTGAATCCCCATCTGAACCGCACATCGGCAGGGAAAATATCCTTATACCTGTTCAGGAGGAAGTTCACCTCAGCGGTATCGAGTTTCGATACGGTTCCTACGACGGGCCCCGTAGCCCCGCCCATGGCAAAATAGGGTTCACTGAAATATTCCAGAAAACTTCTGCTGATAATGGTTTTTTCTTTTTCATTTTCCAATGCAGGCACCCGAAGTGAATCGGTCAGGCCAAGGGTATCTCCGGCTATGGTTCCCTTTTCCGCTTCAGCGGCAGTGGTATCCGCCTGTCCCGACCTTTGGGCCATGGCATATTCGCCCGACCTGGTATTCATCTCGTTGAAATAGACGCCCAGTTCACTGATGTTGTATGTTTTCCAGAATTCGAGGTTGGCACTTCCTTGCAGCAGGTTACGCACACGTTCCGGCTCGGTGATCCCGGGAAGTTCCACCAGGATGCGTTCCGCACGATCCAACCGCTGTATGTTGGGAGCTACCACCCCGAAACGGTCGATACGTGTAGCCAGCACGTTGAACGAGTTGTCGGCCACACTGACCAGTTCATTGCGTAATATGGCGATTACCTCATCGTTGGTGGCGGTGGGACGTACCCTGTCGCCTATGGTGATGCTGTAGATATTTGCCAGCTTTCCCTGTGGCGCTATCCGTTCGTAGTTCTGCCGGAACAGCGTGATAAAGTCGGCCGAGCTTCCACGGCGGTTTTGAACGATGGTTTCCCTTAATGCCTGATTGAATTGGGGGTCATCGGTATTGGCGAGTGATGCCAGCACTTGTGCCGCATCGATCTCGAGGATAACGTTCATCCCCCCTTTCAGGTCGAGTCCCAGTCCGATCTCCTTTTCGCGAACCTGTTTAAGCGTATAGTTCAGATACACTTTCTCGGTAGAGAGGGAATCGAGATACTGGTTCTTCATAGTTAAGTCTCCATTGGCGTATTGATCCGCTTTCTTGTTGTATTGTCTCCCCACTATGGTAAAGGAGAGATAGAACAAGCTGATAGCTGCCAGGATAATACTGAAAACTTGAATGAATCCTTTGTTTTGCATTTCAATATTACTTTTTGTTTATTATTTTCAGGTTACTAACTCCATACGTATGTAAAAACAAAGGCATATTTGATGCCTTTTTGTTTGAGCGTGCAAATATACGTTTTTTTATCTTTTTAAGAACAATATCACCGGATAATTTTTGTTCAAACTCATCCGGTGATATTCTTCTCAGGCTTATTCGATGAATCCCCTGTTCTTCAACAGGTATACCGGATCGGGTTCTGCGCCGCGGAATCTTTTGTAGAGTTCCATCGGATCGTCGGAATTGCCTTTCGACAGTACGTTATCACGGAAGGCCGCGGCGGTGGTTTTATCGAAAACACCGTTCTCCACAAATGCCTGGAAGGCATCGGCATCCAGCACCTCAGCCCAGAGGTAGGCATAATATCCGGCAGAGTATCCTCCGCTGAAAATATGGGAGAAATAGGTGCTGCGGTAACGGGGAATAATTTCTCCGATCAGCCCGATCTTTTCCATCGACTTCTTCTCGAATTCACGCACATCGAAGGTTTTGGTAGTGCTCTGCGTGTGATAATCCATATCGAGCAGCGCTGCGGCGACAAATTCGGTAGTGATAAAGCCCATATTGAATTTGGATGCCGCATCGATTTTGGCAATCAGTTCATCGGGGATCACCTCGCCGGTCTGATAATGTTTGGCGTAGAGTTTCAGTACTTCCGGATGGAATGCCCAATGCTCCATGATTTGCGACGGAAGTTCCACGAAGTCGCGTGAAACGCTGGTACCGGCGACGCTTGCATAAGTTACATCCGACATCATGCCGTGCAAAGCATGTCCGAACTCGTGGAAGAGGGTTTCTACTTCGTCGAGGGTGAGTAACGATGGCGTTGTTCCGGTAGGACGGGTAAAGTTACCTACATTATAAATAAGGGGGCGGATATTCTCACCGTCGAGTACCTGCTGTCCGCGGAAACTGCTCATCCATGCACCGGCATTTTTGCCGGCACGCGGGAAATAGTCCGTATAGAATACCGCTAAGTGAGAACCGTCGGCATCGAGCACTTCATATGCTTCCACTTCCGGGTGATACACAGGAACGTTTTCCAGCTTTCTGAAGTTTAATCCGTATAACCTGTTAGCTACCTCGAACACCCCTTCCCTGACATTCTCCATTTTGAAATAAGGCTTGATCTCTTCTTCATTGAGCGAATATTTCTGTTGGCGGAGTTTTTCGGTATAATACCACCAGTCCCATGATGCCAGTTTGAAATGGCCTCCTTCGGCATCGATCAGTTTTTGCAGTTCCGCTGCCTCTTTCTTTGCCTGGGGAATAGCATATTCCCACACTTCGTTGAGCAGTTTATACACGTTTTCCGATGTTTTGGCCATGCTCTCTTCGAGAACAAAATCGGCGTGCGTCTTATAACCCAACATCTGCGCTTTTTCAACCCGCAGGTTCACAATATCGTTGATGATCTGCTTGTTGTCGTTGTCATTATTGTTGTCGCCCCGCATATACATGGCTTTGTAGAGCTTTTCACGCAGATCGCGTTTTTCAGCATATTGTAAAAAGGGGAGCCAGCTTGGTTTTTGCAGGCCGAACACCCATTTCCCTTCTTCTCCGGCTGTGTTGGCGGCTTCTGCGGCTGCGGCAATGACGCCGTCGGGGAGTCCTGCAAGATCTTCTTTATTGTCGATCACTAATTTGAACCCGTTGGTCTCATTCAGCAGGTTACTTCCGAACCGGAGGGTGAGGGCCGATAGTTCCTTGTTGATCTCGCGCAACCTTGCTTTTTCGGTTTCGCCCAGCAGAATACCGGAACGCACGAAATTTTTGTAATAATTGTCCAGCACCCGATATTGTTCGGTGTTGAGGTTCATGCCCGTGGTATCATCGTGCAGCGTTTTGATACGGTTGAACAATTTTTCGTTCAGATTGATATTGTCACGATGTTCCGACAAGAGGGGTGAGAGCTCTTCGGCCAGCGCCTGGATAGAGTCATTGGTTTCAGCGCCCTTCAAGCCGTAGAAGACACGGGAAACGCGATTGAGTAACCTTCCGCTGTTATCCATTGCCACGATGGTATTTTCGAAAGTGGGTGCTTCGGGGTTATTAGCGATGGCTTCAGTCTCCTTCGCCTCTTCTTCTATCCCTTTTAAGAAGGCCGGTTTATAATCGCTGAAAGAGATCCGGTCGAAAGGGGGCATACCGAAGGGCGTATCGTATTCGGTATAAAAAACGGCTCCGGGTTCACTACCGGTCTTACCGGTGTTGGCGTTGTTGCGGGCAAGTAATGTCATAACTGCTACTGAAATAAAAATAAATTTTCTCATCCGACTATTAATTAATATTATTTAAACGATGGGGAATACCCCTCCGATGAATTCACGTAAGTTCCTGATAAAATTACGGCAAAGTTACCTTTTTTACTTAAAACGGAAAAAGCAGGGGCAAAATAAAGATCATGATAATGCCCACGATACATTGCAACGGCAAACCTACTTTTATATAATCAACAAATTTGTATCGCCCCGCAGACATTACCAATGCATTGGGAGGGGTCGCGAACGGGCTGGCAAAGCACATGCTGGCAGCAACCGTCACGGCAAACAAAAACGCATAGGGACTGGCATCTATAGCCAATGCAGACTGCAGAGCTATCGGGGCAAATAACACGGCGGTAGCCGTATTACTGATGAACATCGTCAATATGGATGTGGCAAGATATATGCCGGCTAATACCGAGACCGGGCCGAATTGGCTCAACCCGTTCACGATCGCGTCGGCAATTAAGCCGGAAGCTCCTGTTTTCTCCATTGCGATCGCCAAAGGGAACATACCCGCAAACAGGAAGGTGCTTTCCCAGTTGATGCTTTTATAGGCAGACTCCACATTGCGGAAACATCCCAGTACGATCATCAATAGGGCTGCCACCATCGTGGCAATAACGGTAGGCACTATGTTGAATACCATGGACAGGATCATCAGGATCATGATCACGGCCGCTATCGGAGCCTTATGATCCAACGGGATCTTCAGTGCATTTTCCATGGGTTGCCCGACTACTACCCACTCCGATGTTTCCTGATTCAATTTTTCGATATCCGACCATTTTCCCTGTACGAGCAATACGTCGCCTGAAAGCATTTTTTCATTCTTTATATCCTGAAGGATATAACCGTCTTTGCGTTGCACTCCCAGTATGTTCACATTGTAAAGTTGACGGAAATTCGATTCCTTTACCCGTTTATTGATCAGTTTCGATGTGGACATCAAAACAACTTCCGCGATCCCGATTTCACTGAACTCCATTCCCCCTGCCCGGGAAATCGACAATGCATTGTCCACACCTTCTGTTTTATGGGTATCGATCAGTTTCAAGCCATTTTCGCTGACGAGAGCCGTTACGTCGTCAAAATTGCCCAGTACATACAAAATATCATTTTCCTTAAAAGTGCTCAGCGGCCCGGCCATGCTCATATCCACGGTTTTATGAAAACGGTTTCGCGAATGGATCCTGCGGATCTCCAGGATGCTTACATTATAAGTCCGGGTGATATTCAATTCCTGAAGGGATTGGTTGATAAAAGGAGAGTTTTTTTCTATTTGGATCCTGTACAGGTTGTCCGCAAGCTGGTACTCCGACGCCAGTTGCTTCAGGGATTTGTTTTTCTTTATATCTGATTTCTCCTTTCCCCTGTTCGCTACCAGTAGTTTGCTTAAAGGCCAGAGCAAGACGATACCGAGGGTCAGTGTAATTAACCCGAGGGGGAAAAATGAAAAGAAAGATAATCCTTCGAAACCCCCGCTGATTAAAGTGTCGTTGATGATCAGGTTGGGAGGGGTACTGATCAAAGTAAGAAGTCCCAGGCTACTGGCAAAAGCCATTGGCATCAGAAACCGCCGTGAATCGGTATTTGCTTCGGCGGCCAGGCTCATCACGATAGGCAGCATCAGTGCGACCGTCCCCGTATTACTTATAAATCCCCCGATACCTCCGGTTACCAGCATAACCAGTATAAAAAGCTTGTATTGATTGCCCCCCGCCAAGGCAAGTATCTTTGTGCTGATCATTTTGGCAAGCCCTGTCTGGAAAATACCTCCTCCCACAATAAACAGGCATACGATCATGACAACCACGGAATTGGAAAATCCCGACAACCCTTCTTCGGGGGTCAGTATTCCGGTCAAGACCAATAAGACGAGGACGGATAACGCGACAATGTCCGACCGGATCTTTCCCCATACAAAAAAGAAAACCGCCAGTAAGATGATTCCGAAAATAATAAGAACGTTTATGTCCATACAAGTTTATTCACAGATGGGTGCGAAACAGGAAAATGATAAGAATATTGTGAGAGACGGAGAGGATAACAGGGTTGTTCTCAGTGTTGTGGTTTAATAACCCGGAATGTTAAATTCAAGTCCGCTCGCGACAATGGACACAAAGATAATTGAAATTTTTTATATGCCCTGTGAATCTTACCGGCAATATGATGAAGCAAAGTAGACCGTACCGGATGGCATCGTTGTCATGGAAATAATTGTAATTATAAACGACTATTTTTTATAGGGTAGCCGGCCGGAGTTTCAAAAAAACCGGAGAACTTTGAGGAAAAACTGGGAAAAAGTTTTGATAACCGGAAAATACTTAATATATTTGTGATATTAAAATAATATCATTTTAAATTATCTATTTATGGAAACAAAGGAATTCAATTTTAAGGGTTTTAAGACAAACGGCTTCCTGATGCTTTTTTTGTTGTTAATTCTGTTGGCAGGGATTGTATGGCTTTTTTCACAGGATGTGTGGGGGATTCTCACAGGGATTATTATGACCATTATATGGGTTATCCTGTTTGTAGGGTTTACCAAGTTAGAGCCCAATGAGGCGATAGTGATGGTTTTTTTCGGGAAATATAAAGGGGTGTTGAAAGAGACCGGATTCTTCTGGGTGAATCCCTTTATGACGAAGAAAAAACTTTCCATGCGTGCCAGGAATCTGAATGTGGATCCTATCAAAGTAAACGACAAAGTGGGGAATCCTGTGCTTATAGGCTTGGTGCTGGTCTGGAAACTGAGGGATACCTATAAGGCGATGTTCGAGATCGATGCGCAGACGATGGCAGCATCGAGGCCCGGTAAGGATGGGGCCGTTACCTACACGGTGAGTAAACAGATGGATGCATTCGAGAATTTTGTGGCCGTACAAAGCGATGCCGCATTGCGACAGGTTGCCGGGTTATATGCTTACGACAACAATGTGGTTTCGGATACAGAACTGACATTGCGGTCGGGTGGGGAAGAGATCAACGAAGATCTGTTGAAGGAGTTGAACAACCGTTTGGAGATGGCCGGGATTGAAATCGTGGAAGCACGTATCAATTATCTGGCGTACGCACCCGAAATTGCGGCCGTGATGCTTCGCCGCCAGCAGGCGGAAGCTATTATATCGGCCCGCGAGAAGATCGTGGAAGGTGCGGTGACGATGGTGAAAATGGCGCTGGAGCGTATCGAAGATGAAAATATTGTAGAACTGGACAGCGACAAAAAAGCGGCTATGGTAAGCAACCTGCTCGTAGTGCTTTGCGCTGATGAATCGGCCCAGCCGGTACTGAATACGGGTACGTTGTACCAGTGAAGATAGAAGGTATTGATCGGAATCAATCAGCCCGATTATCTGGAAACGGTGTTGATGAAACTTGATAAGAGGGAGCGAATGAAAGATGGCTAAAAAAGAGAAAACTACCAGGAATTTCGCGTTGCGGTTGGATGCGGACACCATGGATGCGATAGAGAAATGGGCGGCCGACGAATTTCGCAGCGTGAATGGTCAGATTCAGTGGATATTGGATCAGGCACTCAAAAAGAACGGGCGCCTGAAAGTGAAATGATTTTGCTTTGGGACCGCATTCGTGAAACCAGGATGTTTGCCCATATAGAGCAATCTGCCTTTGTTATAGTTTATTAGTATCCGTTAGTACAACAATAAGGAACCAGCATTTGTTTTATGCATGTACACTGTTCTGTGAACTCAATTATAAACCCAAAAGAAAGGACTTAATTATGAATTTAGAAAAACAGGCAGAAACGTTGAATGATTTGGTATTGATCAACAACGACAGAATGGAAGGTTATCAGAAAGCTATCGATGAACTGAGGGACGAAGACGCCGACCTGAGAAGTTTATTTCAGGAAAGGATAGACCAGAGCCGTCAGTTTCGTGACGAATTGGTTTCCGAAGTGGTTAGATCGGGCGAAAGAGTGGCCGAAGGTACCAAAGCGGCCGGAAAAATTTATCGTGCATGGATGGATGTGAAAGCTTTCTTTTCGGGGAGCGACAGAAAAACCATTCTCGATAATTGCGAAAATGGTGAAGACGCAGCTTTACGTGCCTATGAAGAAACGTTGGAATGCGAGAATCTGACGCCGGAGCAACGGAGTATAGTTATCCGCCAGCAAGCCGAAATAAAAACTTCGCATGACACAATCCGAGCCATGCGCGATACGCTTTAGTCCCACTATCATCATTTGAATTTGAAAAACCGGAAAGAGTTGTTAAATACTTTTTCCGGTTTTTACCTGTTGGACATGTAAAATCGATTTTTCACTGCCAACAACTATGTACTTGCTTTGAAAATAAATAGTTTTAATCGTATGAAACATGTTTAGAATAGTTGTATGAAAGAAACGGGAGAAATCATCAACAATATATCGTCCGGCAAAACAGCCGATATTCTCAATGACCCTGTAAAGGTTGCCAAGGCGGCACATCTCGTATATGTAACCGATACCGATACTCCGGGCATAAGCCGTGAAAAGCGGGGAAAATCATTTTATTATTTACTGGAAGGAAAAGAAGTTAAAAACCAGGAGGTATTGGACCGGATAAATAAGTTGGTCATCCCGCCGGCGTGGAAAGATGTGTGGATTTGTACGCTTGAAAACGGGCATTTACAAGTTACGGGTATCGATACAAAAAAACGCAAGCAATACCGCTACCATCCCGCATGGGTTGCATTGAGAAGCCACACCAAATATTCCCACATGATACGGTTTGTACATGCGCTGCCGGGGATCCGGCTGCGTATGGAAAAAGACCTTGCCCTGGAGGGACTTCCGCGGGAAAAAGTACTTGCTTTAACAGTGAGTCTGATGGAGCGTACCAACATCAGGGTGGGGAACAATGTGTACGAAAAACTCTATGGCTCATTCGGGCTTACAACCCTCAAGGACAAACATGTCGATGTAAAAGGAAATACCATCAGGTTTTCCTTCAAAGGCAAAAAAGGGGTGTATCACGATATCAACCTCCGTGACCCCAAGTTGGCGCGCATTGTTCGGCAATGCAAGGAAATTCCCGGTAAGGAGTTGTTCCAGTATTATGATGATGGTGGAAAACGTCACGCTATTGATTCGTTAATGGTGAATGAGTATATAAAAGAAATCAGCGGAGAAGAGTTCACCTCGAAAGATTTCCGGACATGGGCGGGAACGGTAAATACTTTTCTGGCGTTCAAGGAATTAGGTTATGCCGAAACGGAGGCGGAGCAAAGAAAAAAAGTAGTGGAAGCGCTTGATAAAGTGGCGGCGTACTTGGGAAACACACGCGCGGTTTGTAAAAAATATTACGTACATCCGCTTATTATAAGTTTATATGAAAGCGGTTCTCTTCAGGACTATTATGAACTACTGAATAAAACAGAAGGAAATGATAACTGCACAGATCTGACGCCGGAAGAAAAAATTATCCTTTCCATTTTGGAGAAAGGATAATTTCCGGATTTAAAAAATTGTGCTGAAACGTAAGTTCAGGGTTGTTCTGACAGTAGGCCTATTTTAACTAAAATAACTTTTTTCCTTCGGGCGAGGCTTATTTGTACTCTATACCTCGGTTTTCTCTATCGATATCTTCTATATCCTGATACTTGCTGTCCGGGTTGTCGCTGTCGTCCTCCTCGTCTCCATTTTCATCAACATCATCAACATCTTCGTCATCAACATCTTCGTCATCAACATCAACATCTTCGTCATCGTCATCATCATCATCATCATCATCCTCATTCTCCTCATCATCGTCGTCATCTTCTTCCTCCACATCTTTCACTTCACCTTCTTCTTTCGCTTCTTCATTTATCGATTCAACGGCCAACTCCGTTAGGGTGACATCCGTCGACTTTTCCTCTTCGAGCGTTTCTTCAAGAATTTCGGCTACTTCGTCTAAACCGAGTGTCCTTGCCAATTCTGCAAGACTACCGTATGTGGCTATTTCATAATGTTCTACTTTCTGACAGGCGATAATAATAGCTGCGTCGCGAACCATGCTGTCTTCTTCGGTATCTTCGAGCATGGTTTCCCCTTCTTTTAGGATACCTAAAATAGCTTCGCATTTCTTTTTGGAAGGTTCTTCGCCTACAAGTGCGAATACTTCTTTCAGCCTTTCCACCTGTTCTTCGGTTTCCGTGTAGTGTAGCTGGATACTTTCTTTTAAGGAGAGGGAAGTAGCTGCGGCTTCCATTTTTTCAAGGCCTTTCAGGATTTCGTTTTCGGCAAAATAGATATCTTTCAGTTCTTCAATGAAAAAATCTTTTAATTTGCTTTCAAATTTTTCGTTAAAACGGACACTCTGACCTTTGTCCTTCGACTGGCGTTCTGCCGATTGTTTAATTGAGTCCATAGATTTGATAATTTTTGGATTTTTTTACCGGAGCGCAGTTCTCGGCTGCACTCTGGTCTTTTTTTAATTGGATTTAATTGAATTTGATAATTGGGATTTTTTATCCGGAATCATCTGGCTCGCGAACCGGGTTTATCCGTGCTTTTGTTTTTGCCGCTTTTTGAACCGGATTTGTTGTCCGAATCTTTGTTGCTTCTCGAACCGGAACGATTGTCCGAACCTTTGTCCTTTTGGGAAGCAGAACCCGGTTTATGGTCCTTGTCATCATTTGTTTTTTTTGAGTCCATATTGATTTCATGTTTATATACCTGATTCGTTTCAAGTACATATATAAAACCATTTATGGAGAAAATTTGTTTTAGCCGGAAGTTTTTATTACTGTTTATTAAATATCTATATAACAATTTAATTTTGCCGGTTTTATAATATTTATTTGAAAATCACCGTTTTGTAAAATAATGAGGCGTAGTGTCCATCTCTACCCCCGCCCTTTCCGCCTATAAGGGTTAATCCCTTCATTTTCCAGCCATAAGGTGGTAATTTCTTCAAGGTTTTCAATGGGTTTCTTTTTTTGATGAAGTTTTAACTAATAAATATAGTTTATTTAACTAAATATATTCGTTATAAAACGAAAATGTTTAGTTATATTTGCAGCGTGGTTGAATTTTTACAATGTGTAAAAATTCCAATAGCAGCAATAAATATCAATTTTGATTCTAACCATCTAAAAATTTGTGATATGAAGGAATTAACAGGCAGGGAAGAAGAGGTGATGCGCTTTTTTTGGGATGAAGGACCGCTGTTTGTGAAGCAACTGGTTGAGAAGTATCCCGATCCGAAACCGCATTTCAATACGCTATCGACCTATGCGCGTATGCTGGAAGAGAAAGGTTTTCTGTCGCATGAGGCGTTCGGTACTACTTACCGTTATTTCGCGATCCTCAGTGAAGAGGAGTATCGGAACGGTACATTGAAGAATGTGGTGAAAAAATACTTTGACAATTCCTACCTGAGTGTGGTTTCGTCGCTGATCAAAGAGCAGGATATCTCTGTGGAAGAAGTACGAAAATTACTGGACGAAGTGGAAAAATCGAACTCTAAAAAATGATCGTTATGGAACTTTTTCTCTATTACCTGCTTCGCGCCTCCGTTTTAATGGCGTTATTTTACGGTTTCTACAAGCTTTTTCTTGCCGGAAGCACGTTTCATAATATCAACCGTATTTTGTTGATATTCGTGGTGCTGGCGGTATCTCTGCTTCCGCTTTTCCGTTTCAATCTTATTCCGGAAAAAAAACCGGAATCGGTTGTCGATATGGTTCCGAGGGACTTTTTTGTTTTTCCCGTTACGGAAATTTTGGCGCCTGAACCACGGATAGAAATTCCCTGGATC
>NZ_CALNAT010000238.1 GCF_937873925.1 uncultured Proteiniphilum sp. | reverse complement strand
GGGGATCCGTTTTTCAATCTCTTCCAGAATATCAAAACGCAATGGGGGCGGAACCAGTATGCCGTCTTCGTTGCGCGTGCACTGTTCGGGAGTGAATTTGAAGGCACCATGCGAAGTGCCGATGGAGATGGCCAATGAGTCAACGCCGGTACGAGTCACAAAATCCACTACCTCATCGGGTTCGGTATAGGTGTGATGTTCTGCCTCTACATCGTCCTCGATACCTGCCAGCACGCCGAGTTCCCCTTCCACGGTCACATCATGCTGGTGGGCATACTCAACTACCTTCTTTGTCAGGGCGATGTTTTCTTCGTAGGGAAGATGTGAACCGTCGATCATCACCGAAGAGAAACCGCTTTCTATACAATCTTTGCAAAGCTCAAAGCTGTCGCCATGATCGAGATGGAGCACGATGGGAATTGCGTATCCCAGCTCTTTTGCATATTGAACGGCTCCCTGAGCCATGTAGCGCAGTAACGTCTGATTGGCGTATTTGCGTGCGCCACTCGATACCTGCAGGATCACGGGTGATTTTGTTTCAACGCATGCCGAAATAATGGCCTGCATTTGTTCCATGTTGTTGAAATTGAAGGCAGGGATGGCGTAGCCGCCTTCTACTGCTTTTTTAAACAGCTCCTTTGAGTTTACAAGACCCAATTCTTTATAACTTACCATTGTACTAATTATTTATTATAGATTGAAAAATCTGAAATATTATCACAAAAATACGACATAATCTGTAATGAAAGAAATTTTTATGCGAAAGAGTCATTAAAAATGATTATTGAACGATGAAAAAAATAAATCATCTCTGTTAATAAAACCTTTCAAATGAGTTGCAAATCTCTTTTTTCTTCTTATTTTTGCAGATGATACAACAGCTTATAAGCATCATTCTGTTCAGGAGAATGCCGTTAAAGTGATTGATCACCTATTCTAATATTATTTTACAACAACTTACAATTCTTTATTATTATGGTTATAGGAATACCCAAAGAAATTAAAGTACAGGAAGGGAGGGTAGCCATGACGCCCGATGGTGTTTTTGAACTTACTCGCAGAGGACACGAAGTTTACGTGCAAAAAGGCGCCGGGGTCGAAAGTAACCTGCCGGACAAAAGCTATGTAAAGGCCGGAGCATCCATTCTTGATCGTATTGAGGATGTGTATGAGATTGCGGATATGATTGTAAAAGTGAAAGAGCCTATTGAAAGCGAATATCATTTAATAAAAAAAGATCAGGTGGTATTCACCTATTTTCACTTTGCATCCGACAAAAAACTCACTGAAGCCATGCTTTCGAGCGGAGCTGTTTGTATTGCTTATGAAACGGTAATGATTGATAAAGATGGATCACTGCCCTTGCTTACGCCAATGAGCGAGGTAGCCGGCCGCCTCTCTGTTCAGCAAGGAGCGAAGTATTTGGAGAAGCCCCAGGGGGGGAAGGGCATTTTGCTGGGTGGTGTGCCCGGAGTGAAACCGGCCGAAGTAGTGATTATCGGCGGCGGAGTCGTAGGACATAATGCCGCCCAGATGGCTGCCGGATTGGGTGCAAAGGTGAAACTACTCGATGTGAACCTAAACCGCCTTCGATATCTGTCGGAAGTCCTTCCTGCGAATGTTAATACCCTTTACTCCACAGAAATGTCTATTACCGATTCGGTTAAAACCGCCGACCTGGTTATCGGTGCTACATTACTTGTAGGAGCAAAAGCACCGCATCTGATAAAACGGGAGATGTTGAAAGAGATGACTCCGGGAACAGTAATGATAGATGTTTCGGTAGATCAGGGGGGATGTTTCGAAACTACACATCCTACAACGCACATAAATCCAACCTATGAAGTGGATGGCATCATCCATTATTGTGTGGCCAATATTCCCGGAGCCGTCCCCATTACGTCCACGCGCGCGCTTACCAACGCCACATTGCCTTATGTGATAAAACTGGTGGAGAGTGGATGGGAAAACGCTTGCAGACAGTATCCGGATTTACGGTACGGATTGAATATTGTAAAGGGAGATGTGGTGTTTAAGAATGTGGCCGACTCGCTGGATTTGCCTTACACAGCGTTGAAACTATAAACGATAGGCCGGATTTTCTGCCGGAAAAGTAAAAATATTGATTCGATGATTTACGAATGTGATAATCGAAATCAGTAATGGATTAATCAATATTCTAAAGGAAAGAATTTTTCTCTTTTCTTTTGAAGAGAGGAAAAATTTATATTTCTTTGTTCATCATTATTTAAAACATTTATAAATAACCTCCAAATTTACAGTAATTGGTAATGGAAAATTTCAATAAGAATAACGAAATACAAATTGAATTGAGCGATGAAATTGCCCAGGGTGTCTACTCCAATCTGGCAATTATATCGCATTCCACATCGGAGTTTGTTATTGATTTTATTCGCATTGTACCGGGTGTGCCTAAAGCAAAAGTCAAATCAAGGATCATACTCACACCTGAACATGCGAAAAGGCTGCTGATGGCGTTAAAAGATAATATCGATAAATTTGAACAGCAGAACGGACCGATCAGAATTCAAAACGATCCGGCATTCCTGCCTCCCATAGGGGGAATAGGCCAGGCTTAGGCCGGCCAACCTACGGAAAAGCGCTGTCAATGGAATAATCAAGATTAAATATTCAAAATTTATGGATTTACTAAGTGTGTCTGCAGTCAATTGGTCGAGAGCGCAATTTGCTCTTACGGCCGGCTATCACTGGATATTTATCCCGATCACTATTGGGCTGGCGCTTATTATGGCCCTCATGGAAACCATGTATGTGAGGACGGGGGATATAAAATGGAAGAACGTCACCAAGTTCTGGCAAAAGATCTTCGGTATCAACTTCGTGATCGGTGTAGCCACAGGTATTATCCTGGAGTTTCAGTTCGGCACCAACTGGTCTAATTACAGTTGGTTTGTGGGTGATATTTTCGGAGCTCCCCTCGCCATTGAAGGGATTCTCGCATTCTTTCTGGAAGCCACCTTTATTTCCATTATGTTTTTCGGGTGGAACAGGGTGAGCAGGAAAATGCACCTTGCCTCCACCTGGCTGGTATTTGTCGGCGCTACCTTGTCCGCATTCTGGATCTTGGTCGCCAATGCATGGATGCAATACCCCATCGGCATGGAATTCAACCCCGAAACGGTACGGAATGAAATGGTCGATTTTTGGGCAGTGGTACTTTCTCCTGTGGCATATAATAAATTCCTGCACGCCGTTTTCTCCTGTTGGGCGATCGGAGCCGGTTTCGTCGTAGGCGCTTCCGCATGGTACCTGCTGAAAAAACGACACCAAGATTTTGCCCTGAAAAGTATAAAGATCAGCGCTCTGGTGGGATTGGTCGGTTTTGTAATGCTGGCGGTTACCGGCGATGGTTCGGCTTATCAGGTATCACAGAAGCAACCGATGAAACTGGCCGCCATGGAGGGCCTTTATGAAGGGAAAGAAGGGGCCGGGCTGGTAGCGATAGGAATGCTGAACCCGGTTAAACAGGCTTATGACGATGAAATAGATCCTTATATTTTGAAGTTGGAGATCCCTAAACTTTTGTCGTTTCTGGGATACAGGAACATAAATGCTTTCGTGCCGGGAATCAAAGATATTTTAGAAGGGGGCTATACCCTTCAGGACGGGACCACAGCCCTCTCTTTTGAAGAGAGAAAAACCCGCGGACAGATAGCTATTCAGGCGCTGGCCGATTATCAGACTGCGATGGCAGAAGGGCGTGACGCCGATGCAGCCAATCATGAAACCATTCTCAGGGAAAATTATGCACATTTCGGGTATGGTTATCTCGAAACCGGAAAAGATCTGATCCCCGATGTGCCTCTCACGTTCTATACTTTCCATCTGATGGTGATCATAGGATTCTATTCTATTCTGTTCTTCGCGATTCTCCTTTATTTCATCTACAAGAAAGAACTTAGCAACACGAAATGGCTGCAATATATAGCGCTATGGAGCATACCCCTGCCTATTATCGCCGGACAGGCGGGATGGATAGTGGCAGAAGTGGGGCGACAGCCATGGACTATCCAGGATATCCTGCCGGTGCAGGTTGCCGCCTCCGCCGTCTCGCCCGGCAATATCATCGCCACATTTATCATTTTCACGGTATTGTTTACGGGGATGCTGATTGCAGAAGTGACTATTATGGTAAAACAGATCAAGAAAGGGCCGGATCCCCTTACCGTGGAGGAAGCCTGATTTTGTAAACTTGTCCGGACTATGTTGAGCGTAAAAATAATGCAATAAGAATTGAAAACGACTAAAATTTATTGAACAATGATAACATACGACTTTCTACAAAAATACTGGTGGTTTGTAATGTCGCTTCTCGGCGGATTGCTGGTATTCCTGCTATTTGTGCAGGGAGGTCAGTCCATGTTGAACTCTCTCTCGAGGGAAGAGAATGAGAAGAAACTTCTTCTCAATGCCCTTGGACGTAAATGGGAATTTACCTTTACCACACTGGTCGTTTTCGGAGGCGCTTTCTTTGCCGCGTTTCCTCTTTTCTATTCGACCAGTTTCGGAGGTGCCTACTGGGCCTGGATGATCTTGCTGTTCAGCTTTGTATTGCAGGCCATCTCCTATGAGTACCAATCCAAGCCGGGAAATATCTTCGGCCCGAAAACCTATCGCGCATTCCTTTTTCTCAATGGCATACTGGGTACGCTCCTGCTGGGCGTGGTAGTAGCCTCTTTCTTCACCGGATCGGAGTTTACGGTAGGAAAAGGGAATATTGCCGGAATGGGTGCTTCAGGCTTTACTATCAGTCAGTGGCAGAATCCGCTTCACGGACTCGAGTTATTGGCAAATGTGAGGAATCTGAGCCTCGGACTGGCTGTGCTTTTCCTTACCCGCACCTTAGCAAGCCTCTTCTTTGTGAACCGGCTCGATCATGAGGTCCTCGAAAAGAGATCACGTAAATTTACCTTGTATAATGGAATACCCTTTGTAGTTTTCTTTCTGGTCTTTTTGATCTGGACGCTGGGGGCTGAAGGGTATGCCGTGAATCCCGATACAAACCAGGTATATATGGAGCAAATGAAGTATTTGTACAATTTTATCGATATGCCGGTAATACTGGTACTCTTTGTGGTGGGCGTATTGGCGGTGTTGTATGGAATTTTCAATACGGTTTTCAATCCTAATTTTAAAAAAGGAATCTGGTTTGCAGGTGCGGGGACTGTAATGACTGTGACCATGCTCTTACTGGTCGCCGGTTATAACAATACCGCTTACTATCCTTCAGCGATTGATCCGCAAAGTTCGCTCACACTGCAGAACTCATCGTCGAGCTATTTTACGCTTTCGGTGATGGCACTCGTATCGCTCCTTGTTCCGTTCGTGATTGGCTATATATTCTACGCCTGGAGGGCGCTGGAAAGAAAGAAACTAAGCCTGGATGACCTGGAATCCGATGGACATGCTTATTAGTGAACGAAAACATTTGTTTTTATCTGTAAATGAGGATACGGACAACCTGTATCCTCATTTATTATAAAAAGTAGAACCTGCTGAGGATGTTATTCCCGATAAAATGTGTAATTTTGTGCTGATTATCTAAAGTCTTTCCGTATGGAGGTGTATCATAGAATGCCGGTTTTTATACTGTCCCTGATTGTGTTGCTGTCTTTTATTTCCTGCAATCACCAAGGTGGACGCAGTATGTTCAGGGCAGAGAACAGCGTCGGGTTCGACACGGTCAGTATGGTGGAACGTCACCATCTCGACGGGGATACGGCAAATCCCCATTGTGATATAAGGGTGGAGTTCGTTTATCCCGTCAGTAGCAATAAAATGAGTGTGGATATGCTGCAACAGTTTTTTATCCGGAATGTATTCGGGGTGCCGTATGATACATTGGCGCCTTCTGCCGCCGTACAGGCGTATGTCCTGAATTACATCGGGAACTACACGGCCGATGCAAAGACATACCGGGAAAGTGCGGATGAAATCCGGGAACTCAACAACCTGATTGCCGGTATCGATGTCTCCGATAGCGAACATTATACGGAAGATTTTTTCTATTCGTATTACGAAAGCCTTTGCGATTCTATTGTATACAACCGGCACGGGGTCCTTGCATTTCAGGTAAAACAATCCAATAACAAGGGTGGGGCGGCTTCTTATGATTCATTCCGTAATTATGTGTGGAACCTGAATACAGGCAGGCAGGTGACGGAGAATGATATCTTCAATGCCGGATATGATACAGCTCTCCAGCGGATTATTATCACGTCTTTATTGGAACAGGCCGATGTGAAAAGTGTGGATGAACTCGAAGATCTCGGCTTTTTCGGGGTGCGGGAGATCATGCCCAACCATAATTTTCTACTGAATGACAAGGGTATTATCTATACTTATAACAAGGGTGAATATTCGGCTTACCAACTGGATGCCCCCCAGGTGTTTATTCCTTATGAAGCGATCCTCTCCCTGTTGAGGGAAAACAGTGTCGCCTCTAAATTAGCTAATTTGTAGTGAAGAGTATCGAAACCTATTTTCCGGCGCTTACCGCACAGCAGAAACAGCAGTTCGAAGCCCTGTCGGATCTTTATACCCAGTGGAATGCAAGGATCAATGTGATCTCCCGCAAGGATATCCATAATCTCTATCCGCATCATGTGTTACACTCATTGTCCATTGCACGGTATGTCCGCTTCACTCCCGGTTCCGTTATTATGGATGCGGGTACGGGAGGCGGTTTTCCGGGTATTCCGCTGGCCATTTTTTTTCCCGAGGTGCAATTTATATTGCTTGACAGTATCGGGAAGAAGATCAGGGTAGCGAAAGAGGTGGCCGAAGCAGTAGGGCTGAAAAATGTGGAAACCGTGCATGCCCGTGCGGAAGATGAAAAAAGAAGATTCCATTTTATTGTGAGCCGGGCGGTAATGCCTCTGCCCGAGCTTGTCAGGATCACGCGTAAAAATATCTCACCGGCACAGGTGAATGCGCTGCCCAACGGCATCATCTGCCTGAAGGGGGGAGATCTTACGGCAGAGTTGCGCCCCTTTCGGCAGATTGCGGAAGTGGTTCCTCTCTCGGATTTCTTCTCCGAACCGTTTTTCCAGATGAAAAAGCTGGTATATGTACCGTTAAGTTGAAAATAAATAGTTTTAATCGTATGAATATAAAAATATTTGAATTCAATCCGTTAGGAGTAAATACATATGTATTGTCAGACGAAACCAAAGAGTGTGTGGTGATCGATCCCGCCCCTTTTTATGCCGATGAAAAGGAATTGTTGCTCAACTATCTTCTCGACCAGGGGTTTAGGGTAAAACATCTGCTTAACACACACCTGCATTTTGATCATATCTTTGGGATCAATCTGCTCGCCTCACAATTCGGATTGTCGGTCAAATGTCATCCGGACGACCTTTACCTGTTGGAAGATATATCGGGGCAGATGCAGCTATTCGGGCTGCCGGGCAGTAACGCCGATTTTAAACCTGAGATCGGCGGCTACCTGAACGAAGGGGATATTATCACCTTCGGAAATCAATCACTCAAGGTGTTCCATACCCCGGGACATTCGCCCGGCAGTGTGGTGTTCTATCATGAAGGGGAGGGATGCGTATTCGGCGGAGACCTGCTATTTTATGCCGGAGTCGGTAGGACGGATCTCCCGGGAGGAAATTACGACGACCTGCTGAACAGTATAACGACCAAAATGTTTACCCTGCCCGACAGTACGGTCGTCTATTCCGGACATGGCCCCGCCACCACCATCGGATTCGAGAAAAAGAACAACCCTTTCGTCGGCAAGTAGACCTGCAGCCGTTTTGTGCGACGGATCGCCCTGCCGGCAGTCTATGTGAGGGATATACCTGCCGCCGGGGCAAAAGAAGAGATGAATAGTGAAATTTAACCCATATCTTTCGTTATGATAAAAATGGAACAATTTAAAAACCGACATATCGGTATTACAGAGGCCGATAAACAAAAAATGCTCGAATCGATCGACCTCTCGTCGATGGATGAACTAATCGATCAGACCCTTCCTTCCGACATCCGTTTAACGGATCCTCTGTCTCTACCTGAGGCTTTGTCGGAGCATGAATATGCCGAAGAAATTGCTCATATGGCATCCCAGAACACTATTTTCACATCCTATATCGGTATGGGCTGGTATGATACCGTTACTCCTGCCGCTATCTACCGCAATGTGTTTGAAAATCCGGTATGGTACACTTCTTACACGCCTTATCAGGCTGAGATATCACAGGGACGGTTGGAGGCATTGCTCAATTTCCAGACGGTGGTGAGTGAACTTACTGCACTGCCGCTGGCAAACAGTTCGTTGCTGGATGAGGCTACCGCCGCTGCCGAAGCAGCTACCATGATGTACGGGCTGCGTAGCCGCGAACAGGTGAAAAACGGAGTGGAAACACTCTTTGTAGATGAGAATGTATTCCCCCAAACACTGGCTGTACTGAAAACAAGAATGTATCATGCAGGAATAGAACTGGTTGTCGGAGATTATAAAACCGTTACTTTCGAAAAACCATTCTTCGGTGCTATCATTCAGTATCCCAATGGCAACGGGAGTGTGGAGGATTACCGTAATTTCACGGAACGGGCATGCGAAGCGGAGTGTAAAGTGGCGGTGGCCACCGACCTGATGGCGCTGACAATACTTCCCCCCCCCGGTGAATGGGGCGCCGACATTGCTTTCGGAAGCAGCCAGCGTTTCGGCATTCCCATGTTCTACGGAGGCCCGTCTGCAGCCTTCTTTTCCACCCGGGATGAGTACAAACGCTCTATACCAGGGCGTATCATCGGCATCTCTAAGGATGTTTATGGCAGAGAGGCGCTCCGTATGGCGTTACAGACACGGGAGCAGCATATCAAACGGGAAAAAGCAACCTCCAATATCTGTACGGCACAGGCTTTGCTGGCCACTATGGCTTCTTTCTATGCTGTTTACCAAGGACCGGAAGGATTGAAAAATATTGCCCGTCGCATTCATTCCATAGCTTCCCATGTGAGTGAAGAGTTAAAGGAGATGGGTTATAAACAGTTAAATGGCAGCTATTTTGATACCCTGAAAATCAAACTCCCCGAAGGTATATCCATACAGGATATTCGTGATAACGCCGAAATGCGGAGCATCAACCTGCGTTATTTCGACAGCGGTGAGGTGGGGATCAGTATCGATGAGACCACCAATGCCTACCGGGTCCATGAGTTGTTGGCCGCGTTCGCCATGACGGCCGGCAGCTCGAAAGTGTTCCTGGTTGACGGGTTATCAGGGAAGAGTACCTTGAAAGAGGCGCAGCTCAGAAAATCGGATTTCCTTACCCATCCTACTTTTAACAGCTATCATACGGAAACAGAACTGATGCGTTATATCAAGCGGCTTGAGCGGAAAGATATCTCACTGGCGCACTCCATGATCTCGCTCGGCTCCTGTACCATGAAGCTGAATGCGGCATCGGAATTGCTGCCCCTGGGACTCGCCGGATTCCAGCGTATTCACCCGTTTGCACCGGTGGAACAGGTTGCCGGATATACGCAAATGATGGGTGAACTGGAAGAAATGTTGGCGGCAATCACAGGATTCGCTGCTACCAGCCTTCAGCCCAATTCGGGAGCGGCCGGTGAATATGCCGGATTGATCACGATAGCGAGTTATCTGGAGAGCAACAACGAAGGGCATCGCAAGGTGGTGCTGATCCCGGCATCGGCGCACGGCACCAATCCTGCCAGTGCGGTACAGGCCGGATTCAGGCCCGTAACGGTCGCCAGCGATGTGAACGGAAATGTGGATATGGTCGACCTGCGCAGCAAAGTGGAGCAGTACAGCGATGATCTGGCAGCTTTCATGATCACTTACCCGTCCACACACGGGATCTTCGAGACGGAGATCAGAGAGATGTGCCGCCTGATCCATCAAGCGGGAGGCCAGGTATATATGGATGGCGCCAATATGAACGCCCAGGTGGGATTGACCAATCCCGGTACTATCGGCGCCGATGTGTGCCATCTCAACCTGCATAAAACCTTCGCCATTCCTCATGGCGGAGGGGGGCCGGGTGTAGGGCCTATCTGCGTAGCCGAGCATCTTGTACCTTTCCTGCCGGGACATCCGGTGACCCTGTCGACAGACAACAACACGGTGTCAGCTGCGGCTTACGGTAGCGCAGGCGTGCTGGAGATAACCTATGCCTATATCCGTATGATGGGAGCCGACGGTCTGAAAGAAGCTACGGAAGCGGCTATTCTCAACGCGAACTACCTGGCGGAAAAACTGAAGGATTTGTATGGTATCGTCTATCGCGGCGCCAAAGGCAGAGTAGGGCATGAACTTATTCTTGAGTGCCGTGGCCTGAAGGAGGTCTCGGGAATTACCGAGACCGATATTGCCAAGCGTTTGATAGACTATGGCTATCATGCTCCCACACTTTCTTTTCCCGTGCATGGCACGCTCATGATAGAACCTACGGAAAGCGAAAGCCTGGCGGAACTGGATCGTTTTGTGGAGGTGATGAGTCAGATCCATGAAGAGATCATAGAGGTGTCACGCGGTGAATATCCGGCGGAAGACAATGTGCTGGTAAATGCGCCGCACCCCGAATATGAGGTTACGGCCGACGACTGGAAGCACCTCTATCCGCGAAGCAAGGCCGCCTATCCGCTACCGTTCGTGGCTGAGAACAAGTTTTGGGTGAATGTGGCCCGCATAGATAACGCCTATGGCGACAGGAACCTGATCTCCTGCCTTTGCGGAAGTTGATCCGGAAACTCTCCGTTTATCCCGTTATTCCACTACAGGCAACTCTCCCTGTTCGAAGACCACCAGGGGAGAATTGGTTATATCCTTCTGAAAAAGCCGGATGGTTGCATCGTCAATTTCCGTAAGAAGTACCTTTACACGGTTTTCCATCACGTCGGGATAGGCGCCGGCAAAACGGGTCATCAGTGGGTGATCTTCGGCAATAGTATTGTTCATCAGGAAGGCGTCTATCCTGTCCATCACCAGCATCATCTGCCGGTAGGAATATTGTACGGTCTCCACATTAAAATTGTCCGTACCGAGGATATCTGCCAGCACCCTTTTGTTTTCCTCCCGGTTACGGGTCACCGTAACCACGAACGTACCGGTATTATTGACGAAGGACCCGCCGTAATACTCGGGATAAAGGTCGGGATCCGCCTCCCTTTCCATCCAATCGTCGCCGAAAGAGGACATCAGTCGCTCATATAACTTTTCGGCGGATTGACTTTGCGACGTGCCCGGACGCGCGGTTGCGGAGGGGGAGACACTGTTCCCTTTATTCTTTTTGTGTTGTTGGTTACACGCTGTCGCGAAAAGAACTATCAGGAAGGAAATAAAAAAGAGGAATGGGTTCGTTTTCTTCATAAGATGATTTTATATTTGAATTTAGAACTAAGAACTGAGACCTAAGAACTAAGAAATTAGAAGAAATCTCCTTTCTGCCTAATCACATTCGTCCCATTGGCATATTCGTCCCATTAGTCTTGGTTCTTTAACGATATAACAGATATGAAAACGATTTGTTTTTTTTGAATTCAGGAAAATTAATTGTTTTTTATGGCAGATGCGATCGGGATTATGTAATTTTGTAGCTCATACACCCTGAAAGAGAAATTTACAGTATGCTTAACAGGCTTTTTCGATATATTCTGTTCATCGCCGTTCTTGTTTTTTCATGGCAGGCTTGCGAGGGGGACGATCCCAGCGTGAATGCTTCACGCTTCCGCCTCAAACTGACTGATGCTACTTCCCCGGTCATCAAGGAGCTTTATGTCGATATCAGGGAGATAGAGGTTTTTCTGGTTGACACCGTCAGTAATGAAGGAGAGTGGATTTCTCTCGAATTTTCGGGAAGGACTTATGACATATTGAAGCTGATGAACGGTAAAACGGTACAGTTGGTCGATCAGTATATTCCTGCCGGTGGGGAGCTTCAGCGGATCAAACTGGTGCTTGGAAATGACAACCGGCTGGTAACCAATACCGATAAGCCCTTCCCTCTGCAAATCCCCGACGAATTGGTGGACGGCATATTTATTGACGCTGTGAAAATGGATCTACGGATCAATACTATCTCCAGTATGATTATCGATTTGAATGCCGCCCTTTCCGTCCGGGAATCGAACGGCAGTTATTTTCTGGAGCCGGTGGCAAGGGCTTTCCCTGAGACCTATGGCGGAAAATTGCGGGGTTCTGTGACGCCGTTGATAGGGGCCAGTCCGTTCGTAAAAATTATACAGGATGAAGATACCCTTCTCACCCTTCCCGAGAGAGAGACCCTCGGTGACAATACGGGGACGTTCCAGTTTATCGGATTAAAGGAGGGAGAGTGGGAGGTACACGTGGTTGCCTCTCCCGGGTCCAACTACCGTGACACAGTGTTCATCAGTACCCTCGAGGCGGGGAAGACCACCGACATCACCCAACCCATCCGGTTGAAGGCTTTTTAGCCATATACCCCTTTTTAATTTATTTTCACATGCACAAAGATACAATCAACCTCATCTTTATTATCTTTGCTGCACGATTTCGTTATAGGATAATGAAAACGGATGATGAGTTGATACAGTAAATGTAAATGAACAATTTAATAAATATTGAACAGGCATGAAGAAATTCCATTACGCATTGGTTTTAATAACCCTGCTGCTTATCGGGGTATCCTGCAAACCTAAACAAAGCGCTTATAAACAAGTGTATGAAGCAGCCAAAGAAAGAGAAATGCAACAGACTGCATCTCAGCCTACCACGGTGGTAAAAGATGCCAGTTCCCTTCCTCCGGTAGAGGTCTCCGTCAGGAAAGAGAAGGTGGAGCCGGTTTACCCGACCGATGCCGCGGGATTGAAGAGATTTAACGTAGTGATCGCGTCACTGAGCGTGAAGCTGAACGCAGAGTCATTGAAAAATCGTATGGAGAATGAAGGACATCAGGTGATCCTGGCGCAGAATGAACAAGGTATGTACCGTGTGATTGTTGCCAGCTACGATGATAAAGCGCAGGCAGCAGCCAGGCGTGACGAGATCTACCGGACTTATTCAGCCAAGGGAAATACCGATTATCTGAGAAGAACTTATGGAGTGCCTTTCAATGATCTTTGGATTTTGGAAAGAGAATACTGATCTTCACCTATCAGACTCCGGAGCCCCTCCTGCTTTGTTCTGATAATGTATAAACAGAAAGCCGCCCGTTTCAGAGAATGTGGTGGCTTTTTTCTTGACAGTAAGTGTATGAAAGTGAGATTTTTGGGTACGGGAACTTCCACCGGTGTGCCGCAAATCGGTTGCAGATGTGAAGTCTGCAATTCTGGCGATAGGAGGGATAAACGACTCCGGGCTTCCGTAAGGATTGAGATCGACGACAAAGTGCTCATGATGGATTGCTCGCCCGATCTCCGACAGCAGATGTTATCCCTCCCATTCGAAAAAATTGACGGTATTCTCTTCACTCATGAGCATTATGACCACGTGGGAGGTATAGATGATCTGCGGCCGTTCTCCGTTTTCGGGGCGGTAGATCTCTACATGGAGGAGCGCCTCGAAAACGTTCTCAAAGAGAGGTTACCCTATTGCTTTGGAGAACATACCTACGGAGGTGTACCCAACCTTGCCGTCAGGCGGATCAGCGTCGACCGTGACTTTCAGATAGGAACGGTGAAAGTGACGCCCGTCCGGGTGATGCATTACCGGTTACCCATTCTGGGATTCCGTATCCGGAATTTTGCTTACCTGACCGATATAAAAACAATTGCGGAAACAGAACTGGAAAAACTGGACGGTGTAAATACGCTGGTCGTCAGTGCGCTCAGGAAAACGGAGCACATCTCACATCAGACAATGGACCAGGCATTGAAAATAATAGACCGGGTAAAACCGGAAATTGCTTATTTGACCCATATGAGCCATGAAATAGGCTTGCATGCAGCAGTGGAGAATGAACTACCGCCCCACGTTTTACTGGCATATGACGGACTGGAGATATCGGTCTGATTACCGCCGCCGGTTTTGTTTTTTTAACCTAACCATGCGCAGCGTTTTGTTACCGTCTGCATCTTTATTGTGTAACATTTACTATTTTTGTAGATTAAGGGAAGAAAAGAAAATATTTCCGTTAAGTTGAATGGGGAGAGTCAAGATTGCTTGGAATGTTTTCGATAAGCAAGTGCGGAGGTAAAACTTGTTTTAATTATGTCAGATATAGAAAACAACTAAGTTAATTGAATAGGCCATGGCGGAAAAGAGTCTAACTTTAGTGAATGTTCCTTTAAACTTTTCGGGAGTTTTTGAGTCATAGTGTGACAGATAGAATTATTTACAAACAAATATAAGAGGGAGAAACGATGAAAACTATAAAAAACTTGCTTACAGTTTTGCTGATGGCGGTACCATTGTTCGGTTTCGCCCAGGAATGGGATGATATTTATGCCGATCCTGCCAAAAAAGAACCTGTAATGGTTCAGAAAAAAGCCGAAGAACCGCAAAAGAAAAAAGTGGTGATCGTGCAGGGTGATGCATCGAATATGGAGGTGACGGCCAACGGCAGGGATGTGGACGAATATAATCGTCGCGGTGATGGTAACGTCTTGACGGATGATTCTTTGAACGGACAGGATCAGGATAATTACGAAGAGTATACATATACCGACAGGATTGTCCGGTTCCATGATCCCGAATCGAGTATCAAGATTACCGGTGCGGATGAGGTGATTGTCTACGTAGGGGATGACCTCTATGAAAATTATAACAACCGGGGATGGAACACCAATATATACTATGGTATGGGATGGGGCTCCTTTTATCCCTGGTATGACCCATGGTATTATGGTGGCTGGTACAGCCCCTGGTACTACGGTTATGGCGGCTGGTACGGCTGGCACAGCCCGTGGTATTACAGCAGATGGTACTCTCCCTGGTATTATGGCGGTTGGTACGATCCCTGGTATTACGGTTACGGCGGATATTGGGGAGGCGGCTACTCTCACGGATTTTATGACGGCTATTACAGCAGCCTGACCCATAACCGTTCAGGAAGAAGTTCGGGTATGTACAGAAGAAGCTCTGCTAACAGGGAGACCTCTTCCATGGCGAATCTTTCGGGCAGGGCATCAAGAAGCAGTAGCCGTAGCGCTGTTTCAGAAAGAAGTGCCACTTCTACCAGAAGCGCTGTTTCCGGCAGGAGCAGTTCTTCCGTGAACAGCAGAAGTGCGTCTACTACACCCAGGACCAGAATTATCGATAACTCCGGCAGAGCGTATGATTCCCGAAACGGGCAGGTGATCGACCGTTCGACCACCACCTCGAGAGCAGGCTCGATCAACCGGACAACCCAATCTACCCGGTCGTCGGATGCATATAACAGCGGAAGAAGTTCATCGAGGACCTACGAAAGAAGTACGACGACCACCCCTTCAAGAAGCAGTTCTACCTACGAAAGAAGCACGACACCCAGCCGGAACAGCAACACCTATTCAACTCCGTCAAGAAGCAGTTCGACGACCAGGAGTTCTTCAACCTATTCCACGCCCAGCAGGAGCAGTTCCTCCTCGTCCGGCTCTTTCGGGAGTAGCAGCGGGAGCAGTAGCAGCGGGCGTAGTTCCGGCGGCAGCAGTGGTAGCAGCGGTAGCAGCGGACGCTCCAGCAGTGGCCGCAGATAACAGGATGAAATGAAAATTAAATGCTTAATCATATGAAGAAGATTTCTTATATCCTTTTTTCGTTATTCATACTTTCGGGACCTTTGTTTTCCCAAAGTGAACTCGACGCTTTGCGCTTTTCACGGGAAGATCTTCACGGTACCGCCCGCGCCATGTCTATGGGAGGAGCTTTCGGCGCTTTGGGAGGCGACCTGACCGGTGTCTCCGTTAATCCCGCTGGCATAGCGGTATACCGCAGTTCAGAAGTGATGGGTACGCTGAATCTGTCGCGCGAGGCTTCGGTTGTCGGGAGCAGTGATGCCCATAAGAACCGCTTTAATATGGATAACATCGGATTTGTAGGTTATTTCCCGTTGAGAAACGACGTGATGCCGCTGATCAATTTCGGTTTCTCTTACAATAAGCTGAAATCGTTCGATAAGGAGGTTTTTGCGATGGGAAGCCCTAACAATACCCTGATCGATTATATGGTCCGAGAAAGTGCAGGTATTAAACCCTCAGACCTGGAATTGGGGAAAAATCTTCCCGATCCGTTTCTCGATCAACCCTGGCTATCTGTCCTAGGGTATAATTCATACCTTATAAGATCGTCAAATGACGGGGCGAGTTATACTCCTGTAAATACACGCGGTGCAACACCCTATAATGAGATCCGTACCTATGAAAAGGGTTATATTGATAATTATGACTTCACGGTGGGGACGACTATCAACAATGTATTGAATGTCGGTATGTCGCTTTCTATCAAAGATATTTTCTATGACCTTGCTTCCGATTATCTGGAAGATTTCGATGACGAGGGCGAATATACATTGACCAACTGGTTGACCGTCAACGGAGCAGGCGTAGGTGCTAAATTCGGGGCGATCTACAGGCCGGTGAACGCTTTCCGGATCGGTCTTGCCTGGCATACGCCTACCTGGTATGCCCTGACGGAAACTTATGAGGCCCAACTCGATGATGATATGGGAGCCTTTGTAACAGATCCCAATTATAATCCTGAAGATATGACCTACTCGGCAGTTTTCACCAACAATTATGATTTGAAAACACCCGGAAAGATAGTGGCGAGTGTGGCAACTGTATTGGGGAACAACTTTATCGCCAGTCTGGATTATGAAGTGGTCGATTACAGTAACATGAAACTGAAGGTTCCTTCCAACTCCATGGATGATCCTTCCTGGTATGATCAGGATAACGAATATATTACGGAAGATCACAAGCTGACATCGACTGTAAAAGTAGGGATGGAATACCGTTTTACACCCCAATTCTCCGGCAGGCTGGGATATGCATGGATGCAAAATCCCTATGATGCCGATCTGGTAAAATTCGGTGATGCTGTTATCGCAGGGTCGAACAGCATTTTCCGGATTGAAGGGGACACCAATTACTTTACCGGAGGGGTCGGATACCGTTTCAACAGGAATTTCTATCTCGATCTGGCGATTGTCTAT
The DNA here is from genome assembly GCF_937873925.1 of uncultured Proteiniphilum sp. Classification (GTDB taxonomy): domain Bacteria; phylum Bacteroidota; class Bacteroidia; order Bacteroidales; family Dysgonomonadaceae; genus Proteiniphilum. The sequence goes on along the minus strand of NZ_CALNAT010000238.1, from coordinate 15,374 downwards.
AAAACCCAAAAAGACGATCTCTATCCTTTTCCCAATTACTATGTCGATGATGTACTCGACATAGACGCGACTCCCTTTTCCCTGAAAAACAATTCCGTCAGAGGATTGCTCACTTTAGGATATAGGTTTTAAGTAATCAAAATTTCTGTCATGAGAGGCCGGGACAATTCAATTCCCGGCTTTTTTGTGTTTGAGGGAATCTGTAAAAGCACTACCTTTGCGATACAGAACAATAATATCAAAATTATTAAAGCTATAAAACAGATGTCAGAAAATAAAAGAGGATATCTTTCTACCGGTAACCAGAAAAAAGTGACCACGCACCGTTTGCGGGAGATGAAGCAGCAGGGCGAAAAAATATCGATGCTCACCGCCTATGATTATTCCATGGCATTGGCCATAGATCAGGCGGGTATGGATGTGATCCTTGTGGGAGATTCGGCTTCCAATGTGATGGCGGGAAACAGTACCACGCTCCCGATGACGGTGGATCAGATGATCTATCACGGCAAATCGGTGATGAACGGGGTAAAGCGGGCGATGGTGGTGATAGACATGCCCTTCGGCAGTTATCAGGGAAATCCTTATGACGCAGTAGCCAATGCAGTGAAAATTATGAAGGAAACGCAGGCTGATTGCCTTAAGCTGGAAGGAGGAAAAGAGATTCTCGAATCAGTAGGGGCTCTCCTGAATGCCGGTATCCCCGTAATGGGACATCTGGGACTGATGCCGCAATCGATCAACAAGTACGGAACATACGCTGTACGTGCAGAGGAAAAGGAGGAAGCGGAAAAACTGATGGAGGATGCCCGGCTATTGCAGGAAGCAGGATGCTGTTCCATCGTGTTGGAAAAAATTCCGGCAGCGCTGGCAGGGAAAGTGACGGCAGAATTGACTATCCCGATCATAGGGATTGGTGCAGGGCCGCACGTGGACGGTCAGGTGCTGGTGATGCACGATATGCTGGGGCTCAATAAAGGCTTTTCACCCCGTTTCCTGCGCAGATACGCCAACCTCTTCGACGAGATCACGTCGGCTGTTCAGCAATACATACACGACGTTAAATCGTCCGATTTCCCCTCGGCGGAAGAGAGCTATTAACTGATATGCTGATTTACTATCTCATAGAGTGTGGAGTTCCTGATGAGGAATCAGTAAATCAATCAATCGATTCCAATTCGTTATAGGCGGGAATTTCAATGAGGTAACGGTAGGATTGCCGTTCGTAATCGATCCTGCAGCAATGGTGTTTCATCCCGTTGGAAACAACAATATAAGGAACTTTCAGTACGCTGTTGTACCGGGTGACCTGATCGAATACCTGCTGTGTAATGATTACGTCCGGACTTTTATATTCCACGATCATCACGGGTTCAAGCTGCCGGTTATACACCACCGTGTCGCACCTGCGGGCAAGCGAATTCAGCTTGATGCCCGTTTCGTTGGCTATAAGCGAGGCGGGAAAACTTTTTTCAGAAATAAGATAATGGACAAAATGCTGACGTACCCATTCCTCAGGAGTGAGCCTCACATATTTTCTCCGCAGGGGGTCGAAGATCTCCACTCCGTCGCCTTTTTTACGGATTTTTGTATCGAAAGATGGTAAATTTAAATCGCACATTTGTATCTTTGTTAGCAGAACAGTGGTTTACCCTGTGCAAAATTACCTCTTTTATATGAGAACAAAACAGGAAATTGTGGAGAATTGGCTTCCCAGATATACAAAAAGGCCACTTGCTGAATTCACGAAGTTTGTCCTGCTGACCAATTTTCAGAAGTATGTCGAAATTTTTGCCAATCATTTCAATACACCCATAGTCGGTTTGGATGCCAATATGCCCAATGCCTCTGCCGATGGCATCACTATTATCAACTTTGGAATGGGGAGTGCCAATGCCGCGACCATTATGGATCTGCTGAGCGCGGTAACGCCTACTGCGGTGCTCTTCCTGGGTAAATGCGGCGGGTTGAAATCGAGGAGCGAGCTGGGGGATTATATTCTGCCCATTGCAGCTATCCGCGGTGAGGGTACGTCGAACGACTATTTCCCGCCTGAAGTGCCTTCTTTACCGGCATTCAGCCTCTTGAGGGCGGTTTCTTCCAACGTGCGCGATTTTAACCGTGATTACTGGACCGGTACCGTCTATACCACCAACCGCCGTGTATGGGAATACGACGATGAATTCAAGAATTACCTGAGACAGATACGCGCTATGGCGGTGGATATGGAGACAGCTACTCTCTTCACCTGCGGATTTGCCAATCATATCTCTACCGGAGCGCTGCTGTTAGTGTCTGACCAGCCCCTGATCTCCACCGGTGTGAAAACGGAGAAGAGCGATCGGCATATCACAGAAAATTTTGTAGAAGAGCATGTGAAAATCGGTATCAAATCACTTTCATCCATCATGAACAAAGGCTCCACCATCAAACATTTGCGATTCGACTGGTAATCCGGATACTTTTGTCAATATATATTCTCCTGCAATCCATTCATTCATTTGTTATATTGGCATATTGATCCCGCTAACCAATCATTACATCGGTAAATTACCTAATTATCACATCAACAAAATGGCTGCCTCCACACAATCATCTTTCAATGCTATCCGCGATGATATCCTGCACCGTCGCTTCAAACCGGTCTATCTCTTTATGGGCGATGAATCCTATTTCATAGATGTATTGACGGAGCTTCTTTCCGATACCGTCCTCACGGAAACGGAAAAGGATTTTAACATGCTTACTTTTTACGGGGTGGATGCCGATGTAAATCTCATCATCGCCTCTGCACGTCGTTTTCCGATGATGGCGGAGTATCAGCTCATCCTTGTGAAAGAGGCACAGAACCTCGATCGGTTCGAACTCCTTGATTTGTACGCAAAGAACCCGATGCCTTCCACTATCCTGGTGATCAATTATAAGCACGGTACGGTTGACAAACGGAAAGCAGTGGTGAGAAGCATCCAGAAAACAGGAGAAATATTCGAATCCAGGAAGCTGTATGAAAACCAGATACCTGCTTTTATCCAATCCTGGCTGAAGGAGAGAGGGAGTGCTATCGATGAAAAATCGGCACAGATGCTGACAGATTTTGTGGGAAACGATATCAGCAAACTGATTCCCCAACTTCAGAAGTTGGAGATTTCGCTTCCGGAAGGCCACCGGCGTATTACCTCGGAACTGATCGAAAAGAATGTGGGAATCAGTAAGGATTATAATAATTTTGAATTGCAGAAAGCCATTATCACGAAAAATATCGTGGCGGCCAACCGGATTGTAGACTATTTTGACAAGAATCCGAAGGAGAATCCCATGATGGCTACTGTGGCCGTTCTGTTCAACTATTTCGGTAATTTACTGGAATGCTTCTGGTTGCCGCGTAAAGATGAGCAGAGCATCATGAATACACTGAATATGAGATCTGCCTATTTTGTTCGCGATTATATGACAGGACTACAAAATTATAGCGCCCCCAAAGTGATGGAGATCATTTCCGACCTGAGAACATTTGATGCCCGGTCGAAAGGAGTAGACAATGTGTCGGCATCGCAGGGCGATCTTTTAAAAGAACTGGTTTACAGGATCATGCACTGATCTCCGTCGATCAAAAGAAATGTCACAAATACAAAAAGATACCTATTTTCCGGTGATCCAGTTCACGATCTTCTCGCTCATGGGACTCTCTTTGGGCATCACTACATCTACGAGGTGTCCTTCTTCATCGACCAGGTACTTCTGGAAATTCCAGGTTACCTCCTGATCTATCCTTCCATTCTCCGATTTTTGTGTGAGCCATTGATACAAAGGATCCTGGTCATCTCCTTTCACACTGATCTTTTCCATCATAGGAAAGGTCACCCCATAATTAGCGGTACAAAACTCTTTAATCTCCAAGTTTGAGCCCGGTTCCTGATTCATAAAATTATTGGCAGGAAAGCCGATGATCTCGAAGTTCAGGTGCCGGTATTTTTCATAAAGCTCCTGCAATTGTTCATATTGGGGTGTCAATCCGCATTTTGATGCTACATTTACAACCAGCACTTTTTTCCCTTTCAGGGAGGCCAGGCTGAAGTCATTCCCGTCGATATCCTTCACGGTGAAATCATGTAATTTCTTTTTTCCTTCCATATTCCGGTAATTTTCCGTACTTTCTGTTGTCTGCCGGCTTTTTTGATCTTGGCTGCCCTGGCCGGTACATTGTATCGCCGCAGAGACAAACAATAATATAGCCCAAAGTCTTATAGAAAGTAATTGCATATTCAATCTGTTTTTAAATGTTCATTAAAATTAGACTATTTGAGTCACTTGCTCCTCGATTGTTAATTCTCGCTATGGCATATCCAAACAAGTTTGGACTCTGCTCATTTAGCTTAACGAAATAGTTCATTCTGTAAAACAGAAATAGAGAACAAACAGTTCATTCCATTCTCTGTTTTTTTACGCTTAAAATTCTTATATAAGAAAAATGAGGGAAACAGGCTACTCCTCAATTGGATGCATTAGTTCTTAAGTCGCCTGGAGTAGCCTGTTCTGCTGTCTTCGCAGACTTGTCCGGATTTATGCGATTCTCGCAAAAAACAGATATGTAAATTCAGAAAATAATATTATTTAACGAACAAATGTGCATTACTGTCAGGTATGGAGATGACACAAAAGTAAATAACAGGGTGCGAAACATTTGTTATCGCATCTTCTTCTCAGGAGAAGTCCTTGAGTAACATTTCTATATTTTCGGGATTAACACTTTATATATTGATTATACATTGTATAGTATAATACTATAAATAAAGTAATTATATTCATTTTATAAACTTTAAAAACAGATTTTATCTATAGGTATCTGTTTTCTTTTTTATTTATGTTAAAAATAAGGTGTTTTATGTACATATATACTGTGTAATGAGTTATTTACTGAAATAAAATAAATAATTAATTTAATGTTGAAATAAGTCTTATTAATTCTACTTTGAGAAGTTGGTATAAATGTAAATCAGTCCATAAACATTTGTAATTTACATTTATATCTTAAATCTATTTTCATTTGTGAATGATTTATTATACATTTGTATCGTTACTTTTGTAAAAAAACAGATTGTCCGCGCTCAATAAATAACGGCTAAAAGATAATTATATGAAGGATCGTATTAAACTTATCATGGAAAAAGAGAACCTGACTCCTGCGAAGTTTGCGGACAGGTTACAGATCAACAGGGCCATTATTTCCCACATCCTGAATGGCAGAAATAATCCGAGCTTGGATGTGGTCACGAAGATCCTGAGTGAAATGAATTATATCAATACCGAATGGCTGATTAACGGTATCGGTAATATGTATAAAGAAGGATTCCGTGGTATCTCTCTTTCCGGAGAACCCGATTTATTCAATCAGACTGAGCCGGATCCGGCCAAAGTGCCGGAAACAAGTGAAAAACCGAGAGAAACGGGATCTAAACAAGCAAATAATGACCATCAATTACCAGATAATAAGCTTGTTGATCCTGCGAAAACTATTGACAGAAAAATAACCCAGATAATTGTTTATTATAATGACAATACTTTCGAGATATTCGGGGCACCCCTGAAAATGTTAAACATTTAAAAAGAGTATGCTTTATTGCTGCGAAGATTCCTATCTTTGATTTTTCGGTATTTATACATTCGGTATATTTCCGACTTTCTCATACACCGGACATGCTATAATCTGTTGCCCGATGAAAGAAAATGCTCCACATACGCTTCCCGCGGCTACTGCCGGCGAATATATCCCTGCTGACTGCCCCGAGACGGATCTTGCAGCGCCTGCGCCGGCGTTGCGGCTGATCGATGCGATAGTCCTTATCGTAGGAATTGTGATCGGTGCAGGAATTTTCCGAACCCCTTCGGTTGTCGCAGCAAACTCCCCTGGCGAATATTGGTTTATGGGAGTATGGATATTGGGAGGAGTGATCTCTCTGACCGGTGCCCTTTGCTATTCCGAACTGAGCTCTACTTTCCCGAATGCCGGTGGCGATTATCACTTCCTGAAAATCGCCTTCGGAAAAAGGTTCTCCTTTCTGTTTGCCTGGGCCCGTATCACGGTTACGCAAACCGGATCCATTGCCCTGTTAGCCTACATCGCAGGTGATTATCTGGCTGAGATCCTTCCATGGGGAACCTATGCTTCTTCTTTTTATGCCGCAGGCATTGTGATCTTCCTTACATTGGTCAATGTGCTGGGGATCCGTTTTGGGACGGGGGTTCAGAAAATATTGACAGCATTACAATTTGCCGGGATACTGATCATCGTCCTGACGGGATTCCTGGTAGAGCCATCCGTGGAGATTCCGGCGACAGAACAGGCTATGGCCGGCGGCCTTTCTCCGAATGCTTCAGTCAGCCTCGCGCTTATCTTTGTATTATTGACGTTCGGAGGCTGGAATGAAGCTGCATACATTTCCTCGGAATTAAAGGCCGGTAGCCGGAGGATAGCGCTGGTTCTGATTGTCAGTATTCTGATTATTACAATGATCTATCTGTTGATGAACCTGGCCTTCCTGAATGTACTGGGATTAAACGGAATGGCCGGATCGGAGGCGGTTGGCGTCGATATAATGCGGGCTACCCTGGGAAGAAAGGGAGTGATCCTTATCGGTCTCCTGGTCTCTCTTTCCGCTCTTACTTCCCTCAATACGACCATCTTTACGGGAGCAAGGACTAACTATGCCCTGGGAAAGGATTTCTCTCCCCTTGCATTTCTGGGGAAGTGGAATGCAGCAAAATCATCGCCTGTCAATTCACTGATATTGCAGGGAATAATCGCTGTTGTGCTGATCGTTTTCGGCGCATTTACCCGCAACGGTTTTGAAGCCATGGTCGATTTTACCGCCCCTGTCTTCTGGTTTTTCTTCCTTTGCACCGGAATCAGCCTGTTTGTGCTGAGGATAAAGAAACCGACCGTTCCGCGCCCTTTTAAAGTACCGTTATATCCGGTTATACCTCTTTTGTTCGTCGGTTTTTGCGCTTATATGCTCTATTCCAGCCTTTCCGTCACCGGAACGGGTGCCCTGGTGGGAATGGCCTTGTTACTGGCCGGCTGGGGAGTTTCATTCTTCAGGGAAAATAAAGGATGCAGAAATTCCATCTTACAGGAGGAAATATAGAACCGGAAGCCGGACAAATTTGTTTATTACAGTAAGATGGGAGAATAAACCGGTAAAATCAGATAAAAGAAGGTCCGGATGGACCGGAATAGGGAAACGAAATTCAAAAAGTCTGATTTTAATGAACTTAATTACTTTTAAAATTACAGAACCAATGAAACCGATCAATTATCTTTTTACTTTGCTATTCCTGTGCGGAGTTCTACAATTACATGCACAGCAAATAGAACTGGATGTACCTTACGTACCCACACCCCAGAAAGTGGTAGAGGGTATGCTGGACCTTGCCAATGTGGGCAAAGGGGATGTGGTTTATGACCTGGGATGCGGGGATGGCCGGATCGTGATCACTGCGGCGAAGAAATACGGAGCCACCGGAATAGGGGTAGACCTCAATCCGGAAAGGATCAAAGAGGCTAATGAGAACGCCAGGGAGGCGAAAGTGGAAGACAAAGTGACGTTTTATGAAGGCGATCTTTTTGATTTCGACTTTAGTAAGGCCACCGTACTGACGCTTTATCTTCTCCCGGACGTGAATCTGAAACTGATGCCGAAGATACTGTCGGAGATGAAACCTGGCAGCCGTGTGGTCTCTCACGCTTTCGCTATGGGTGACTGGAAGCCCGACAAACAAATTTCAGTGGAAGGCAAGTCTGTTTTTCTCTGGATAGTTCCCGAAAAGGAGTAGTCCGTTTGTACGGATACCAAAAAGAGAGGGAGCAAAAGTGTAGTGACCCCCAAAAGTTAGACAAAAAACTTTTGGGGGTCAGTTCACAGTTTCCCCTTTACTTTTTCTATCGGCCAATTTACCTCTGTTCATTGCCGGAATAAAAATTAAGATGTATTTTTGTATTCTATAAAAAATGCGGTCCCGATAAAAACGGGTGTCCGGATCCGTCATATCAACAGAAAGGATTACTGTAAGTTTTATACAGTAGGGAAAGGATTAAACAATTTACATGCAAGTACTCGATTTCACCGTCCGCTCCAACGAAGCACTGAACGATCAGAATCATCTTATAAAGGTGGCGCCCGCAAACAGCGAAGTATTGCCGGAGATACGTCCCGGACAATTTGTGCAGATCCTGGTCGATAATTCACCCCATGTTTTTTTAAGAAGACCCATATCCGTCAATTTTGTCGACCGCGAGAAGAATGAGCTCTGGCTTCTGATCCAAAGAATAGGGGAAGGTACGGAGAAGATATGCGGCCTCCCGGCAGGCGGGACTATGAATCTGATCTACCCTTTGGGAAACTCATTTTCCCTACCCGACAGAAAGGGAAAATTTCTGCTTATCGGCGGAGGAGTAGGAACTGCCCCGTTGCTTTTCCTCGGTAAGAAAATAAAACAGAACGGTATGGAATCCGAATTCCTGCTGGGGGGACGCTCCGGAAAAGATATCCTGCAACGGGCCGATTTTGAACGGTACGGAACGCTCTATTGCACTACCGAAGACGGTTCGTTGGGCGAGAAAGGGTTTGTAACCCATCACTCCGTGCTCAAAGAAAAAAAATATGATTTTATTTACACCTGCGGCCCGAAACCGATGATGCTGGCCGTAGCAAAATATGCCCGCGATCATGGAATTGAATGCGAGGCTTCACTCGAAAACCTGATGGCATGCGGTTTCGGCGCCTGCCTCTGCTGTATTGAAAAAACAATCAGAGGGAATGTCTGTGCCTGTACCGAAGGACCTGTTTTTAACATCAATCAACTCACATGGCTCGATTAGAAGTACATATAGGAAATCTGAAACTGAAGAACCCGGTGATGACCGCTTCGGGCACATTCGGATACGGGACGGAATATACCGATTTTATCGATTTAGGACGCCTGGGGGGAATCTTTGTGAAAGGGACTACTCTGGAACCGCGTCAGGGGAACAATTACCCCAGGATGGCCGAAACGCCTTCGGGCATGCTCAATTCGGTAGGCCTGCAGAACAAAGGGGTAAACTATTTCGTGGAGCATCTTTATCCGGTCATTAAGGAATACGACACCCATATGATAGTGAACGTATCGGGTTCTACCGTCGAAGATTATGTGGCCTGCGCAGAGAAGCTGGCGGATCTTGACAAAATGCCGGCCATAGAGCTGAACATTTCCTGCCCCAACGTGAAAGAGGGCGGGATGGCATTCGGTACTTCCTGCCAATCGGCAGCACAGGTTACCAGGGAAGTGCGAAAAGCCTTCCCCAAAACACTGATCGTGAAATTATCCCCCAATGTGACCGATATCACTGAAATTGCCCGGGCCGTAGAAGACGAGGGAGCAGATGCCGTATCTCTTGTCAATACATTCCTGGGAATGGCCATCGATGTGGAGAGCAGGACACCGAAGCTTTCCACTATTACCGGCGGACTCTCAGGCCCCTGTATCAAGCCGATTGCCATACGTATGGTATGGGAAGTATTCCATTCAGTGAAAATCCCCCTTATCGGAATGGGAGGGATCTGTAACTGGCAGGATGCTATAGAGTTCATCCTGGCGGGCGCTACGGCGGTACAGGTAGGTACTTACAACTTTATCGATCCGGCGGCCTCGGTGAAAATTGTGGATGGTATCAACGATTATCTGGACCGGCATCATCTCGCTTCCGTGAATGATCTGGTAGGGAAAATGATTGTCAAGTAGATAATTTCTGTAATAATTGTTTTTATTTTCACCTTAAATCTGTCATAATGCTGTTTTCTGCCGGTTTTTATTTGACAAAATGAATAAAAATCCTACCTTTGTAGGTTCAAAATCGGTATTTAGATGAAAACCGACAAAAAGTTCAATAAATCATACAAAAGAGATATGTCAAAACTGCAGATCCCTGCCGGTTACACGCCGCTTCTGAACCTGAAGCAGACGGAACTGGGAATTAAGAGTATCAAAGACTTTTTTCAGGCCAATCTCTCTTCGGAGTTGCGCCTCCGCCGTGTCACCGCGCCTCTCTTTGTGGAGAGCGGAACAGGTATTAATGACGACCTTAACGGCGTAGAGCGGCCGGTGCGGTTCCCTATCAAGGATATGGGTGACCGGAATGCGGAGATAGTGCACTCGCTGGCCAAATGGAAACGGCTGACGCTTGCCGATTACGAGATAGAGGAGGGATTCGGCATCTACACCGACATGAATGCTATCCGTGCCGATGAAGAGCTGGACAACCTTCATTCGCTCTATGTGGATCAATGGGATTGGGAGTTGGTCATCAGGGAGAAAGACCGGACGATAGAGTTCCTGAAACAAGTTGTCCGACGGATCTATGCAGCTATGCTCCGTACCGAATACCTTGTCTATGAGCTCTTCCCTGCTATTAAGCCCCAACTTCCCTGCGAAATATCATTTATCCATTCCGAAGAGCTGTTACAGAAATACCCCCGTATGGATGTGAAACAGAGAGAAGATGTGGTGACACAGGAGTACGGCGCTGTTTTTGTGATAGGGATAGGTGCGCCGTTGTCCGATGGGGAACCGCATGACGGGCGTGCTCCTGATTATGATGATTGGAGTACGCCGAATGCAGACGGCTATCTGGGGCTGAACGGCGATCTGCTGGTCTGGAATCCGGTTTTGAAGAAGTCGGTGGAACTGTCCTCCATGGGTATCCGGGTAGATCCGGCAGCCTTGAAGCGGCAACTGGAGCTATGCGGCAAGGGAGACCGGCTATCCCTCTATTTTCATCAACGATTGATGAGTGGAGAATTGCCGCTCTCCATCGGCGGCGGGATCGGACAATCGCGACTCTGTATGTATTATCTCCGCAAAGCACATATCGGGGAGATTCAGGCCAGTCTCTGGCCGCATGAAATGAAGGATGAAGCCAGGAGACAGGGTGTTTTTCTCATTTGACGACATTCCGGATAATTTTTTCTCATTGGACTGCGGACACTTTTCTCTTTTTTACTTTTAATTTTTTTTGTACTTTAGAGGTTTCATTTATACAAATAAAGTATGGACATAAAAATAGAGGAAAGCTGGAAGGTACATCTGCAGCAAGAATTTGAAAAGCCTTATTTCAGGATATTGACCGATTTCGTACGGAAAGAGTATGCCGCCAGGACCATCTATCCACCGGCCAAACTGATTTTTAATGCATTTGACCGTTGCCCTTTCGATAAAGTGAAAGTGGTGATAGTGGGACAGGATCCCTATCATGAACCGGGGCAGGCGCACGGATTATGCTTTTCGGTGAATGACGGGGTACAGCTACCGCCCTCATTGGTTAATATCTATAAGGAGATAGAGGATGATCTTGGGATACCTGCGCCCCGTTCGGGAAATCTGACACGCTGGGCGGAGCAGGGAGTGCTCCTGCTGAATGCCACCCTGACGGTGCAGGCGCATCGTGCCGGCTCACACCAGGGAAAAGGGTGGGAAGAGTTTACCGATGCGGCCATCAGGCGTCTCGCCGAAGAGCGCGAGCATCTGGTTTTTATTCTTTGGGGCGCCTATGCTCAGCGAAAAGGGGAAACCATTGATGCGAACAGGCACCTTGTTCTTAAATCACCACATCCTTCGCCATTATCTGCCCACAGAGGATTCTTTGGGAGCAGGCATTTTAGCAGAGCCAACGAATACCTCTCAGCTCACCACAGGGAGCCGATCAATTGGTAGGGGGATAGGATCGGAAAGAACCAAAGTTATCCCACGCTTCCTTCCAGGCTGATCTGAAGCAATTTTTGCGCCTCTACGGCAAATTCCATCGGCAGTTTATTCACTACTTCCTTTACGTATCCGTTCACGATCAGTCCGATGGCTTCCTCTTCTCCCAGTCCGCGCTGGTTGCAGTAGAAGATCTGGTCTTCACTGATCTTGGAGGTTGTAGCCTCATGTTCAAGTATTGCCGTAGGATTCTGAATATCGGTGTAGGGGAAGGTGTGTGCCCCGCAATGGTCGGTTAGCAACAAACTGTCGCATTGCGAGTGGTTACGCGCGTTTTCCGCTTTCTGGGTCACCTTCACCAGACCCCGGTAACTGTTTTGGCTATTACCTGCGGAGATTCCTTTGGAGACGATACGGCTGCGGGTATTCTTTCCTATATGGATCATCTTGGTGCCGGTGTCGGCCTGTTGAAAATTGTTGGTGACCGCTACCGAATAAAACTCTCCCACAGAGTTATCGCCTGCCAGAATACAGGAAGGGTATTTCCATGTGATAGCCGAGCCGGTTTCTACCTGTGTCCAGGAGATCTTGGAGTGAACCCCTTTACAGATGCCTCGTTTAGTCACGAAGTTATATACGCCGCCCTTGCCGTTTTTATCTCCCGGATACCAGTTCTGTACGGTAGAGTATTTCACTTCGGCATGATCGAGGGCGATGATCTCCACGATGGCCGCATGCAACTGGTTCTCGTCGCGCATGGGAGCAGTGCATCCCTCGAGATAACTCACATAAGAATTGTTGTCACCTATGATGAGCGTACGTTCAAACTGGCCGGTGTTGGCCGTGTTGATACGGAAGTAAGTAGAAAGTTCCATCGGGCAGCGCACCCCTTCCGGGATATATACGAATGAACCGTCGCTGAATACCGCCGAGTTCAATGCTGCATAATAATTATCCTTATAGGGAACGACTGTTCCTAGGTATTTTTTTACCAGATCGGGATGATGTCTCACCGCTTCACTGAAAGAACAGAAGATAATCCCTTTTTCGGCGAGCACCTCTTTGAAGGTCGTTTTGATGGAGACGCTGTCCATCACGGCGTCTACCGCAACCCCCGTCAGTTGCTTCTGTTCTTCAAGAGGGATCCCCAAACGCTCAAATGTCTTCAACAATTCCGGATCCACCTCGTCCAGGCTTTTCGGACTTTTCTTTTTTGTAGGATCGGCATAATAGATGATCTCCTGATAATCGATCTCAGGAATCTTCAGATGCGCCCAATCCGGCATTTCCATCGTTAACCAGTGGCGATAGGCTTTTAACCGGAATTCGAGCAACCACTCGGGTTCTCCCTTTTTCGCCGAAATCAACCGGATGACATCCTCGTTTAACCCTTTCTCAATGACTTCAGTCTCCACATCGGTCGTGAAGCCGAATTTGTAATCCTGAGTGGTTAAGTCGTTTAATATTTGATCTTGATCTAATTCTTGCATAATTCTTGTATTTCAAGGCCGTTGGCCATTGTGACATGTTTCTGCCGGAGGCAAAGCCTCCGGCTTTAGTAACAACCAATCCGTTGCTTTTGTTGTACAAAGATACTGCTTTTTCATCAATTCTGCCTACTATTTCGTTAAGCCGGATGAGCAGAGAGTAAGTTTGCCTGCTTTCTTTTTGAAAAGAAATAGCCTGGCTTTAATGAATATACGGTACAATGAGGAAGAGGATTGAACAATCGCTGCTTTCCGAATGTTAATTTAATATGCCAATGAGATAAGGTGCCAATGGTCCAGTTATTAATTGAAATTTTTAATTTGTGGGCTCGTGGTGCTTATATTTTGGTATTTTACTATAACAAATTAACTGTATGAAGAGAATAACACTTTTTTTAATCGTTTTTACCGCTTGTTTCGGTTTAATGGCGCAATCCAATTATAAAGTGGATCCGGCGCACGCTTCGGTGAATTTTAAGGTGAAGCATAACGGGATCACGTTTGTACAGGGCCGGTTTGAAAAATTCGACGGCGCCATCATCGGTAGTCCCGGCAGCCTGGAATCGGCAAGGGTCTTTTTCAATGTAAATGTGGAAAGCATCCATACCAGCGTACAAATGCGTGACGACCATCTACGGAGCGCCGATTTTTTTGAGGTGAAACGGTTTCCGACCATGTCGTTCGAGAGTACGGGAATAGAGAAAGTGGAAAATGACAAGTACAAGTTACATGGTAAGTTACAGATCAAGGATGTTACCAAAGATGTAACGTTTGATGTGGTATATGGAGGTGTGGTGAAGGGGAAGGACGGATCGGAAGTAGTGGGGTTTATCGCTAAAAACAAGATCAACCGCCTGGATTACAACATAGCCTACGACCCTGAAGGACTGGGTGTTGGAAAAGATGTCTTTATTACCCTTTTCCTGGAATTTAAAAACAATTAGTCTCTAACAGAGATCTGCCGCTACCGCGCCTTCAGATCTCTGTTTTTTAATTTGACCTTTTTCTTATTTTTTCAGAAAATATCTTGAAATAATACCATCCGGCAGCAAGATATCCGATAGTTCGGAGTAGGGCACCGTTACGTCGATAACACCCATAGCATAGGGAGCGATCTCGTATTGGTTATAAGAGTAATGAATACTTTCTCCGTCGAGCCAGAAGTTATTGTTGGGGGCAATATCCTCAAGAGTGAAGAATCCCCTCATAAGCAGTGAATCAGGTATAGTTGCATCATAATTCTTCATCAACTGCGCAATAATTTTCTCCGTCAGCGGCTTATAATAACCTGGCAGAAACAAATCCTCTTCCGATAGGGTAACCAGTCCGTCCAAGTCGATATTGGTGTAGGTGATCCTATAGGAGCCGTGTGCGCCGCCTTCGTAATCGCTGTATTCGACAGCATAACTCAATAGTGAATCACTCTGGAACAGGATTTTATTGCGGGTGTTCATAATATACCAATACCACGAGGGCATCTTTCCTTCTATGCGCGCTTTGTCTTCGTAGTAATAGTTCGACAACGACTGGTATCGCTCTGTATATTCCCTGATGTATCGATCCGCTGCCTCCTGCGGAAACAGGGAATCGTAATCGCTGTCGCCAAAGAATGTACCCTGGAATATTTGTTGTAAGCGCGTCAGGCTTTCACTATCCCGGAATTTCACAGGGTAAGTAAAAGAAATATTTACATCGGCATAAGGCAGGGTGGTATCGTTTTCCTGCAAAAGCGGAATATGTTGTGCCACCACAATGCTGTCGAATTCGATTTTCATCGATTGTGTTCCTCTTCTCTCTTTACACGAGATCATCACGACTCCTGTTAAAAAGAGAAGGATGGGAAAATTAGTTTTGATTCGCATAGGATTAATTTTTTAGATTAAAGAGCAAGAGCCAGGAGTAAAGACTTATTCTTCATTTCTTATATATAAGTTCTAAACTCAAATTATCACCTTCATATATCTTTACTGAATGACCTGCCTGATAGCACCCAGTTCCGGATAAAAATATACTTTGACCGGTTGTTTCGCATTATCGAACATTCTCCTTGCCAGTACATCCTGGGTGCCGTATTGGATTACGTCTACCTCTTTGCTTTGCAGCACCTTGTTCCTGAATTCAAGGGTTAAAGCGGCTTTTCCGGGGACATTGTAT
>NZ_CALNAT010000237.1 GCF_937873925.1 uncultured Proteiniphilum sp. | reverse complement strand
GAAAAAGTAGATCCTGAAATTATCCGATACATTCATGAGAAAGGAGTGAAATTCCTGCCTTACCATTCCGATTTCGACAAAAGGGTGGAAGAGATCAATGCATTTTATGAGGAAATTGACAGCTGATCCGGTTAAAATCCTTAATGAATTTATTTTTTTAACGAGCCTATACACAAATATCTTTAAAAATAAAGAGAAAGCTTTTCGCCGGTTTTTATTTGCCACATTTTTTTCAGATATTTGCGTCATTGAAAACAAACTGATAAAACGAATGAAATTCAAATCCCTATACAGAGTATTTGTTATCGCCTTTATCGCTCTGCTCACCGTCTCGTGCAACGACACACTCGACCAGGTAGGATTCACTATTCAACCCGGCCAAGACCGCCTAAAGGTGGAGATCGACACGTTGGAGTTGCAGGCAAACACCATTCGGGTGGATTCCATATTTTCCAAAACACAATATCCGGTATTAGGTGAATATACTGACCCTATTTTCGGCACTATCAAGTCCGGATATATCGGCGAATTCTACTTCGCTGAAGGTACAGGCTTCGAAGAGGACGCTTCCATCGACTCGGTAAGAGTACAGCTTGCTTACACCACCATGATGGGAGATTCACTCTCCCCTATGGGGTTATCGGTATATGAGGTGACAAAATCACTGAAAGGGATAAGTGTTTATTCCAATGTCGATCCCACGGAGTACGCCGACATGTCGGCACCTTTAGGCACACAGACATTCACCGGCAAGAATTCCACCTACAGAACGGAAACAACCACTTCGGGAAGTTCTGTCACAGTATATGAGATCAATGTGAAACTTCCCAATGCTCTCGGCGAAAAATTTCTTACCGAGTACAAAAAAGCAGGACACGGACAGTTGACGGATGCGGATAATTTCAGAAAGTTTTTCCCGGGATTGTATTTCACTACAGATTTCGGAAAAAGTACTATTCTCAGTGTAAGCCTTACTTCGCTCCTCGTGCATTATAAATATAATGACGAAGACGGATCATCCGCAGGAAAGGATACTATCCGTACCTCTGCCATGCGTCTGAACATTACGCCGGAAGTGACCCAGATCAATCATATTCAAAATAAAAACGATCAGTTACTGGAACCAAACTCCGAGTATACATATGTAAAAAGCCCTGCAGGGGTGATTACTGAGGTCACTTTTCCCTTCTCACAGATGAACGACAAACTGAAATCACAGGCTTTGAACCTGGCAAACTTTACCGTATATGCCATCCCCGACGCCGATGAAGAGACAATGGTGAAGCTGAGCCCTCCCACCTATCTGTTGCTGGTAAACAAAGATTCTCTGAACGGATTTTTTGAAAACAGAAAACTCATCGATAATGTAACCAGTTTCCTGTCCGCCAGATTTGACGCTTCCACCTACTCTTACAATTTCAACAACCTCTCGACGATGGCGAACCACTACAATGAGGCGAAAAAGGAAGAACCTTTCGATCTGGTTTATTATCTGATTCCTGTGGATGTCACTTTCGCGACCGATACATACGGAAATACGACGACTACTCCAATCTCAATTTACAACCGGACGTGGCCGGCGGCAGCCAAACTCGATAAACGCGAAGGGAATCTAAAACTGGATATGATCTTCAGTAATTTCTAAAACCGGCTGTATTGTTGAGTCGCACTGCAAGCCGCTTGTCATTGGCACATTCGCACCTATTGGCACATTAAAAAAGCAACCCCTGTTCTTCGCCTCTTTTTCGTCCCAGATGCCTGTATGCCAGGTCGGTCGCTTCTCTGCCCCGCGGGGTGCGCTTGATAAATCCTTCTTTGATCAGGAACGGCTCATACACCTCTTCAATAGTGCCTGCATCGTCTCCCACAGCCGTGGCGATGGTAGTAATACCTACCGGTCCCCCTTTAAACTTATCGATGATGGTAAGTAAGATTTTATTGTCTACTTCATCCAGACCGTATCTGTCGATATTGAGCGCCTCCAGTGCATAAGACGATATATGCCTGTCTATTTTCCCATTCCCTTTTATCTGGGCAAAGTCCCGCACCCGTCGTAATAAGGCATTGGCCACACGCGGCGTTCCTCTGCTCCGGGAAGCGATTTCCAGGGCTGCCTGACCGTCGCAGGCAACCTGCAACAGATCGGCCGACCGCAGGACAATCCCTGTAAGGGTTTCCAGATCGTAATACTCAAGGTGCATATTGATACCGAAACGTGCCCGCAGCGGGCTGGTCAGTAAGCCGCTCCGGGTGGTGGCCCCTACCAGCGTGAAAGGGTTCAGGTCTATCTGGATAGATCGTGCGCTGGGTCCTTTATCGATAAGGATATCGATCCGGTAATCCTCCATAGCGCTGTAAAGGTACTCTTCCACTACGGGAGAGAGCCGGTGTATTTCATCTATAAAAAGAACATCATTCTGTTCCAGGGAAGTAAGTACACCCGCCAGGTCGCCCGGCTTGTCGAGTACGGGACCCGAAGTGACCCTGAATCCCACACCCAGCTCGTTGGCAATGATATTCGAAAGGGTTGTCTTGCCCAGGCCGGGGGGGCCGTGCAACAATACATGATCAAGCGACTCGCCACGCAAGCGTGCCGCGCTCACAAAGATCTTCAGGTTTTCCACGATCTTACCCTGCCCTCTGAAATCGCCGAAGGTCAGTGGACGCAAGCTGTTCTCAAATTCACGTTCGGTCTCCCTGAAATTGCGATTACTATGTATATCGAAAGTATTTTCCATCATTTATCGATACAAAAATAGCTATTTATCGGGAGTTTTGGAAATTGCAGCCACATTCCGTTTCAATCCGGAGAATTTAGCCCTTTTCACCGCTGATTTGTGGAATACTCGCCGGTAATCCTCTTCATCCATCCCGATCAGTTTTTCCAGGTCGAGCGATAAAAACTCTTCCGAGGGCATCAGTTCCGGAGTACTATGCGGCCTGGCGTACCTGTTCCAGGGACACACTTTCTGGCAAATATCACAACCATATACATTATTACTTAACAGAGGAATTACATCGGCTGAGATGTCGCCCTTGTTTTCGATGGTTTGATACGAAATACATTTATTCGCATTGAGATAATGAGGCCTCTCTATGGCGCCTGTAGGGCAGGCATCCAGACAGCGGCGGCACTTCCCGCAATTTTGGGAGACGGGGAAGTCGTAATCCAGCTCCATATCAATGACGAGTTCACCGAGAAAGAAATAGGAACCTTTACCCGGAATGATCAGCAGTGTATTTTTCCCGATAAATCCCAATCCTGCCTGTGCCGCCCAGAAACGTTCCAATACCGGGGCCGAATCGGAAAAATACCGCCCCGTGACCCCGGGGTGGCGAGATTTTATAAATTCAAACAATTGACTCAGTTTTCCGCGTACTAGCTCGTGATAGTCTCTCCCATAAGCGTAATAGGCAAACTGCGGCCCTTCCTCGGGCAGTCTCGCAGGGGGATAGTAATTCAATGCGACGGAAATAACAGATAGGGCTCCTTCCACAAGTAACCGGGGATCGAGCCTTTTATCAATATTACGGGCCATATACTCCATACCCGCATGCCCATTCTTCGAAAGCCACTGCATATAACGCTCCTCCTCCCCGCTATCGGTAGCGCGGCAGATACCGCAGGCATCGAAGCCAAGCGACAACGCATATTGTTTGATCTCTTCGGAAAATGTCATAAAAACGGGCTACCATTATTCTCCCGGCAGGCGTCGCAGGCCGGGATTCTCTCAGCAAGCCGGCCGCTCACCGCTCCTATAGCAGGTGTCCGCAGGAAGCCAAAACTCAGGCGAGCGTAAAATCGAGCTGTTTCCTGTCAAGATTGGCCCTTGCCACCTGGATGGAAACCGGTTGGCCAAGACGATATTCCCGCCTGGTACGCCGGCCGACTAACCGGAAATTCTTTTCATCCAGTTCATAGAAATCGTCATCCAATTCGCGGATGGGGATCATACCTTCACATTTGTTCTCATTGATCTCTACATAAATACCCCATTCCGTCACCCCGGAGACGACGCCGTCGTATACTTTTCCGATCTTATCGGCCATAAATTCCACCTGCTTGTATTTGATGGAATCCCGCTCCGCGTTGGAAGCCACCTGCTCCATCTGTGAACAGTGCTTACACTCTTCTTCCAGCGAACCCTGATCAATGCTTTTCCCTCCTTCCAGATAATGCTCCAGCAAACGATGTACCAGCATATCGGGATACCTGCGGATCGGCGAGGTAAAATGGGTATAATAATCAAATGCCAAACCGTAATGCCCTACATTCTTGGTGGAATAAACCGCTTTGGACATCGTACGGATCGCGATGGTCTCTATCAGGTTTTCTTCGGGACGGCCCTGCACTTTATCCAACAGGGAATTGATACTTTTCGCCACCTCCACTTTCGAGCCGTCGGGTTTTATCTTATGGCCGAATCGAAGGATAAATGTGTTGAAAGTGTCCAGCTTCTCCGGATCGGGCACGTCGTGCACGCGATATACAAAAGTTTTGGGTTTCTTTCCTTTGGGAACCATTCCGACGAACTCGGCGACATTCTTATTGGCCAGCAGCATAAACTCCTCAATAAGGTGATTGGCTTCCTTCGATTCCTTAAAATATACTCCCAGCGGTTTTCCTTTTTCGTCGAGATTGAATTTCACTTCGTAGCGTTCAAAATTGATGGCACCGCTGGCAAACCGCCTCTCTCGTAGCTGTCGGGCAAGATGATGCAGTTGAAGGATCTCGGTGGAGAAATCACCCTTGCCGGTTTCAATGATTGCCTGCGCATCTTCGTAGGTAAGCCGGCTATCCGACTTGATCACAGTCCGTACGATACGTGATTTTTGTATCTCCGCCTTATCATTCAGATTGAAGATAACCGAAAAACACAATTTTTCTTCGTTGGGGCGTAATGAGCAGATCCCGTTGCTTAACCGTTCCGGCAGCATAGGGATCGTCCTGTCGACCAGATAGATCGAGGTCGCCCGCTTTTCCGCCTCCCGGTCGATCAGGTCGCCCAGTTTCACATAGTGGGTCACATCGGCAATATGCACTCCCACCTCCCATTGGTTGGACGAGATCTGGCGAAGGGAGAGAGCATCGTCAAAATCTTTGGCGTCTTTCGGGTCAATGGTGATGGTAAACACTTCGCGAAAGTCTTCCCGTTTGACAATCTCTTCCCCGTCAATCTCCTCAGGTACCAGTTCGGCAAATTTCTCCACCTTCTCGGGATAGCTGTAAGGCAGGTCGTATTGCGCCAATATGGCATGCATTTCGGTATCGTTCTGTCCCGGTTTACCCAGCACATCCATCACCTTTCCCACCGGATTATTGGCTTTTTCAGGCCATTCCGTGATCTCCACGAGCACTTTATCACCATTTTTCGCACCGTTGAGATCCTCTTTCGGGATAAAAATGTCGTTCGACAGGAACTTACTGTCCATCACTAAAAATGCAAAGTGTTTCTGCACTTCTATGATTCCCACAAAACGGCTCTGGGTGCGCTCCAGTATCTCTACGACCGCCCCCTCGGTATCCGCCCGCTTCCTTTTTGCCAGCAGCTGCACCCGCACTCTGTCGCCGTTCATGGCATGCTTGCTGTTGCGTTCGGGTATATAAATGATGTTTCCGTCATCGTCCGGCACAAAAAAGTTCTTACCGTTGCTCCTCCGTTCAAAACGCCCTTCCAGCATTAATCCCCGGTTATTGATACGGTATCTGCCGCGGGATGTTTCCAGCAGTACATCTTCATCCCGTAATTTATCGAGTGTATTCACCAGCACACGCCGCCCCTCTTCCCCGCGGATATTCAGCGCAGCCGCTATTTGTTTATAATTAAATTGTTTGTCTTTGTTCTGTGTAAGAAAATTGGTCACTAAAGGGATAAGTTCCTTTTTTTTTTGTTTACGGAAGGTATAGATGTTTCTTTTTTACTCATAATTTATTTACATCGGTTTTTACTTAAACAATTCAAACGCATTTTAGTTAAATACAAAGTAATAAAATATTTCATTAAAAATAGACTATTTCTCCACCCGGTATTTTCAATGCCATTTCATTTTTTAGGGAACTTAATTTTCAAATCCTGAAGTTATCGCTATTTTTGTGTAAAGATAAGGGAAAGAGTATGCAAAAGAGAAAGATCCTCATCACCGGTGCCAGCGGATTTATAGGGAGTACGACAGTGGACGGAGCGCTGAAACGGGGGTATGAAACCTGGGCCGGAATCCGTCAGAGCAGTAGCCGGCGGTACCTGCAGGACGGACGCATTGGTTTTATCGACCTGCAGTATACCGATAAGCGAAAGCTGAAGAAGCAGTTGCGGGATTTTGCGGATGAATATGGCCGTTTCGATGATATCGTCCATATTGCGGGACTGACGAAAGCGCTCCATAAATCGGATTTTGACAAAGTAAATTACGAACAGACCAGGAATTTCGTGGAAGCGCTTATAGAGACCGATACCGTTCCCGATTCGTTCGTGTTCATGAGTTCACTCGGCGCTATGGGGCCGGGTGATGAAATTGGATATACTCCTATGTGTGCCGATAAGACGCCCAGTCCGAACACGGCCTACGGGAAGAGCAAACTGAAAGCGGAAAATTGGCTGAAGGGTATCACCGGCTTCCCCTACCTGATCCTTCGCCCCACCGGTGTTTACGGCCCCCGCGACAGGGACTACCTTATCCTGATGAGAGCGGTAAAAAACGGATTGGATGTGGGAGCAGGCTTTAAAAAACAACTTCTCTCGTTTATTTATATCGAAGACCTGGTAAATGTTATCTTCTCCCTTACCCAAAAGGGAATCCGCAGAAAAGAATATTTCGTTGCCGACGGAGATCTTTATACCGACAGCGAATTCAACGCCATTGTACGGGACGCGCTGTATAAAAAAAATACAGTACGGTTAAAAATCCCGCTCTTTCTGGTAAGGCAGGCAGCGTTCCTCAGTGAAAAAGCGGCGGCGCTCTCCGGCAAGGCCACCACCTTCAATAGTGACAAGTACCGCATCATGAAACAGCGTAACTGGGCGTGCGAAATCGCACCATTGAAAGAGGATATCGGTTTTCAACCGGAATACAGGCTGAAAGAGGGGGTAAAAAAAACTGTGGAGTGGTATCAAAATGAGGGATGGCTATGATGATTTGTTGATTTAACGGTGTGTCGATGTGTTGATTGGTTAATTGTGCCAATGAAATTAATTGGCTACTATGACAAACAACGTTCAACGGAACGAAGTTAAATGTGATAAGGTGGGAAAACGAGGATGAATGTGTCAATGAGTGGATTTGAAATTGGAATTTTTAGTTTTTAGTTTACTAAAATAAATTGTATGCAATATAAATTATTGGTTCTTGATGTGGACGGCACATTGGTGAACAGCAAAAAAGAATTATCCGTACAGACTTTAACTACGCTCCTGAAAATACAACATGCGGGCATACGCATTGTATTGGCTTCGGGGCGGTCTCCTCATGGCCTGCGCCCTCTGGTTGAAAAATTGGAGATGAAGAAATGGGGGGGCTACATTCTTCCGTATAACGGAGCACAGATCATTGATGTGGAGAATGAAGAGGTTCTGTTCGAAAAGAGGATAGACCCCGCAATGTTCCCTTATCTGGAAAGAAAAGCACAGAAGAGCGGATTCGGCATTTTTACCTATCATCAAAATCAAATTATCACCACTGAACCGGAAAACAAACATATCCGGGACGAAGCAGCACTCAACGGCATGGAAATCGTGGCGGTAGAGAACCTTTCCGCTGCCGTGGATTTCTCCCCCTGTAAGTGTGTTTTGGTCAGTGATAACGAAACCTCTCTGCTGGTTTTGAAAGATCAGTGGAGAAAACGTTTGGCCGGCGTGCTGGATGTATATCGGTCGGAATCGTTCTTCCTTGAAGTAGTGCCGGAGTTTGTGGACAAAGGAAATACGTTGGGCGTGCTGATGGAAAAGCTCGGACTCAGTGCGAAAGAAGTAATGGCAATAGGTGACGGCAGAAGGGATTTCTCCATGCTCCAACTCGCGGGCTTTGGAATCGCCATGGGAAATGCGCAGGATTCGATCAAAGCCTGCGCCGACTATATTACCGAAAGTAATGATAATGACGGGGTAGCTACTGCCATCCAGAAATTTATCATTGCCGAAGTTCGTCCGGCAGATATTTCGCCGGACCAATTGAATGCCGGCAACCGTAATACGCTGATGGGCAATCTGGGAATTCAATACACCTACGCTTCGTCAGGCCGGATTGAGGCCGTGATGCCCGTAGACGAACGGACACGACAACCTTTCGGGATATTGCATGGCGGCGCTACATTAGCGTTGGCCGAAACGGTGGCCGGAATGGGATCAATGATCATCTGCGAACCGGACGAGATCGCCGCGGGTATGCAGATCAGCGGTAACCACATATCTTCCGCACACGAAGGGGATACGGTACGGGCCATCGGCACGATCATTCATAAAGGACGTTCTTCACATGTGTGGAATGTAGATGTGTTTACCTCGACTAACAAACTGATTTCTTCTATCCGGGTGGTCAATAGTGTATTGAAAAAGAGATGACAGATCGATATACATACCGCATTCTGGATGCGCTTATCGAACAGGATGAATGTTTTGCTATTTTCAGACTGCCGCACGAAACATCACCCAGGTTTGTGATGCAGACATCCGGAACACCTTCTGTCCTCCGGGATATCGATGACCTGAACGGGCAGAAGGGGTTTGTGATCGCTCCTTTCCGGATCACCACGGAATCGCCCGTCTTGGTGATCCGGGCGGATCATACCAGCCTGCCGCAACTGCATATTGCTATTCCGAACGATCCGCAGGAAAAAGGGAACCGAAAGAAGTATAAAAGCAACGGTAAAACCGGATACAGCCGTCTGTTCAGGCGGTTTCACGAACCACTGGTAAACGGCGAGATGAAGAAGCTGGTATTGTCGAGGAGCAAGACTATCGACAGGGAAGGAACATTTTCACCCGGACGCTCTTTCTTCAATGCCGTAGAAAAGTATCCCCATTCCTATGTATACCTTTTCCATACGCCTCAAAGCGGTACATGGCTGGGAAGCACCCCCGAAATACTCCTGACGGGAACAAAGAGTGAATGGCATACGGTCGCCCTGGCCGGAACCCGGTTTCCCAATTCCGGTGCGGTTATGTGGGACGACAAAAACCTCCGGGAACAGCATCTGGTCACTTCCTACCTTCTGAACCGGCTTTCTTTCTTTCATGTTACACCCGAAATAAACGGGCCGTACACAATAAAGGCCGGGGATCTGGCACATTTGCGGACAGATTTCAGTTTCCATCTCCCGGACACTTCAAAACTCGGGACCTTGCTTAAAACGCTCCATCCGACCCCGGCGGTATCGGGGCTTCCGAAAAATGAAGCCTACCGGTTTATTCAGGATAATGAAGGATACGACCGCCTTTACTATTCCGGATTCCTCGGCATGCTCGACACGGAGGGGGAAACCGATATATATGTAAATCTCAGATGCATGCATATTGAAAAAAATTCGCTTACTTTGTTTGCCGGGGGAGGCTTACTCGCTTCTTCCTCTTTGGATGACGAATGGGAAGAAACGGAGCATAAGCTGGAGACTATGTTGGATATACTTCATTAAAATTAGTCGTTTTCTAGCAACGGCATAATTCAAGTATACTTAGTTGTTTTCTACGCTCGACATAGTAAAAACAAGTTTTTTCTTTGTACTCGCTTATCGAAAACATTCAAACAAGTTGGGTTTCTGCTCGTATTGCTTAACGAAAACGTTGAATAAGGGATATGTATTCGGAAAAAAGAAATGTTTTACAACTGGCGGCGCTGCTCAAAGCGCATGGTATTACACATATCGTATTGTCTCCCGGCTCACGGAATTCCCCGCTGATCCATTCTTTTGCGACAGACAGGGATTTCACCTGTTACAGTGTCGTGGACGAACGGAGTGCCGGTTTCTTTGCCCTGGGCGTTATACAGGCTGTCGGTAAGCCGGCGGCTGTATGCTGCACATCAGGAACGGCTGCCCTGAATCTCGGCCCTGCCGTAGCAGAAGCTTATTATCAACAACTGCCCCTGTTGGTGATCACAGCGGACCGCCCTATTGCCTGGATCGGGCAAATGGACGGGCAGACTATCCCGCAAACCGGCCTGTTCAGGGAGATCATCCGCCGTTCGGTTCAACTGCCCCAGATAGGGAATGAGGAGGAAGAATGGTATTGCAACCGGTTGGTCAATGAAGCTATACTCAGCTTACACAATGGGGTCAAAGGGCCAGCCCATATAAATATCCCCCTGGGCGAGCCGCTATTCGGCTTCAATACGCCCACCCTTCCTCCTGTTCGCGTTATCCGGCAATCTGCACAGGGATATGTAATTCAGAAGGAAGACAGGTATGACCAACGATTCGCAGGCTATTCCAAACGTATGGTCATTGTCGGTCAGCTGCCGCCGGACAACGGGTTAGCCGGTCTGCTGGACCAACTCCGCGAAAGATCGGGAGTGGTGGTGCTGGCGGAACAATTATCCAATATCCCCGCAAACGGGACTTCGGCTTTCGACACCGTACTTTATGCAACATCGGAAAAAGAATTAAGCGAGTTAACCCCTGATCTGGTCATCACATTGGGCGGACATATCGTTTCCAAACGGCTGAAACAGTTCCTCCGTTCGGCAAATATCCGCGAACACTGGCATATTTCTCCTTCCGGAGAGGTTACAGACACATTTCAGCGGGTTACCGACATTGTCAGGAGTGACAATGAAACGTTTCTGCATTATCTGGCGGAAGCACCGTCCGGTCCCGCAACAAAAGATTTCCGGGATATATGGGAAAAAGCCTGCGCATCTGTCATGGAGCCGGATATTGCCTTTTCGGACCTTTACGCAATCGGCGCATGCCTGGATGTGCTACCCGAAAATACCTCCCTGCAGTTAGCGAACAGCAACAGTGTCCGCCTGGCGCAGTTATTCGGTATTCCGTCGTCAGTGAAAGTGTTCTGCAACCGGGGGACAAACGGAATAGAAGGGTCGCTCTCTACGGCGGTGGGGTATGCTGCCGCATCGGACAGCCCCACCTTCCTGCTCATCGGGGACCTGAGTTTCTTCTTCGATATGAACGGACTTTGGAATAACTATAGAGGCCGCAATTTACGCATTCTGCTGAATAATAACGCCGGAGGCGAGATATTCCATATTCTTCCGGGACTGAACAAGTCGGAGGTGTTGAACGAATATATTGCAGCAACCCATACAACCGGGGCAAAAGCCTGGGCGGAACAACAGGGATTCCTCTATCTTCCGGCCCGCAATGCGGAGGAATTACACCGGCACTTACCGCACTTCACGGATATGGGCAGCGAAAAGCCGGTTCTGCTGGAAGTCTTTACTTCCATGGAAAAGAATGCGGAACAAATACGATCATATTATCATCAGCAAAAAAACAGAACTATTTCGTTAAGCTAAAATAACGGTTAAGCGAGAGCAATGTCAAGCTCGCTTGAAACATTGCCAAGCGATAATTATTTATCAAAATGAGCAGAGACTAAACTTATTCAGGCCATGCCATAGCGGGAACTATTTCGTTAAGTGAGAGCCGGAACAAAGCCTGCTTTGGTTTTGCCGAACATATAAATAGGCTAAAGCATTTGAAATAGTGCAATAAAATTGAATACAACAATGACAAACAGAGAATGGACAACACTCAAAGAATACGAAGATATTCTTTTCGACTTTTATAACGGGATCGCACGGATCACCATCAACCGTCCGCGTTACCGCAATGCGTTTACTCCTACCACTACCGGAGAAATGAGCGATGCCTTGCGCATCTGTCGTGAAGAATCGGATATCAGCGTGATAGTGATCACCGGGGCAGGCGACAAAGCCTTTTGCTCGGGAGGCGATCAGAACGTAAAAGGGAAAGGCGGCTACATCGGTAAAGACGGTGTGCCCCGCCTCAATGTGCTGGACGTGCAAAAACAGATCCGTTCGATGCCCAAACCGGTGATTGCCATGGTGAACGGATATGCTATCGGAGGAGGGCATGTGCTACACGTGGTCTGCGACTTGTCGATCGCATCGGACAATGCCATCTTCGGACAAACCGGGCCGCGCGTGGGGAGTTTCGACGCGGGCTTCGGCTCCTCTTACCTTGCCCGTATCGTGGGACAGAAAAAAGCCCGCGAAATATGGTTCCTCTGCCGCCAGTATAACGCGCAGGAAGCGCTCGACATGGGATTGGTCAACAAAGTAGTACCGTTCGACAGGTTAGAGGACGAGGTGGTCGAATGGGCGGAAGCGATGATGCAGCACAGCCCGCTGGCGCTCCGGATGATCAAGGCCGGACTGAACGCCGAACTGGACGGGCAGGCAGGGATACAGGAACTGGCGGGGGATGCGACGATGCTTTATTATCTGACCCACGAAGCTCAGGAAGGTAAACAGGCGTTTCTTGAAAAACGTAAACCGGACTTCAAGCAATTTCCCAAACTCCCTTAACCTGTGTGCCTATGTTCCAGATAAAGATCATACCCCATACGCTACTGTTCAAACGACCGGCACGCACATCAAGAGGTATTTATACCGGACACAAGGTGTGGTATGTCGTTTTTCAGGACAAGGAAGACGAATCCCATTACGGAATAGGCGAATGTGCTCCGATCCCTGACCTTAGTTTTGAATATAATGCGCGTTACGCCGGAAGGCTGGCTTCTATTTGTAAAATTACAGAAGAAATACAGCGGATCGATATGAGATTGCTCCGCCATTACCCATCGATCCTTTTCGGGTTGGAAACGGCCATGTGGCACTATCGGCAACGATCATGGCAGTTATGGGGATCCACCCCGTTCAGCCGGGGAAAGGAAGGCATCACCATTAACGGGCTTGTCTGGATGGGAGATCATGCCGCCATGATGGATCAGATACAATCCTTACTCTCAAGGGGATTCCGTTGCATCAAACTCAAGATCGGAGCGATGAGTTTCGACCGTGAACTCGACCTGCTGCGTTTTATCCGCAGCCGCTATACAGCGAAGGAAGTGACCTTGCGTGTAGATGCAAACGGGAACTTTGAGTATAAGGATGTCATGGACAAACTCCATCAACTGGCCGAACTCGATATACACTCTATCGAACAACCCATTCAGGACGGACAATGGAGCAATATGTCCGAACTATGCGCAGCCTCTCCCCTGCCCGTCGCTTTGGACGAGGAACTGATCGGGGTCATCCATCCTGCCGGAAAGAGAAAGATGTTAGAAATAATTCGCCCCCAATACATTATACTGAAACCATCCTTACACGGAGGGATAACCGGATGTGAAGAATGGAGCGAAGCAGCCGAAGAAATGGGTATAGAATGGTGGGTAACGTCGGCTCTCGAATCGAACATAGGGCTGAACAGCATCGCGCAATGGTGTGCCACGTTCGACAATACGCTGCCGCAGGGATTAGGCACCGGGACGCTGTACACGAATAATATCCCTATACCTTTAGAGATCAGGGGAGAACAATTATGGTTCGATCCGGAAGGGAACTTTCCC
This sequence comes from uncultured Proteiniphilum sp., assembly GCF_937873925.1. Classification (GTDB taxonomy): domain Bacteria; phylum Bacteroidota; class Bacteroidia; order Bacteroidales; family Dysgonomonadaceae; genus Proteiniphilum. Next base: position 18,819 of record NZ_CALNAT010000237.1, on the reverse strand, counting down.
GACAGATCGGAATATTTTTCAGGATATGAATGAAATACGTATCGAAAGCAGAGTCTATGGCCCGGCAGATTTCACGGAGGAGCGGGAAAGCAGTCTTGCAGATACATCCCCTTTCCATCACCAGTTATACCTGTTCCTGAAAGAGTGGTTCTCCAAATCCCCCACACTCCGCCTCCATACTTCAGGTTCTACCGGAACACCCAAAGAGATCACCGTGCGGAAAGAACAGATGCTGCAAAGTGCAAAGATCACCTGCGACTTCTTCGATCTGAAAAAGAATAACAAAGCATTACTGTGCCTGCCGATGGAATATATTGCAGGGAAGATGATCGTTGTACGCGCTCTGTATGCCGGGCTGGATATTTATCCTGTGGAACCGGACGGGCATCCGCTCGCCGCAACAGATATCCCGTTTGATTTTGCAGCCATGATACCGTTACAGGTATATAACTCCCTGCAGATCGGGGAAGAAAGACACCGGTTATCCCGGATCAAACGCCTTATCATCGGCGGAGGAGCCCTAGACGAAACACTTGAAAAAGAGCTGAAAGAATTTCCGAATGCGGTCTACTCCACCTACGGAATGACCGAAACCCTTTCACATATCGCCCTGCGCAAGGTCAGCGGAGCCGAAGCCAGCCGTTATTACACTCCTTTACCATCGGTCGGACTTACCTTATCGGAAAACAATGCATTGGCAATAGATGCTCCTTTGATCGCCGATAAACCCTTTATCACGAACGATATTGCAGAATTTCGGCCGGACGGCAGTTTCCGTATCATAGGAAGAAGAGACAATGTGATCAACTCCGGAGGGATCAAAATACAAACAGAGGAGATCGAGCGGATCTTACATCCTCATATAAACGGGAACTTTGCGATCGCAACCATACCGCATCCGAAACTGGGAGAAGCGATTGTGCTCCTGATAGAACAAACAACCGATCCTGTTCCCGTGTGGAAAGCGATTGAGCAGCTCCTTCCCCATTACCAACAGCCTCTGCATATCTATACTGTGAAAGCTATTCCACAGACAGGGAACGGGAAGACTGACCGCGCGGCAACGAAGCAACTCGCAAAAAAGATTAATCTATCGTCGTCGACAACAAGATATATCCATTAATTTTGTATTTTTGCCTATCTAAACAAAAGGACAAAATGAAGATAGCGCTTATCGGTTACGGAAAAATGGGGCATGAGATCGAAAAAATCGCCCGCGAAAGAGGCCATGAAATGGTGTGCATCATCGATGTGAATGAAGAGGAAAAATTCAATTCTCCCGAATTCAAAAGCGCTGACGTAGCGATTGAGTTTACTTCTCCCGAAAGCGCCTTACAAAACTATAGACAGGCATTTGCCGCCGGGGTGCCGGTGGTATCGGGGACAACGGGATGGCTTGCACACTTCCACGAAATCAAAGAGGAATGTGAAAAGAACGGCCAAACATTTTTCTATGCTTCCAACTTCAGCCTGGGAGTCAATATCTTCTTTGCGCTGAATAACTATCTGGCCGGGCTGATGAACCGGTATCCGGATTATGACGTCCGTATGGAAGAGACCCACCATATCCACAAGCTGGACGCGCCCAGCGGAACAGCTATCACTTTGGCGGAAGGCATCCTGTCGCATATCGACAGGAAAGAGGAATGGGCTTTAGGCAACGATGCTCCGGGCGGGGAGGTACTGCGCATAGATGCTTTTCGGGAGGGGGAAATCCCGGGCATCCATTCTGTAGTTTACGAATCCGATGCCGACACCATCCGTATCACCCACGGTGCGAAAAACCGCAAGGGTCTCGCACTCGGCGCCGTACTAGCTGCGGAATTCACCAAAGGGAAAAAAGGGATTTTTACTATGAGAGATCTGTTAGATTTAACCCGGTAAACTATCGCCTGACAAATATAAAAACTTTGAGGTCAGGCGCATTGTAATAGCATATGTATTTGACTAATGAAATTAAAAAAAATGAGCAATAAACCATCTCACAACCAACAGACTAATAACACCAAAACGTCTCCATCCAATCTACTGACGAGACTTTCGAATACCTCACGCCGGCAATGGGTGTGGTTTGCCGTATGGGTGGCGGCTGCAATCCTGTTTGCCGCATGGGCCGGTTCTCCGTGGATATTGCTTTTTATTATACTTTTCTTCGATATTTACATCACTAAATTCGTGCCCTGGTCTTTCTGGAAAAAGTCGAAAAACAATACATTCAGAAAAACGATGGAATGGGTGGATGCCATCCTGTTTGCGCTGGTCGCCGTCTATTTCATCAACACCTTCTTCTTCCAGAATTACCAGATACCCACTTCGTCGCTTGAAAAATCACTGCTGGTAGGTGATTTCCTGGCCGTAAGCAAACTGAGTTACGGTCCCCGCGCACCGATCACACCGTTGTCGTTCCCTCTCGCCCAGCACACCATGCCGGTGGTCGGAGGAAAATCATATATCGAAAAACCGCAGTGGAAATACAGGCGTCTAAAAGGATTCGGTGAAGTGAAAAGAAATGATATCGTAGTATTCAACTTCCCTACCGGCGACACGGTTGCCTTGAATCGTCAGGCAGAGGATTTCTACTCACTCGTGAAAAGGAATGCCAACGGCAGCGCCGGTGTCCGGTCGGACAAACGCACCTACGGAGAGATTGTCTATCGTCCGGTAGACCGGCGGGAAAATTATGTAAAACGCTGTATAGGACTGCCCGGGGAAACCATCGAGATAAAAAATGATTCCGTATTTATAGACGGAACCCTATTACCTAATCCCCGGCTCTCACAACACAATTATATGATCCATACCGATGGTACCATCATTGCAGCCGATGTTTTCAGTGATTTGGGCATCAATAAAGCCGATTACTTCATACAGGATAATTACGGGCAGGTGGTCCCACGCTCGCAGGAGCTGGCCGGAGCGGATAGTTTGAGTATGGCCGGGATCGGACTACATCCTCGCAACGGCAATAACGGAAGAGTCTATTTCAGTATTCCCCTCACCGCCGGAATGGTGGAGCAATTGAAGGCCAAACCTTTCGTATGGGATGTGATCAAGGAGAAAGAGCAACCCGGCCTAAACTATTACTACCCGCTCGCCTACGATAGGGGCTGGACCCGCGATACTTTCGGCCCGTTATGGATCCCTGAGAAAGGAGCGACTATCACTTTTGATACCGATACCGATTTCAAGGTGGCTGCATATGAACGATGTATCAAGAACTATGAGGGTAACGACTTCGCCTACCGCGACGGCAAAGTGTATATCAACGGGACGGTAGCCGACTCTTATACGTTCAAATACGACTATTACTTTATGATGGGCGACAACCGCCATAACTCCGCCGACTCACGCGTATGGGGGTTTGTGCCGGAAGACCATATCGTGGGACAACCCATCCTTATCTGGCTATCGCTCGAAAAAGATAACTCATGGTTCAACGGTAAAATAAGGTGGAAGAGGTTGTTCCGCAGTGCCAAAATACCGGCATGAAAACAGTACTTCTATCGTCTCTTTACCTGGCACCGGTAGAATATTACGCGACCCTTTTTCACGCCGGAAGTGCCCTTATAGAGATCCATGACAATTACCGGAAGCAATCGTATCGCAACCGGTGCGTCATTGCGGGGGCGAATGGACCCCTCTCCCTGAGTATCCCGATAGAAAAGCCGGAAAAAGCGGAAAGCCGGATGAAGGATATATGTATTGCCGAGCACGGAGACTGGCGGCACCTGCACTGGAACGCCATTATCTCGGCATATAACTCCACACCTTTTTTTCAATATTTTGAAGAGGATTTCCGCCCCTTTTACGAAAAAAAATTCCGGTATCTGCACGATTTCAACGAACAGTTACGCCGGCTTATCTGCCGTTGCATCGATATTGAGACACCGGTCGATTATACTCAGGAATACATGAAGACCCTTTCCCCGGACACTGTTGATCTACGCGAGACCATAGACCCGAAAAAGCCTTCCGGTTACGAACCCCCCGGATACTATCAGGTTTTTGCCGGAAAGCTGGGATTTACCCCCAACCTGAGCATTATCGACCTGCTATTCAATATGGGAAATGAAGCAAGAATTTATCTGATAAATAGTCCCGTATTACAACACTAACATATCCGTATCCGGGAATTACTTACTGTCAAAAATATATTAAGATACGGATAATAATTCTTTTCCATTCTTGCTTTATTTCAATTCATCATCATTTTTTTCTACTTTTGTAGCCGGAAAGAACGGAGGGTTCACTTTCGACAGGATATATCAGTAAATGAAGGCCTTCGGAACTTGAATAAAAAGATTATGATGCATCACAAGACAAGGGTACGCTTTGCACCCAGCCCTACAGGGCCGCTGCATATCGGCGGGGTACGGACGGCGCTATACAACTATCTCTTTGCCAAACAGCAGGGAGGGGATTTTATCCTTCGGATTGAAGACACCGACTCCACCCGGTTCGTGCCGGGTGCGGAGGAGTATATCCGGGAAACTTTCGACTGGCTGAACCTGCCGTTCGATGAAAGCCCCGCGAAAGGAGGCGATTACGGACCGTATAAACAATCGCAACGAAAAGAGATCTATAAAAAATATGTCCATAACTTGCTCGACGAAGATGCAGCCTATATCGCGTTCGATACTCCGGAAGAACTGGAGGCCAAAAGGGCGGAAATTCCCAACTTTCAGTATGATGCTTCCACCAGGGATAAGATGCGTAATTCTCTTACACTGACGGAAGAAGAGATGCAGGCCTTGATAAAGGAGGGAATACAATATGTTGTCCGTATCAAAATAGATCCCGACCGGGAGATCATTGTCGACGATATGATCCGTGGCAGGGTGGTTGTCAATTCCTCGGTACTCGACGACAAAGTGATCTATAAATCGGCCGATGAGCTGCCCACCTATCACCTGGCCAATGTGGTGGACGACCACCTGATGGAGATCACGCACGTGATCCGCGGGGAAGAATGGCTTCCCTCGGCGCCCCTGCATGTATGGCTCTACAGGAGTCTGGGCTGGGAAAAGCATATGCCCCAATTCGCCCATCTGCCGCTCCTGCTTAAACCGGAAGGAAACGGCAAACTGAGCAAACGCGACGGCGACCGCCTCGGATTTCCCGTTTTTCCATTACAATGGACAGACCCGAAAACGGATGAAGTGTCGTCGGGATACCGCGAAAGCGGCTATTTACCGGAAGCCGTCATCAACTTCCTCGCTTTCCTAGGATGGAACCCGGGCACTGAGCAGGAGATATTCTCACTGAACGAACTGGTACAGGCATTCTCTTTCGACAGATGCAGCAAAAGCGGCGCCAAATTCGATGTGGAAAAGGCCAAATGGTATAACCATCAATATATCCTGCGAATGTCCGACCATGACCTGGCTGAACTGTTCATGCCGGTTCTGCAGGAAAAAGGGATTTCCGTATCCGTGGAGCAAGCAGAGAAAGTGGTGAGCTTGGTAAAAGAGCGTGTCCATTTTATCAGTGAATTATGGGATCAATCCTGCTTTTTCTTTGTCGCACCCACGACTTATGATGAAAAGACCGTCCAAAAACGTTGGAAACAAGAGACTCCGGAACAGATGAAGCAACTCAGTGCATTAATGGCAGGGATGGACGATTTTTCGGCTGAAAACCAGGAGAAAACCGTAATGGATTGGATCCAACAGAACCAATTACATACCGGAAACGTTATGAATGCATTCCGGTTGGCAATAGTAGGTGCCGGAAAGGGGCCCCATATGTTTGACATTACCGGAGTAATCGGAAAAGAGGAGACACTGCGCCGTTTAGAACGGGCAATATCCATCCTTCAATTACATTAGGCATTTCTCGCAACGGCATAATACAAACAAGTTTGTCTTCTGCTCATATTGCTTAACGAAAATATTCACTAAAAGTTAGATTGTTTCAAATACTTCAGACTATTTCTTGCCATGGATGCAAGCAATCCTGCTTTCAGTTCAGTCAGCTTATTGAAATAGTTCTGCGTTCTGCAAAGCAAATATTAATTCTGTATAACGGCAATGGATATCGATTTTGTGATCACCTGGGTTGATATGGACGACCCGAAATGGAAGGCCGATTTTGCAAAGTATTCGGGCAAGATCGACAACTCAAAGAATGAGGTGTCGGAAGCCCGTTTCCGGGACTACGGCTTTCTGAAATATTGGTTCAGGGGGGTGGAAAAATTTGCCCCATGGGTCAGGAAAATACATTTCGTCACCTGCGGCCAGAAACCGGCATGGCTTAACGCCGACCATCCCAAACTGGCATTGGTGAACCATAGCGATTATATCCCGACAAAATTCCTACCCGTATTCAACTCTTCACTTATCGAGATCTATCTGCATAAGATCCCCGGTCTGGCAGATCGTTTTGTTTACTTTAACGATGACTTTTTCATCATTGACCATATCGGAGAGGACCGTTTTTATTCTGATGGACTGCCCAATGATATTGCGGCTTTTCGCCATAATTCGGGGATGGGGCTATGGTCGAAATGCCTGAAAAACAATCTCAGGATTATCAACGAAAGATTTGATAAACGTGAGGTTTTAAAGCGTGACCATGAGAAATGGTTTCATCCTTCTTACGGCAAAAAAGCCAATCTGACAAGATTGCTGAAACCTTACGGGAAATTTGTGACGCTCATTACTCCGCATAATGCCCAACCTTACCTCAAATCGACTTTTGAAGAGGTCTGGGATTACGCCGGGGACAAACTGACCGCGGTATCGGCCAACCGATTCCGCAGCCCCGGGGATTACACCCAGGAGTTGTTCCGAACGTGGCAGATCTGCCGCTCGAACTTTGAGCCGTACAACACTTACGATAATACAAAAATGTTCCCGCTCATACTTCGGTCGAAGCAGGCGATAAAAGCCATCTACGATCAGAGTTACAAGCTGGTCTGTCTCAACGACAACGCCCATATCAGGAACTATACGCAGGTGATGCAGGAGATAGAAAAAGCTTTTGAATCTATTTTACCCGAAAAGTCGACTTTCGAGTTATGACCAATAGACAATAACAAATAGTCCATACACACAAATGAAAGATATTCCATTGGTTTCAGTCATCATCCCTGTTTATAACGGGGAACAATATGTCGAATCCTGTCTGGATAACATCATGGCTCAAACATATAAAAATTTAGACATCATAGTTGTTGATGATGGATCTACGGATCGGTCCGCTGCGATTGCCCGGAAGTATCCGGTGAATCTCATCCGGCATGAAAAAAACCAGGGTCTTTCAGCAGCCAGAAATACGGGAATCGACGCGGCAAAAGGCGAATATATCCATTTTATGGATGTGGATGACGGTATTAATACCGACTATTACAAGGAGATGGTGAAAGCAATCACGGAAACCGGAGCGGATATAGCATGCGGAGGGATGGTAAACGAAAAGCGCAGATCCAAAACACAGCTTTTCAGGAAAAGGAAGGTATATACGTCGACTCAGGGTAAATTGAAAATAACCTATGTAGGTAAATGGGGTTATGTGTGGCGATATCTGTTCAAGCGGGATTTCCTTAAACAATATGCGTTTCGTTTTGAAGAAGGGCGGTTTATCGAAGATATGATATTCTCATTATCTGCCATGTATCATGCAAAAAAACTGGTCGTAGTCCCTAATACAAAGTATATGTATTATAACAGGGAAAATTCCATCATGAACAGAAGAGATGAAGAACACCTGAAAAAGAGACGGCAGGATTGGGAGCACGTAAAGGCTTTCCGTAACGAATTTTCTGCAAAATACGGAATTAAACTTCCCGGCGTTCACACGGGCAGAATTGCTTACGTCATCAGAAAACTGGTTGCAAGTATACGGTACAGGGAGTAATTAATTGTCAAGGCCGGTAAATTCTCTGACAAAAGAATGGAAACGGTCAGCCGAACCATCTTTGTAATAAGTCATTTTATGTATATTACTCTTCTGCAATATATCCCGGAACGACATCAGGGGGAGAGCCGACGGATCGAGTAATTTTGCCTGTACAAGGTGAGGGATAAAGTCACTTACAACCGGACATCGCTTGTCAGGCACATACTTTTCCATTAGTTCGTTATATAATATCTGAAAGAAAAAATATGCCAACGCCTGTTTCTGGGTTTTCCAATAATAGAGCATCAGGTCCATTAATATCCGAATCACTTCACTATCCTTTTTGGCAAAAATAATGCTATTCAATATTTTAACCCTGAAGCCGGGCTTCCACCCCCAATAACGGGAGAAAGGGCTTTCAAGGATTTTTTTATTTTCCTCGTTGTCATCCCGTTGAAATACAAAATAATCGGGTTCTCCATATTCTTCGGGAAGAGGAGCAGTGAGCAGTATGGTAGCGTCAAGCCATACGCCGCCGTATGTATTCAGGAGAGCCAGCCGCAACAAATCCGAGAAAAAGGTGTGGCTTAATTGCCTGTTCTCCAGTTTCTCCCACACAAAACCGGGTAAGTCTATATAATCTTTAACCGTGTCATCGCAAAGACGTACTACTTCATATTCCCCTTTATATTTGTCTACCGATGCAAAGCAGATCCGGACCACTTCGGGCAGTGATTCTTCATCGATACCCTGTCCCCAGTATTGCCAGATAACTTTTTTGTTTTCCGGAAACTTCCTGAGGGGAACAAATGAATATTTTTCGATTTTTCCGTCGAAATATGCGCGGATGACCGGATTCCAGAAATCAGCCACTTGCCGGTGCTTATTCAATATCATTTTCTCACGCATATGTCCCCATATTTTCCGGAAAAGGGGAAATTCTTCAGTTCTACTCATATCAATAAATTATGGTGCGGCGTACAGTTTCATGTATTCTTCAAAGTGTTTCCCGTATGAAAACGAATGGGCATATTCTTTTTGTTTCCGTATCAAATCCTTGTCCCGATAAAACTTCTCCAGATTTTCGTCGAGTAACTGCTTCATTTCCTGCGGATGGAAATTGTTCCAGAAAAAGGCAAAATTGCCTCCTATTTCCTCCAGACTGGTTTCCCGGGATGAAAAAACGGGTTTGCCGAACTGCATGGCTTCAATGACCGGGAGTCCGAATCCCTCGAACAGCGAAGGAAACAGGAACGCTTCACAATTGGCGTAAAGCCAAACCTTTTCTTCTTCCGAAACAACGCCCAAAAGAGAAACATTTCTTATTTCTTCCGTTTCAATACGTTTTTCTATCATTCCGCCATATTCTTCCGGGCTGCTATCTCCGGCTATATAAAGATGCTTGTCGGGCATGAGTTTCATCATATCGAGCAGGACGTGGAAGTTTTTTTTCTTCATGATAGTTCCAATCGTAAAGAAAAACGGCTTTTTAATTTCCCTACCGTGTTTCACCGCCGGCTTTCCCACGAGGCTTTCAACGCCATTATAAACGACCTTGCATGTTTTGCCGTCCATTATCAGATTCTTCTGTGTTTCCTGTTTTGTAAATTCAGAAATACAAACAATTTCATCCGCACGACGGACTTTGCGCTGCAACCGGCGGTGTTTCCGCGCACGTTGTTCTCCCGTGGTTTCGTAGAGATAATTCAGGTCGTGTATCGTGAGTATGAATTTCGTCCACGAGTAAGCCGGTTTGAACCGGCTCAACTGATGGGTGGCATGCCATACATCGAATGCCGGGAACAGGTAGCGGCAATGTTTCATGAGCCAGCTTGAAGAACTGATATAGCGAACTTCACGACCAAACATGCCGAACATTTTCCGGGGCATGAGAAGCGTCAAGGAATAATCCGCTTCCTTTCTTTTATAATTTTCCCTGAAATAGTTACCATACGCGAATGCAACCTGTTTCAAGCCACAGTAAGTGTTGCTTAACTCAGACAAATCGACCAATATCTTTTTTTGTTTTCTCTTTGTTTTCCACATATCCACTGTTTGAACGGGACTCCCTGTTTGAAACACCGTATTTTTACCCATTTCCTGCCGTTTATTCTTCGTTCGACTATTTCAAAGGGAGGCTTCTCGGTCCATTCCCACATAATCGATGGCGGCATCAAACTTTTTCAAAATGCTTTCCCATTGATAATTTCTCTCCACGTACGACCTACCGTTTTGCGCGATAACCTGTCTGTCGCGATCAGATAGGTTGAGTATTCTATTTACCTGTCCGGCAAAATCTTTCCCGTCATAATATACGAACCCCGCCTGGCTCTGCTCAATATGGTGCCTCAGCACCTCGCAACGGCCGTTGGCCAAAACCGGTTTTCCTACCGACATTGCTTCCAGTGTAACCATCGACAGGCTTTCGTAGCGGGAAGGGATGATCAGGCCTTCGCAATGCTGCAGGTAATCCAGCTTCTCTGCCTCGTCTACAAACCCGGTAAAAATAATATTATCGTGCTCTACGGGATTGTCCATGTAATTCTTGCCGATCATTACGAGTTTTACCTCCGGTTTATTCATCTTAGAGAAATAATCTATCAGTTCCAGACATCCCTTACCTATATCGATGCGTCCGATATAAACAAAATAGGGAGAACCGATCGGAGATTCCGTATTTTCGGCCGGTACCGGACGATCGAAGCCGACGCCTGCAATGTCCGAACGGATTGTTCGCGTAATGGGATGGGCAGATTCTACCAAATGTTTTTCACTCTCCGTATTGTACATGATAAATCCCGGCAGGGCGAACATTTTATTGTAACCTGAAAGATAGAGCATCGGCTCATCATGTGCCAACGGAATAAGGATGCTTTTGCCGGATGCTTTCTGCAAGCCGAAATAAGTGGGATAGAACGGATAATTTAGAAAAATAAACGCCTTATATCGGTCTTTCTCCTGTTCTATATATGAAATCATCCCCTTGCAGACAGGACCGTCATTCTCTATCCAGTCTTCAAATATCCGGTCGTGATCTTTCCTTCTCCTGTATCGTAGGCGCCTGAGCGAAAGGGTGATAATATTGGCGAATGTATATCCTGTATGGTAATACTTCCAGTTTCCACGGAGATAACGGCCTAACCAGCGGGGCGTTTTCGGGTTTACTCTTTCGTGTGTAAACCGCAATACCCGTATGCCGTCCAGCACCTCTTCACCTGCAGGGTAATAGTTATCCCACACAGGAAAATTCAAAGCGCGGGATGTGAGGACATCCACTCCATACCGCGCTTTCAGGCGCTCTGCCAGCATCCGGGCGTGCTCTTCCGCCCCTCCGCTAACCTCTTTGCCGTATCGCTGTACAACTATTGCTATTTTATCCATAATATACTGGCTGTGCATATAATCCGACTAAATTAATATTTATAAAACAGGCATGCAGATATTTGACCGATATCATTTTTAACTGTAAAGGTAGTTTTTTTAATCAATGACAGAAACATGAATGTTGCACTCTTTATTATATTTCTCTTTTATCTCTTTAAAAATTTCAAGATATTTTAGACCATATTTTAAATCAGGCTCTATATAATTACCCTCACCCCATTCATTCCACGATTTAATAAAACAAAACCGTTCTCCAGTCTTGTTCTTTAACACTGAAAAGACATTTTCAAGATGCTCTTTGAATACTTCAGGAGTAGAATCTTGAAGTAAATTCCCTCCCGATCTGCTTCTTGGAGTATGATCCCAATTGGGTATAATAGTTGGAAAAACGTCACTATTACTATCTTCCTGGGTGATAAAATATTTCATGGCTTTCTTATATTTGAAAATATGGGGTCTATGGGTCAATGATCTATATTTTTTTAAAACCTTATTTATAAAACCCCTGCGATAAAATAATTTAAAGAGTCTTACAGAATTAAACGCATCAAAGCCTTTATTTACCATTTCTGCCCTACTTCCCCAAGGATTACCATATTGCCCTATAAAAAAAACGCCTTTTTACCCGTTTTCAATGGCGAGCGATTGCCATTTTCTTATAAAATTCTCGATATCGGGAAACTCTAACGGTTTATAAATCATAAAAGCGGGTTTGCCTTCAATCTTTATATAACGGGGATCCTTAAATGCACCCAAAAGAGCATGGAAATGCCTCTCATATTCCTGTTCATCTCCATATTTTTGTTCAATAAGCATCTTTTTGGAGTAAACGCCCTCATAACTCCAAAATTTGGAGTGCCAACTCTCATTTGCCCAACAAAGCATAAAGGGAAAATCCGGACTGCCGGAATTTAGCACTTCATTGAACGGCCTCTCTAATAGCTGTTTTCCTTCACCAAACCAGTAATGGTAATAACAAAAGCCATCGATACCATATTTTTTTGCCATCTCTGCCTGGGCAATTCGCGCTTCGGGCAATCGTAAATCATAATATCCCAGATCGGCAGGCACTTTTGGTTGATCGTGACCTCTAAACAGAGGTTTTGCCTTCCCTACATTTGTCCATTCGGTAAAGCCTTTTCCCCACCACTGATCATTCTCCGGTATCGGGTGATATTGTGGGAGATAGAAAGCTATTGCTCTTATGTCATTTTTTTTATTATTCACAATGCTTTAATGAAATGAAAATCAAAAATACTATCTTGCATTCAAGGCAGAAATGAACCTGTCTGCCTCTTCTTTCACTATTGAAACCGGAAGATCATATACAAAATCCGGATATTGAATTACACGAAAATCCTCAATATCAAAAATACCTGAATAGGGCATATATTTATCAAAATTACCGTATTTCCCCAGTAAAATAAGGCTTGGCGTTCCCAATGCGTTTGCAAAATGAGCCATACCGCTATCTATTCCAATGAAAAGAAAACAGTTTTTCACAACGAGAGCAATATCCTGAAATGTCAGTTTGCCACATAACGACGTAATACAGTTTTTTCCGGATAAAACCGGCGACAAACCGATTTCGATGAAAGTAAAATCGGGGAAAGAAGAGATCAGTTGATTCCATTTACCTATATCCCAATTTCGAGAAATATCATTAGCCTGAGGATGCACCACAATATATTTATCCGGCAATAAATAATTGAAAGAAAGTGTATGCTGAACCAAAAAAAGTTGAGGCCGAATATTTAATCGAGGCAATTTGCCAACCATGCAAAAACTTTCCAATAAACATCCATAATTATAATAGTTCTCAAATCCGATATGTTTTTGGGACGATTGATTGCTCAAATAAAAACGGGAACATTGCCTGCCGTCAAAATGCAGGTTATATACATGCGGCAGATGGGTGAATTTATCAAGATATACCCATTCGGAGAGACAACTCAGGTCTATAATTTCATCTACATTCCTAAACATCAACAGAAGCTCGTGGTATTTTTCATTTATTAGCCAGACCACTTTATGTTGATATGTTCTTTTCAACCAATAAGAAACCGGTTCACAGGCAATAATATCGCCTATATGCTCGGTAAGCACAATGACGGAGACATTTCCCTCTTCTTTTCGAATATATTTTTTTAAATATCTCCTGATCTTCAGAACTCTTGGGATCAGAATGATAGAGTAGAGTCTTTTTCGTCTTTCCCGCGCCCGCATATATTTTTTCAATATAATTTATCAATAATGGAAGTGGTGGAGAATCCTTCCAGAAAAGGGATGATAACAATTTCTTTGGCAAATTCCCGGCCAACGATATCCTCAATTGCATAATCGCCTCCTTTCACCAATACATCGGGACAAATGGTTTTAATTAACTCCAGCGGGGTATCGTCTGCAAAAACTGTTACGTAATCAACACATTCCAATGCACTTAAAATAATACTGCGGGAAGCCTCATCATTAATGGGACGAGACGGTCCTTTTAACCTTTTAACCGAATCATCGGAGTTTACTCCGACTATTAATATATCTCCTAATTTCTTTGCTTCCTGCAAACAGGATACATGCCCTTGATGCAAGATATCAAAACATCCGTTGGTAAATACAATTTTAGAATGCATGCCCTTTAGTTTTTTTACGATTTCCTGAACATCATCTGCGGATATGACTTTTTTATTATTTTGTCTTTTCAGTATGCCCGTTTCGAGTTCATCATACAGTATTGGGGATGTTCCTATCTTGCCGACCACTATCCCTGCGGCTTTATTCGACAGGTTTATCGCATCATGTAAGGAAAATTTTGCAGCCAAAGCGGCAGCTAAAACGGCGACAACGGTATCTCCCGCTCCCGAAACATCAAAGACTTCTTTAGCTTCCGTAGATATATGTACGGATGTTTGTCGGTCTATAAAAGACATTCCCTTTTCAGATCGTGTAATTAATAAAGAGTGTATGTTGTATTTATTTAGAATAAACCGGCCTGCAATATGTATGGGATTATCTCTGTTTTCAACCTCTTCCCCATAAATATCGGATAATTCTTTTAGATTTGGGGTTACGATGGTTGCATTTTCATATTTATGCCAATCAAACCCTTTGGGATCTATTATGATTGGTTTATTGTATCGGGAAGATAATTCAATGGCGTTTTTACATATAAGTTCATTACATACTCCCTTCCCATAATCTGAAACGACCACAACATCAATTTCCGGAATGAGTTTTTCCATTGCTTGCGTCAATAACAGTTCTTCGTCGCGGGAAATGGAATGGAACTCTTTTTCAAAATCAAGTCGCGCTATTTGTTGATTATTTCCGAGAATCCTGATTTTTGTAACAGTAGATTCTAATGTCGGGAATAAAACATTTTCTGCTTTTAGATCCTCAAACATTTTATTCACCAGCTTCCCATTTTCATCGTTCCCAATAAGGCCCAAAACAGTGGGATTGCATTCGATGCCCATCAAATTACGCGCCACATTTGCGGCTCCTCCCAAAACACTATAAGTATTATTTACTCTGACAACCGGAACAGGGGCTTCGGGTGATATTCGTTTCACATCCCCAACATAATACGTATCAATTAAAATATCTCCAATAATGAGAATTCTTTTTCCGCGAATTGCTTCAAGTTTCATACGATTATTATCCTTTTATATTTCGGTTTCATATAAACTGTTTTATTAATAGGTTTGCCCAATAAAGCAATGAATTATCCTTAGTAACTAAGAAAGATGCGACTCCTGCATTTTCGCCGCATTCCACATCCGATAACTTATCTCCAAACAGATAGGAGGCACCCACATCGATATGATATTTCCTTATTGCTTCAAGAACCATAACAGGAGAGGGTTTACGACAAATACACTTATCTTCGGGAGCATGCGTACAGATGAAGAATTCTTCAATATGAACATTATATTTTCCCAATTCGGTATTCAATGCGTTATTAAATTTTATGGCATCGGTTAAAGTATAAAAACCCCTGCTTATTCCTGACTGATTTGTAACAATTATTAGTTTGAATCCGTTTTCTTGGAATAGTTTTAATGCCTCACCAGCGCCTGGCAACAATTTCAGGTCGGATAACTTATATACATAGCCGTAATCCACATTTATAGTCCCATCTCTATCTAAAAAAACAACTTTTTGAGTCATTGTATAATTTATTGCAATTCTCTATGAGATTCGTCTAATAAATGGTCCACTATTCCACACATAATATGGCCTAACATTATGTGAATCTCCTGAATCCTTGCAGATTCATAAGAATCGATTAAAAGAACAATATCACTTACATCTTTACATTTACCTCCGGTTTTTCCTAAAAATCCTATTGTTTCTATATTCATATCTTTAGCCTTACGCAGGGCTCTATATACATTTTCAGAATTACCACTCGTGGAAATTCCTATCAATAAATCTCCTTTTGCAGCTAAAGCCTCAACCTGCCTCGAAAAAATTTCATCGAAGCCATAGTCATTCCCTATGGAGGTTAATATGGATGTGTCTGTTGTGAGCGCAATAGCGGGTAACCCTTTTCGTTCTTTTACGAACCTACCGACTAACTCCGCAGCAATATGTTGAGCATCTGCCGCACTGCCTCCATTTCCGCATAGGAGGATCTTATGACCGGAACGTATTGTATCGCATGCTAATTCTCCTATTTCTTTTATACTCCTTAGCATCACTTTGTTCTTCAATAATTCCTGCCTTAGTATAATCCCATTCTTTATTGCTTCAATAATATATTTGTCCATGTAAAAAAATCAATTCTGACCGGAGAATTTACGTATATTAATTCGTATCATTCACAATCTATTCATTAAAGAAAGATATCACTTTACTTTATCTTACATCTCAAAGGAGGATTTCTCCGGAAAAAGAGTCTTCAGAAAAGGCCTCACCCTGTTCCTGTCGGCATCAGTAGCATGATGACTGTCGTTAAGGCAAAAAAGAATCGGCTGATACCTGTTAATAAAGTACATATAATCGGGCTTTTGCAGTCGTATCCTGCATGACTCCCTTCTACCTACGTAACACAACTCCCCCCTCCTTACAGCTAAAGCATAGTAAAGGTAAATAATCCGCTGAATATCGTCCTCACTTCGGAGATGATGGGTTATGGTGGAATGTATCTCATGCCGGAATATCTTTTCGGAAACAAGCCGATAGTCCGATTTCAGATAAGAGTCGATATTGTGATGAGGAGTTCCTGAGTAGTATCTCCCGAATTTCTTCTCGATGAGCGAAGCGGCCCGATCAATGGTCTTCCTGTAAATATTGGTGTGTATATTAAATACTTTTTTCCCTTTGTTGATCCATTTACCGCCAAAAGTGCGTTGCAATCTCACAACAGGAAAACCTTCACTTGTAAAAAAGAAACCGGGAGTAACCTTCACATTGAAAAACATATCGTCGTTCGCATACAAAAAATGCTCCGATAGATCCGGAATTTTATACAAAAAATGTTCAATGATAACAGAGTTGTAACAAGGTAAAGCTTCGGGAGGAATAAGTTCGCGTATATCAACGATTTTGATTTTCCCATTTTGCAAATCCAGCCAGTCCGGCTTTTGCCCGTCCGTCACAATGAAGATGTTGTGAATCCACGGCGCATATTTTTCTGCCGATCGCAACGAATACTTCAACTCGTCGTTATTCGCATTGCGCGCTTTGGTTGTAGCCTCTGTATTCAGAGCTACGTTTTCCCCTAAAAACCGTTTTTTTCTGGCGACCCATTCTGCGTCGTTTCCGTCAACCCACAGATAAACCAGGTCAATATCAAACTGTGGCATACAATTTCTCATATTCTTCAAAGTGTTTCTCATACGAAAACGAATGGGCATATTTTTTTTCTTTCTGTGCCAAATCCTTATTCTGATAGAATTTTCCCAGATTTTCATCGATCAACTGCTTCATTTCCTGCGGATCAAAGTTTTCCCAAAAATAGGCAAAATCACCGCCGATTTCTTTTAAACTGGTTTCCTGAGATGCATGGCTTCGATGACAGGCAGACCGAATCCTTCAAGTTGCGAAGGAAACAGAAACGCTTCACAATTCGCGTAAAGCCAAACCTTTTCTTCTTCCGAAACAGTTCCTAAAAGAATAACATTACTTATTCCCTCTCTTTCAATGCGGTCTTTTATCATTATACCGTATTCCGTATTGTCGTTGCCGGCAATATAAAGATGTCTCTCGGGCATAAGTTTCATCATATCGAGTAAAATGTGGAAGTTTTTCTTTGGCCGAAAAACACTTATGGAAAAAAAGAACGGCTTTTCTATTGGGTAACCAGGTTTGCAGGCGGGCTTTGTAGAAATTTCTTCAACACCATTATAAATCAGGACAAGGCGTTTTCCATCTAAATTAAAATGATTCTCAATTTGTCTTTTGGAAAAATTTGAAATTGTAGTAACAATTGAAGCCCTCTTTATATGTCTTGCAAGCCGGCGATAGTTTCTTGCTACACGTTTTTGCGTCTTCTCATATTCAAGGGATAATACATTGAGATCGTGGATTGTGAAAATATATTTTGTTGATTTCGAATGAGGTTTGAATCGCACAGGAAACTGCAAATTATGCCAGATATCAAATTTAGGAAATAGATAACCACAATGTTTTCTAAACCAATTTGATGAAGATATATACTTTACCTGGTTACCAAAAACTCCGAAATACTTTTTAGGAAGCAGCAGAGTCAACTCATAATCAGAGGCTTGAACGCTGTAATTTTTCTTAAAATAATTACCGTAATTCAAAGCTATCTGTCCGTATCCGCGATACAAATCTTTCATATAAGATAAATCGACCAATATGCTTTTTTGTTTGTTCTTCATTCCTTTGTCATTACGCGGACCATCACATCCATTTTTAACTGCAAAAGTAGTTTTTTTTAATCCAATTACAGAAACACGAATGTTACACTTCCTTAAAGGACTTTCTCTCTCTCTCCCAGATACTCGTAAAAACTTAAAACAATTCCCGGTTTTAATTGTTGTATAAAAAATCTACAATCTACAAAGTTAGCATCCGGAGGAATGAATAACAGGTCATCCAATAAAAGAAAGGTAAGGATCAAGACAAAAATATTCGTCCCGTTGGTCTTTATTATCGCTGTACTTTTTATCACCTATTTTTTTCCCCGTCAGGGCAGTTTCAAGTATAATTTCAATGAAGGCAGGCCTTGGCAATACGGGCTTCTCACCGCTCCGTTCGATTTTCCTGTGTATAAACCTGCTGAGCAACTGAAAGCGGAACAGGACAGCATCCTGGAGTTTTACGAGCCTTATTTCGAGATTGATGAGGAGGCCCACAGAAATGCCCTCGCCGACTTCGATGCGGATGTAAACCTGAAGGCCAGGCTCGCCGAACTTTCACCCGAATACAAACTCTATATCCGGAATAAATTAAATGAGGTCTACGACAATGGCATTATGCGCTCGGAAGATTATGACCGGATCTATAAGTCGCGTACCCAGACATTGCGTATCAAAAAAGGGAACGTGGCTGAATCCAGAAAAGTGGAAGATTTTTTCACCATTCGTTCTGCCTACGAAAAGGTACTCAGTGATGTTCCGTCCAGTA
>NZ_CALNAT010000236.1 GCF_937873925.1 uncultured Proteiniphilum sp. | reverse complement strand
CGAATGCTTTCTGCAACAGGGGATCAAGCTGGTGGTGGTTAAGAATACCTTGTTGCAAAAAGCATTCGAGTCGCTCGAAAGAGACTATACCGACCTGTATCCCGTATTGAAAGGGAATACGGCCATTATGTTCTCTAACGTAGCCAACACTCCTGCCAAGCTCATCGATAAATACAAAGCCGACAAAGTACCGGCTTTCAAAGGCGCCTACGTTCAGGAAAGTTTCTTCGTCGGAGAAAAAGCTTTGCAAGACCTGGTGAATATCAAGAGCAAGACGGAGCTTATCGGAGATGTGATCGCACTGTTGCAATCACCTGCAAAGAATGTTATTTCCGCACTCCAATCCGGGGGCACCATACTCCACGGGGTATTGAAAACGTTGTCGGAGAAAGAGAGTTAATTAATTTTTACAACAAACAGAATTAGTAATCAATTTAAATAAATAAAAAAAATGGCAGACTTAAAAAAATTTGCTGAAGACCTGGTTAACCTGACAGTAAAAGAGGTTAATGAACTGGCTGAAATCTTAAAAACCGAATACGGTATTGAACCGGCAGTCGCAGCTGTTGCTGTTGCCGCACCTGCCGCAGGCGGAGATGTAGCCGTAGTAGAGGAAAAAACAGAATTCGATGTAAT
Organism: uncultured Proteiniphilum sp.; assembly: GCF_937873925.1. GTDB lineage: Bacteria > Bacteroidota > Bacteroidia > Bacteroidales > Dysgonomonadaceae > Proteiniphilum. Next base: position 3,674 of record NZ_CALNAT010000236.1, on the reverse strand, counting down.
CCTTAAAAGCGCAGGTTCAGCTAAACTTGCCGTGGTTAAGGCAGTAAAGGAACTCACCGGACTCGGTTTGAAAGAAGCCAAAGATCTGGTGGACGCAGCTCCCAGCGAATTGAAGAAAGGTATAACAAAAGACGAAGCAGACGCTTTGAAAAAACAACTTGAAGAGGCTGGGGCAGAAGTTGAACTTAAATAACATTTACCTAAATTAGGTTAATATGGTTAGGAATCTTCTTCCTGAAGATTCTTAACCTTTTGTGTCAATATATAGTAGGTTCAAAAACTCACATCCATGTCTTCAAATAACGCCAATCAAAGAATCAATTTCGCGTCGATTAAAAATCCGCTTGATTTTCCCGATTTTCTGGAAGTACAGTTAAAATCGTTTCAGGATTTCCTCCAACTCGACGCCCCTCCCGAAAGTAGAAAGAATGAAGGATTGTATAAGGTTTTCACGGAGAATTTTCCTATTGCCGATACCCGCAACAACTTCGTCCTTGAATTTTTAGATTACTATGTTGATCCTCCGCGCTATACCATCGACGAGTGTATAGACAGAGGACTCACCTACAGTGTCCCGCTGAAGGCAAAGCTGTATTTATATTGCACCGATCCCGATCACGAAGACTTTACCCCTGTTATTCAGGACGTATATCTCGGCACTATTCCCTATATGACCGAGAAAGGGACGTTCGTCATTAACGGCGCCGAGCGCGTAATTGTTTCGCAATTGCACCGTTCTCCGGGCGTATTCTTCGGACAGAGCCTCCACGCGAACGGCACAGTGCTTTATTCCGCCCGTATCATCCCGTTCAAGGGGTCATGGATTGAATTCGCTACGGACATCAATAATGTGATGTACGCCTATATCGACCGGAAAAAGAAATTGCCGGTCACCACGCTGCTTCGCGCCATAGGCTTTGAAAGCGACAAAGATATCCTTGAGATATTCGATCTGGCCGAAGAGGTGAAAGTAAATAAAGCAAGCCTCAAAAAGGTGCTGGGACGCAAGTTAGCCGCGCGCGTACTAAAATCATGGATGGAAGATTTTGTCGATGAAGATACCGGTGAGGTTACCTCCATCGAAAGGAACGAAGTGGTCATTGAGCGGGAAACCGTGCTGGAACAGGAGCATATAGACGCGATCATCGAATCGGGCGTCGCTTCCATTCTCCTGCACAAGGAAACGGCCAATACTTCCGATTATTCCATCATTTACAACACATTACAGAAAGACCCGAGTAATACGGAGATCGATGCCATCCGTCACATCTACCGCCAGTTGCGCAGCGCCGAACCGGCTGATGACGCCAGTGCACGGGAGGTAATCAACAATCTCTTTTTCTCGGAGAAAAGATACGACCTGGGCGACGTAGGACGCTACAGGATCAACAAAAAACTGAATCTCGAAATAGATGTCGATACCCGTGTCCTCACGAAAGAAGACATGATCGAGATCATCAAATACCTTATCGAGCTTGTCAACTCCAAAGCCGTGGTGGACGATATCGACCACCTCAGTAACAGGCGTGTGCGCACGGTAGGGGAACAATTATATACCCAGTTCGGAGTAGGTCTGAACCGTATGGCGCGTATCATCCGTGAAAGAATGAACGTGCGCGATAACGAGGTTTTCACCCCGATCGACCTGATCAACGCGAAAACCATCTCATCGGTCATCAATACATTTTTCGGGACCAATGCGCTGTCGCAGTTCATGGATCAGACCAACCCACTGGCTGAGATCACCCATAAACGCCGTCTGTCGGCGCTTGGTCCGGGCGGACTTTCACGCGAACGCGCCGGGTTTGAGGTGCGCGACGTTCACTTCACCCACTACGGCCGCCTTTGCCCGATAGAAACACCCGAGGGACCGAATATCGGGCTTATCTCCTCGCTCTGCGTCTATGCAAAGATCAACGATCTCGGATTCATCGAAACCCCTTACCGCAAAGCAGAGAACGGAGTTGTGAATATCCACAACAACGAGGTCATCTATCTCGCCGCGGAAGAGGAAGAAGACAAGCTGATCGCGCAGGGAAATGCGCCGCTCGATAACAAAGGTCGCTTCGTGAACCCGCGTGTGAAAGCAAGGCAGGATGCCGATTATCCCGTCATCGCGCCGGAAGAGGTGGAACTGATGGACGTGTCGCCCATGCAGATTGCGTCTATCGCCGCATCGCTTATTCCGTTCCTTGAGCACGACGATGCCAACCGTGCATTGATGGGATCGAACATGATGCGCCAGGCAGTTCCGCTGATGAGAACCGAATCACCCATCGTAGGTACAGGTATTGAGGGCCAGGTTATCAAAGACTCCCGGTCCCAGGTCATGGCTGAAGGAAACGGTGAGGTCCTCTATGTAGATGCCAACACCATTAAAATAAAATACGAGCAGACCCAGGAAGAGGAATTCGCCAGTTTTGAGGATGCCATAAAGACTTATAACATCCCCAAATTCCGGAAGACCAACCAAAATACCACCGTCGACCTGCGTCCTATCTGCAAGGTAGGTCAAAAAGTAAAAGTAGGCGAAATTCTTACCGAAGGATATGCCACACAGGACGGTGAACTGGCGCTGGGTAAAAACCTGAAAGTGGCATTCATGCCGTGGAAAGGGTATAACTTCGAAGATGCTATCGTGTTGAGTGAACGGCTGGTGAGTGAAGACGTATTCACCTCGGTGCATGTGGAAGAGTTCTCCCTTGAGGTACGCGAAACCAAACGGGGAATGGAAGAACTCACTTCCGATATTCCCAATGTGAGTGAGGAGGCAACCAAAGATCTCGATGAAAGAGGGATCGTCCGCGTCGGAGCACGCATCAAACCGGGTGACATCCTGATCGGTAAAATCACTCCGAAAGGCGAATCCGATCCGTCACCCGAGGAAAAACTGCTGCGCGCCATTTTCGGCGACAAGGCAGGGGATGTAAAAGACGCTTCCCTGAAAGCGTCTCCATCGCTCAATGGCGTAGTTATCCACACCAACCTGTTCTCAAAAGCATCCAAGAAAGGAAAGACCAAACTTTCCAATAAAGCGCTTCTCCCCAAGCTTGACGAAGAGTACGAAGTCAAAATGGAAGAACTCAGGAAAGTGCTTATCAATAAGCTGCTCACCCTCACCGAAGGCAAAACTTCGATAGGAGTGAAGGACTACACCAATATGGATATCGTCCCCAAGGGTGCAAAATTCACGCACAAGGTTTTGGGTGAAATCGATTACCAATCCATTCAATTGAATAAATGGACGTCCGACACCCATAAGAACGAACTGATACGCACTACGGTGATCAATTACCTGCACCGTTACAAGGAACTGGACGCTGAGTTGAAACGGAAGCGTTTCGATTTCACCATCGGTGATGAACTGCCTTCGGGAATCATGCAGATTGCCAAAGTGTATGTGGCGAAAAAACGGAAGATCCAGGTGGGAGACAAAATGGCAGGACGCCACGGAAACAAAGGTATCGTATCCAGGATCGTGCGTCAGGAAGACATGCCTTTCCTTGCCGACGGAACACCTGTAGATATTGTGTTGAACCCCCTGGGTGTACCCTCCCGTATGAACCTAGGACAGATATTCGAGACCGTACTCGGCTGGGCGGGACAATCACTCGGTGTGAAGTTTGCCACCCCCATCTTCGACGGTGCGTCGCTCGATGACCTGAATACATGGA
>NZ_CALNAT010000235.1 GCF_937873925.1 uncultured Proteiniphilum sp. | reverse complement strand
CACAAACATTCGCCATATACCCATGCAACTGGCCAAAATAGTTGGAAAAATCGAATCGAATATGAAATCCGTAATTTACTACCATATCAATCTTGGCTTCTGCAAAAGCTTCGGCCCGTCTTTTGATCTTATCTTTAATGCTTTTCTGGGACCATTGTAAATCTTCTATTGTATTCCACCAACTGGCAATTCTTCTCGGAACAAATGGTATATCGGGAGAGGCAGGAGTAAATTTTGATACATCAGGCAGTATGATCTGTTTTTCTGATGGTCTGTCTGTTGTTGTATTTGCCAGTGAGGTCCCCCCCATACTTAATCCTACCCCTGAAATAAATGCCTGCCTGATGAATTTTCGTCTGCTGTTATTCTTCATACTCTGTTATTGTATTATTCTCTGTCCGGTATATGCCATTTTTGCTAAAAAAATTTTAATCCCTGTAGCTTATTCCAATCTCCTCTGGTAAAATCAGGGATTTTTACAGGTCTCCCGCCATTTGTAGTGGATATTTTCGTAAGCTCCACAAGGCATGACCATTCTGCAGCGTCATAGACGTCCATATCAAGGGGTAACCCGTTTCTTAAGCAATGGATCAAACGATAATCCATTATATAATCCATTCCACCGTGACCTCCCACTTTTTTAGCCTTCTCTCCTATCTCCTTTATAAAAGGGTGTTCATACTCTTTCATTAGGGCATTAAACTTTTCTTCCGGCAAAAATTGATGAGCATCCGGATCCAAAGCTATAGAGGGTATAGGATACTTTTGCGCAAAACCTTTTGTTCCGCTTAATGTATGAAGGCGACTGTATGGGCGGGGACTGGTTACATCATGTTGTACCATTATTGTTTTCCCTTTCTCGGTGCGGATGATGGTTGTATTCATATCCCCTAATGTATGCTTTATCTGTGATTCAGGAGAGCCGTCGCCATACAGCTCTTTTAAATGGGCAGACATTCCGAATTGATCGGAAGAGACCGATACCAGGAAGTTCATTTTGTCTCCCCTATGTATATTCATCGCCTGGCAGATAGGGCCGAAACCATGTGTCGGGTAAGGATTTCCGGTATAAGTTTCGTAAAATTTCACGCGCCAGCCCTCTACATCTTTCAATTGGGATCTAAGGTCGTGAATATAAGCGCCTTCTCCATGGACAAACTCTCCGAATACTCCTTGCTGAGCCATATGTAAGGTAGTTAGTTCAAAAAAATCATAGCAGCAATTTTCCAGCATCATGCAGTGCCTTCTTGTTTTTTCTGCCGTATCGACCAACTGCCAGCATTCTTCGATAGTTACCGCTGCCGGGACTTCTAGGGCGACGTGCTTTCCTTTTTCCATGGCATAGACAGCCATCGGGGTGTGGGTCAGCCAATCGGTGCATATATAGATTAAATCGATATCATCCCGTTCACAAACTTCTTTCCATGTATCTTCTCCAATATATTCCGCAGCCGGGGGAAGATTATTATTTTGAATATAGGACTGACCTCTCTTTACCATATCCTCTTTCAGGTCGCAGATAGCCTTAATTTCAACACCTTCCAGATGGATATATCTTCTAAGGGCTGCTCCTCCCCGGTTACCCACCCCTATAAAGCCGATTCTGACGGTTGGAATCGGATCAACAGCAAGTTGCAGCACATTTTCCTGTCCGGCGGGACGTTTCGGTTCTTTCAATTCGATCATTTTTACTTCATTCTGTTTCGTGGTCACACATGAAACAGAGAAAAAAATGATATACAGCAGCAGGTGAAATTTTAAACATGTAGGCTTCATAAAATAATCTATAATGATGTCTATAAATTAAAAAAAATATAGTTTTATTATGGTTGGCTCAGGAAATCCAATATCTGCTTTCTAACACTTCTGAAAGAAGTTACACTCGCTTCATAATCGTTGAAATTAAAGATAATAGCGTCAGCATATCTTTTAGCTCTTTTCTCATCTTTCCTTTCCACCATCTTCAAGAGCTGATAATCGTCAATCCCGTCTCTCATAGCTTCAAACCGGATAGAAGAGTATAGCTTGCGATATCCGGGATATATGATACAATTATCTCCTGCCGGCAATCTTCCCCTATCTCTCGAAGCATCTGCATTTAACTGGTCTTCTACCCAGTAATTAAGGCCCCAATGCAGATATCCGGTAGCATCGTATTTATAATTGATCCAATGCAAATATCTTGTCTGATTGAGTGGTAACTCTATAAACCTGTTCGCATAATTACCCCTGGGACCGACGCAAGTATAGAACCAAATTTCCTTTCCTTCTTTTTTCAAATCCTGATAGAAAGCATAATCGTTATGTAAAACATTGAGTACAGGAACCCAAATATCAATCGCTCCGGCTAACTCTTTCGAAGTCAACACCGCATCCAGCACCTTGACCCCGGGCAGAAACTCATGAATATAATTGCTAATGGTGACGTAAGAAGATGCATTTTTAGCCGTCGGTTCATCTGCAATATGCTGCATGTACCTGTCCAGCCACCCTCTTTGTTCAAGATGTTGCTTGAAAGCAGGTAAGAATTGTGTAATGAAATTTTTTGCTCTTTCATCCTCGACAGGGAGCAACGTAAACCTGATTCCATTTTCAACTTTTTTGGGGTTGGGCGATACACGTAATTGGGCGGTTTCCTCATTATCGGGAAGGGGCACTTCCACGAAGAAAGGATCGTCCCATGCACCGGAGCGCCAGGCCAGATGACCTCCTTCTATTCTCTCCAAAGCCCCTACAGCATCAAAAATTTCCGCTTCTTTATCGAACCTGCTGAAATCGAAAGTATATTTCCCGTCATTATATGTATATAACGTATGCCAGATAGGGTATATCCTATGAACATTCTGCCTATGCGAAGCCATCAGTTTAGCATGTATCCCGATCAATTCCCAGTATAACGGAGAATATGCCTCCACAGGGTTATTATTATTCAAATAAGAGAGAGTTACAGGATTAAAATGGGCCGACCAATTCGTAATATACAAAGGTGACTTGCCTAACGTAACCGGATAAATCCGGATATAAAACTCTTTATACCATGCTTTTTTCTTTTTTCCTACTTCTCCCGTAATCTCTACGGTTCCCTTATATAAACCGGGAACTGTTGCCGCATCTGTGGGTATGCTGATCCATAAAGGTTGTATTTCGCCGGGTTTTATGGAAAAGGCGGAATCAGGTATAATGGGATCGGGGAAATAACCGGATACTGACCTGATGATATCTTTTGATGGCGGATTATAAGAGCGTCCAACGCGAACATATCCTACCCAGCCGGTTGTGGCTCCCGCCAGTTTGGAGAGACCGGAGGATATATGGGTCACGGTTGCCTGCATATTTCTAATTTCTGTCAACCCTTGCACAACAATTTGCACACTGGCAACTTCTCCCCTTGCTACCCTGATCGTGTCCGTTTCGTCCCTGAAATAATTTCTTTCTTTAAGGACTTTAATTAACGGATCTACCTGATAGAGATAAACCTGTTTATCCTTACTAAACATGTAAAATACAGAAGTGATAAACAAAAGAAAGAATAAACTCCATTTTTTAATCATAATCATTTGTGTTCTGCTAAAATATTAAAATAATCTTGTGTCTTCCGTCCCGGAAATAAGCCCGATGATCCGAATTGTCCGTTCATAATCGAAAGGATTATTTTTTTCTCTATTTTCCTTATAGAACGACTCTCCCCATTGTTGCATGTTTCCTGCTCTCTGATTATTCTTCCATTGATAGAATAACTCCTCTGATTTTTGTAATTCACCCAATTGATAAAGAGCAATACACTGCAAAAGGGTATTCGGGGAATTTTGGCTTAACGATGTAAATGCTACCTTTCCGAGATATTTTTTCTTCATCTCCGAATTGGACGCTTTAGTGTAGATCATAGCACTTATCCAATCTTCTACCCTTGAGTCAATTACTTCATTATACGGCTTTCCCACGCCTAAATTTCGAGGCCAAAGATTGGCTTCTTCAATTTTCTTTGAAGCTAGTTTTAAATTTCCGGCATTCAAAGCTGTAGCAGCCAACATTAACTTGGTTTCCTGATAGAGTAACCTGCCATCCCTGGCTCCTTCAAAAGGTAAAATGTGAATATCCGTCAAGACTTTTTCAGCATCCTTATATTGTTTATTTCGAATCAATGTTCTTGTATATAAAGTTGCCGTTGGAAAATGGGATGAATTTTCTTTATAAAACGGGGTAATCGCATCTAACGCTTTCCGTGTTTCTGATTTACTTAAATAAAACCGCGTTAATTCATGTACATATCGCCATTCTGCCGGAGTTAACGAAATCGCCCTTTGTATATCTCTTTCGGCATCCTCATCAATGATCAACTGAGATCTGACAATATAGAAGGGAGCGAAATCCGGTCTGTCTTCCACGGAAACAAGTAATTTAATAGCCTCGTTCTTGTTATTCCTGGATGCATGTAATAAAGATAGATAATAGCTTGCTTTCCATTCACTACCGTTATTCTTTGCCCATTCAAACACTTGCCGGCTTTCTTCGCGAAAAGGAAATATAAAATCGGGATTAAGATTCTCTGCTTTTTCTAATTCTATAGCATCACTTTTCAGAAAAGCTTCCCAATACTTTATCTCGGGATTAGATGGGGCAAGCCTGAAAACTTCCAATGCCCTTTCTTTTAATCCTAAAGAATTATACCAGATCCCTAATTCAAGGTAAATCTGTTCCGGCATTTCACTTCTTATCTGATCCTGGAAAATTTCCTGATTCAAAGAAGTTTTGTTTTGCAGGTATTCTTCAAACCGGACAAAATGATTGAATGGGTCTCCTGATCTGATCAGGTTTGCAAAATGAACCGTATGATTTTCATCTCCCGTTAACTGGGTCAGTAAACAGAGTAACTGCAAACTCTCTATGTTGTGTCGGTTATTTACTAAACTTTTTTCCGCATATTCAATTGCTTTGGAGTATTCTTTTCTCAGTGTATATATTTTGGAAAGTTCGGTAAATGCGGCGCTTCTGTACGGAAGAGAAAGGCTGGCGACTTCAAATCCATCCAGCGCATCGTAATATTTTTCTTGTTTTAATGCCGCTCTCCCATATTCAAAATTTGCCGCAGGGTCGTATGTATCAACGGATAATGCTTTATATGCATAATGGAATGCCGAATCATAATCCATTTTATGATAAAAAAGACGGGACATTTCCGTCAATGCAGGAACAAAATAGTTATCATATTCCAAAGCCTTACGAATAAATATCTCGGCCTGATCATACAACTTTAATCCCGAAAGGTCCCGTCCCCTGAGATATTGCCCCTGCGCCGTATCCCAATTGAATTGATCATTCTTATCCACAGGCCTTTCAAGATCAACGCTTTCACTGCTCCATAATATTTTGTTACATAACCTTATTGAATGAACAGAATCAGTTTTCAGCAGGGAGGTCTGAAATTCGTAGGTCTTTGCAACTTTCAACGATACCTCCTGCATAAGAAGTAATTCCCCTTGCTTGTTATAAAACTTAAGCGTATCTTCTATTCTTTGCAAGGGATACAATCTGAGAGAAAACAATCCGTTATCCTGACTGACATATATGACTCCCTCCAAATTTACATTACTCACACCTTGCGTATCTTTATACGGAAACCAATATTCGTTCCATGTATCAGTTGCATAGGGTATAAACCCGATTTGTTTAAAAGGTGTAAGGCTGCTGATTTCCATATTTTGATTGAAAAGTCTTCCGCTCTGAAGTTCTACATATTGCCCTTTACTATCGGTGAGCAATTCTTTCCAAATATTCCCCTGATCGGATAATGCCCAACTGAAAATTTTGCGTCCTAATTTTTCATCCCTGTCGGCGTACTGCATCATTCCGATCTCTTCCGAAGCCCAATAAGCTCCAAAATAAGGACTATGAGTACCCATAATATGATATGATTTAGAGCCTATAAAGTCATTTTCAATCCATCGGGTCAGATTTTTATTTCTCGAAGAATCTATTGGCCAGGGTAAGGCGATACCATCGTGACGGATATTGTGTTTTCCCGGATAAATAAATTCCAGGTCGTCTTTGGCAAGTACGCCCGTATTCACCCAATTATAATAAGGTTGGGTTCCTGAGGTGGAATTATGCCAAAAAGAACGGGTAGTGAACCAGCCTTTATCTTTAGGCAAGTTTATTTCAACAGTCCAACGGGTTCTTGTCAACAAATCCAAAACCCCTATGAAACAACTTGCACTTCCATCATCATTCACCTTTGTCATATAGTCCACAGGAAAAGAACAGGAAGGGGCATGTCCTACGACTCCGTAGTTAAACTCGATACCACCGCTTGTCCATGGCCCTCGTAAGGAGATATCCCTGAATTTCACGACGTCATTGCCATAAAATAGCTCTTTACCGTTTGTCTTGTCAATAACGGACCATATTTTACCTCCAATTTCGGGAAAGATCTTTATCTTAAGAAAATCATTTTCGAGTTCAACAATTTTCCATGACCTTTTCTCTGATCTTTCAGTAAATCCGTCATATCTGTAGTATGGATATATTTTCCCGAATACAGGTATAGGGTTAGGATCGGAAAATGGATATGTGACATATTCCTGCCCGTACTCTTTTATCCCCGATATATTTTGTCCGTATAAAGAAGAAAAAGAACCAAACAATACAAGAACAATAAAAACTGTATATTTCACCATACATAAAGTTTAGAGATAATTCTCGCCTCTTTTGTTTTTGGAAAGGTGAGAAAATTAAAACCTGAACCATTCTGTTTCGCCAGTTCGGATTTTGAGTAAGATTGGGATTCCTGTCCCTCTCAGCTATGGATATCCGCCACAGGTAATTCTTTTTCTCAAATTTATTTAAATATGAAAGACCGCTTTAAAGTTTTTAACCTGATTGTGCTTACTATTCTTTCATTATTGATAAATCGTTCTTATTTGTTAAAATATAAACTTGACTTATACGTATACAAAGAAAATTAGAATACAATTTACAAAAGTTTATTTTGCGAAATCATATCTTCAAAAAACGTTAATGTTTGGGGCTTTTATATGTTTACGATAAAAGCTAAACAACGAGCCAAAATCAGTTTGTATTTTATTTAATCAATTTATTTGAAAACAGACCTCAATCTAAAAAGAATTGGCCGTAATTAGATGATAATATAATAGCTTTAGAATTTTAAGTTCAAGCACGAATAGAGTATCATTAATTCCAAATGTCTTAGAGCGAGAAGAGGGGTCTCAGATGAAAATGTTGATAAACATTATTCTCAAACTTCGAAGATATGTGAGCAAACAGCACATCTGCATCCACCAATGTCCTGTTTCGGATGGCATCAAAAAAATTCTCAATATGTTGAATGAATTGTCTTCTATTGGTTGACAGGGTGTGAATTTTTATAAGGGTCTTACTTTTATGTTTTTAAACCACAATTTACAATTACGGTAATTCTGAAGCAAAAATGCACCACTTTTATTTTCACCGTAACATGACGATGTAGCCCATTTACTTTTTCCCAAGCGTGCATACCAATCAGGGGTCCATGTGTCAAATTCAACAATCTTTTTTCCGTTCAACCAGTGTTCAACATGACCTTTGTGAAAAATAATTTTCGAAACATTGAATTCTCCAACCGGATTCAACTTCTTGTTTTTCAGCTCTACATGCATCTCGTAATCGACACCGGTAAAATGATCTTCAGAGAGCGGGGCAGGCCAACCCAAATCATCAATAATTTGGTATTCGGGCCCGATACACAGAGGTGCTTCCGTGAATTCATCACCCCAGTGATAAATGATACCGCTATTCGCCGCAGGAGCTAGTTTCCATTCGATTGAAAACTCGAAATCGGCAAACTCACTTTGGGTAATGATATTTCTGTTTCTATTGCCTTCACGCCACTCCACCTTCAAACAGTTGTCCTCAACACTCCATCCTGCATCCGGATACATAACACTATCACCAGCCACACGCCAACCATCCAAAGATTTCCCATCAAACAATAAAATCCACCCGGCCTTCTTTTCTTTTTTTGCTAATTGATTGTCTTGAGCATAAGATATCAATGCAATAGGAAACAATGCAATACAGAACAGTATTTTCATACGATTATTTTTTTCTTTTCGGTGTATGGAACCTTTGATATTTAAAATAATCATTCCCTTCGGGTGTTTAATGATTATTTTAAACATATCGGTTTCATACGATTATTTTATTTTTCATTAAAGTGTATGGAACCCGTTTTAATCATGCATATGGGTGCACATGGTTGACATGCTCGTTTCAAGTGAATAAAAATCTAATAATTGAAAAAGAGGCATTACTTTTTTATAAGTCCGCCTGCCAGATAAATTATAAATCGGGAAAAAACAATGATCAGATATAGCACAATTGTTATAACTACGACGTATCCTATTTGAGTAAATATTTCATACCAAGGTGTTTTGAATATGATGATTGAAACGATGTTCGTCAAAAATGCTGCGGCAAAGCAGGCTGAAAGAATGTATATTTCTTTTTTTAATTGCCTCGACGTTATAATTAAGTCTTTCATCTGAGTATTCCTTTAATAGTAAAGTAATAATAATTGTGAGGAATCTTTTCTAAGAGAATTTCATATAAGGAATTTTGTATTCTTCGGGGAAAGTGATTTTCTTTTGCTCTGCCATCGCCTGATTCCCCATATGACAAAGCATGGTAGCGAGATACGCTTCTTCCACGATATTTTTCCCTTTTTCACCGGTAATACAAGCCTGACAAAATGCAGACAGAATTTCATCGGAACCATCTTTTAATGCACCAATCATGGATAGGCCATCATTCACATGAAACTCACCTTCAAGGATATTGTGAGCAATGTATTTCTCTTTCGTTTCCGGGCGCCAACTCGGGCCGGCAGCGGGTACGGAGGCATATAATTTATTACCTATCTGCCCGATCAATTGTTCAATTCCGGATTTTTTACCGCCGGCCTCATCCTCCAGATAATAAATACCGGTAGCAAGGTTCATGGTTCCTTTATTGCCCAGTATCTGGTCTTCCATCCCATTGAATTTATTGGAAATAAGCGATTCATAATTGATTTTGACTCCGTTGGAGTAGTGATATACCAGGCTTACACTATCATATACTTCTCTTCCGTCTTTCCAATATACAATGTCTCCTGTTCCTACTACTGATTCAGGCACCATCTGCATAGCCCAGCAACATACTTCCAATTGATGGGATGCCAATTCAGTCATCAGGCCGGCTGAATAATCCCGATACAAACGCCAGTTGATCTGGCGTTCCAGTTCCGGGGAAGGTACGGGACGCCTCCAGTCATGATTCCTGAACCAATAACAACGTTCTCCCACGATATCACCGATCAAGCCGGAGTGGATCATTTGCATTCCCTTTATATATTTCTTGTCGAACATACGCTGTACGCAGAAATAGAGTACTTTATCCGTTTCTTGATATGCATCGTAAACTGCTTTGCATTGCTCCATGGTTAATGCCATTGCCTTTTCGCAATACACATGTTTTCCTGCATTCAGGGCATCCAATGTCATGGGGGCATGCAGATAAAGCGGAGTAGATATAATAACTCCGTCGATGTCCGGAGATTCCAGCATCTTTCGATAGTCGGTGTATGTCTTCGCATTGGGACAAAGACCGGATGCTTCTTTCAGGTTCGGAGGATATATATCGCACAGGGCCACAATTTCGGCATGTTGTAGAGACAATATGGCGTGTATGTTATACGTCCCTCTGGAACCCGTTCCAATAAATCCTATCCTGGCTTTCTCTTTTTTTATTTCTTTGGCTTTGTCCGGGGTAAATGACTGCAACCAGGGGGTCGTAGCCAAAAGCGCGGCACCACCCGAAACGTAGCCTAAGTCTTTGATAAATTGTCGCAGGCTTGTGTCTACTTGTTTAGATTTTCTTTTCGACATAATATTACTTCAATACTCCTATAAACTATATTCTGCTATATTTTGTACTTTAAAATTTTCTGTAATTCGCTTCTTCTCCATATCATTGGTCATCATGAAAACCGTGCTTAGCACTTCGGCATCCAGCGGATCATCCGAGGTAATCGAGACTACCTTATGTGCCTTCACCGATTCTACTGATGTAGGCCGTACAATGTGCCCCGTGTACGAAGGAGTATTTCCGGATACCGAAAGCGCCTGATCCTTTAAAGAAATCTCATCCAAAATTTCATTCTGGTCATATGGATTTTCAATGCTCACCTTCCATGAATCTCCGTGAGGATGGTGACCAATTCCCAATATAGAACTATTTCCGAAATCTACAAAACAATGTTGCACTCCGGCTTGATAAATTAAATCCTTAATTTTCAATAATGCATATCCCTTAGCGTAGCCTCCGAAATCCAATGAAATATCTTTTTTCGAAAAAATCACAGTATGTGCTTTTTCATCCAGCAATACTTTTGAAAAATCATTTAATGTAATATCAAACAATCCCAAAGTGCGTGTATAATAAATTTGGCAACTTCTCAGGATGAACCACATCTCCGGGCTTACATGAACAGGATCAGTAATAGCTTCGCAATTGATTTTTGAAGTTTCGCTTGTACTATCAAAGCGATTAAAAATCTGGTCGAGCCGTCGAAGTTCGAACACTATATCGTTCCAAATCTCTTGAGATTTCAATCTGTTCTGATCGATGATAAGTATATCGAACCGTGTACCCATGATGTTCTTTAATGAACCATGGAACATCTTTGATGATCCGTAATAAGTTCCGCCGGTGTCAATCCCTATCCTTTGCAATTTCTACAGCTTTTGTTGTGATGTAATATTTTGCTAAAGTATTGTTTTTTTCCCATTCAGGCATAGTGCGGTTTGCTAAAAAGTTGAAAAAGCTTTCAGCAACATATTTGAAATGCGATTCATGCCCCTCTCTGTTTTCCACAGGAATGTTGATGAGATACTCCCCCTTATTGGATGTAGGCGAAACAGAAACAAAAGGATAAGTCGTTTGGATTTTTCCGATCGCTTTTTGCAGATTACCGGAAAATTCATTTTCATCCAATCCTTCGGACTTCTGCACGTATAACTGTTTTACAAAATTTTGTTCCTTGTTCTGTACTGTTTTCAGAATGGCTTTTGTCCCTTTTATAACCGACATGAAGGTGTCTCCGCTACCTTCGGGAGCCTGGTAATTCCAAATAACCTTTAGACTCACAGGATGGTTTTTTACATCGAAATGGACGTTTCCGTTGGCATATACCTTCAGTATGGAATTGTCGAGATATTTTTGCAGATAATCGGGAAAAGCTGTTTCACCGGTCGATTTTGTAAATTGCGCCAATGTAATTTCAGTGGGCCAATGAGTGGAAGAGATATTTCCGATATCCCGTGTATAATCAATAGGCTGACCGGGAAAACATTTCCAGAACAGCAAATCGATCAGGTGTGTGGTTACATCGGCGATACCCTCTCCCTGTTGTTCCACATCGTAATACCATGCCGGACGGATCAAAGGTACTCCGGATACTTCTTTATAGAAATGATGCACGCTTTCCATATACACGGCGGGATCTTCCGGTGTTCCCGGTTGTAGTTCACCGCAGAATTCCCGGTCATTGATAAGTTCTTTTTCGATAATATTGAGCATATCGTAACGCTCGGTCATCATATCATATAACAATACGTTTTGTGCTTCGGCGTTAGCATATGCTTCTTCCAATAAAAGGAAATCTTCCCGATTAATCGCCATCGGTTTATCAGACAGAACGTTTAATCCGGCATCTACCACACTGAGAATATACTCGGTCTTTTCTTTGTTATTACCGGCAAGTACAACTACGTTTCCCTTTTTGTCGGTTATCATCTTATTCAGAAAATCATCACCGATATAAACAACTGTTTGCCAGTTTGTAGGATTTTCGTCTCTTTGATTGAAAGATTCAATGGCCGAAAGATATTGCTTTAAGCCGGCATCTTTGGGGGCTGCATATACAAATACAGAATCGTCCACTTGCAATATGGCGCTTTTTTGAAGCAGATTGGCATGGAAATGCCCCGGAGCCGGGACAATTAATTTTATCTCTCCCGCTTCTCCGGTGAACACCGTTTGATCTCCCGGAGGGGTGTTATTTTTTTGCATGCATGAAAAAAATATCAATCCGACGGCAATAATTAACCAACCTTTCTTCATTTTGCTGCTATTTTAGTTTACGGATCAGTTTTTGGGCCTCTTTTATGCCTTTCTGATAAGTTGCATCCATAGAAATGATCTTTCCCCCTTGGCTTTTACTGATGTCAGCAGCCTCAATAAATGTGAATATCTCCAGCGTTTCTTTTTCAGTTACAGGAGAAACACGGGTTTTAAAGAATTTTAGTATTTCCTTTAACAGCGCTTCATAACCCTCATATACTCCTGTTGAGACGACACCCTGATCCGTGAAAGCATTTCCCCCATAAGGGCTTTTTCCGGTACGGGCCCCTCTTACGGTACCAATTCTTCCATCGTCCCAAAGACCGACTATCACGTCCGTTCCTTCTGAAGACATACGGTTTACTGAAACACAGCCTGTTCCCATAACGGTAAACAAAGCTTCAGTGCCGTGTATTCCATACCATGCCATATCGGCGTGCGATGGTTCGATATGTGCGGGAGAATAACAGTCAGCCCCCAACACTTTACCTAATTCTCCATTACGTAGTTTTTGGCTCTGAGAGACATATCTTAAAGCTGATGATGAGAAGACAGGCACGTTGTATTGTTTAGCCAGTCGAAAAATAGCAATAGATTGAGCTAAATTAGCGCCTATCGGTTTATCGATAAAAACGATCTTCCCCGCTTTAAATACTTCATAGGCCTGTTCCAGATGCAAGTTCCCATCGTTGGTTTCCAGCATCACGCAATCGACCTTATCCAAAAGTTCGGCAATGGATGGAGTAATTTCAACTCCCAATTCCTTTACTTGCTCTATATAACCGGGTATGCGATCGTAGCTCGTTTTGATGGTTTTTGATCCGTAAGGATAGGCGGCTACGATCCTAAACTCCTTGAATTCTTCTTTTTTATCTTCTCCATTCAGAAATTTGGTGAATGCAACGGAGTGGGAGGTATCCAACCCGATAATTCCGATCTTTATTTGTGCCTGGGCAATTAATAAAAGCCCGGACAAAATAGCTGATAAAATAATTTTTAGTCTCATAATGATTGAAAATTTAGATATAAGAGCCAAGACGCAAGACGATTTTAGACAGTACTTTATGTGAATTTTCTCATGCTTGTCTCAAACTATTATCTTGTTTTAATCCAGTAATGATGCACTTTCTTCATCCAGGTATAGTCTGGCATCTTCTTTTGTTCTCAGAATAGTGGCCGGACATTTTTCGCTGATTTCCTCATTTAATGTGCGATAAACGGCCTCGGCTTTATTTTTGGCAGGCACCATACAAAACATATATTTAGCGCTTATCAAGGCAGGTATAGTGACTGTGACGGCATGGGTAGGCACCAGTTTTATGCCGGAAAACAGGTTCTCATTTACTTGTTGCTGCCTGCAAGGCATATCCAGTTCCACCACTTTTACCCGCTTCGGATCTCTGAAGTTAGCTACAGGAGGGTCATTGAAGGCAATGTGGCCATTCTCTCCGATTCCAAGACAAACAATATCAACAGGATATTGATTCAGTAAGCCGGCATATCTTTCGCATTCTTCGGAAGGATCTTTCGCCCGTCCATTTATGTAATGAACACTTTTAAAAGGAACTTTATCGAAGATGCGTTCCCTGAGGAAATTGCCGAATCCTTGCGGTGCATCTTTTTCCAATCCTATATATTCGTCCATATGAAAGGCATTGATCTTTTCCCACCGGATGCGTTCATCGGCAATCAGTTCTTTCATAAAATCACTTTGCGATGGCGCAGCGGCGAAAATCATATTGATCTCATTTTTTTTCCTGAGCAGTTGCCGGATGGTATCCGACACATTGGCTGCTGCTTCTTTACCCATCTCTTCTCGCGTATGGAAGATTTTTACTTCCAACATTCCTTTTGTGAATGTGATTACATTCGTGTTAGTTTCCGTATATGACATTTCCTTCTAAAATTGTGTGTGAAACATTAATATTATCATCAAAAATAACAAAATCGGCATCCTTCCCTTTCCGGATAGATCCTTTCTGCTGATCTATCTTCATCATGCGGGCCGGTGTTAGGGTCATCATTCTTACTGCTTCCACCAAAGGCACTTCCGCTATATTCACCATGGTTCTGACTAAGCGGTCGGTGGTGGCAACGCTCCCGGCAAAGGCCGTACGATCCGGCAGTTTGGCTACACCATCTTCAATGATCACCTTCTGTCCTTTGTCCAGGCTGCCTAAGATGGACTCTCCGTCGGGCATGCCTGCTCCCCGCATTGAATCGGTACAAAGCGCGGTTCTGTCGGGACCTTTGAATTTATAAACGAACTGAAGAAGGGATTTGGGCAGATGGACACCATCGGCGATGATCTCTACGTCCATCCCGTCGATCAGATAAGCGGCTTCGACCACGCCGGCATAACGGTACGCGTTTCTCCGGGTGATAGTAGACATGCCTGAGTACAAGTGAGTGGCAAGAGAGAATCCGGCGTTGAACGCCTTCACCACCTCTTCGTAAATAGCGTCGGAATGAGCGACTGCAGGAAGGATATTCCTTTCAGTGAGTACTTTCCCGAACTCTAACGCACCAGGCAGTTCCGGCGCCAGGCTCCATCGAACGATATCGTCCGATGCCGCTAAGATCTTATTGTACTCTTCCGGTTCGGGATTTCTAAGGTATTGGGGATCCTGGGCGCCCCGTTGGTTATACGCGAAATAGGGACCTTCAAGATGCAGGCCGAGAAATTTGGCTCCCTTATTGTTCTGCTTTACTGCTTCCTTGTAGGTGGAGAATGTTTTCATCAACTCTTCAAAAGTGCTGGTGAGAGTAGTCGGCAAGAGCGCGGTAGTTCCGTGTCTGGCATGTGTTTCTGCCGCTCCAAGATATGCTTCGACGGTTCCGTCCATAAAGTCGTGTCCGCCCCCGCCGTGGGTGTGGATATCAATGAAGCCCGGAGATATATATTTGTTTTGCGCGTCTATGACCACATCTCCGTTACCGAAAACAACCTCTTCCGGTTTTACGATATCGATTATTTTTCCATTCTCACATACAATGGTCACATTATCTTCTATTTTATCGGAGAAAATGACCTTTCCGTTTTTTATGATGAGTCGATTGTTCACATTCATAAGAATAAAGATTTTTAGCGTTAAGAACCAAGACTTGAGATATAGGATTTTGGATCTGGGATGGTTGAACTGGCAGAATTACTGAAATTATTATATTAACAAATCAACATGTTAGTCTCATTGGCATATTATCATATTAATCATGCGTTTTTTTCCAGGATTTGATCTGATATCCTTTGGCAGCATACCATACAATGTAGGCAAAACAGGGAATAAGGATCCAATAGGCTTGTTTCATTGCTTCAAAGGGAGATAACGATGCATTCAATTCTACAAAAGCGTTATAAACGAGGGGCATAATTGCGCTACCGCTTAAAGCCATCACGAGGAATGCGGAACCCAGATTGGTGTATTTGCCCAATCCGTTGATAGCCAACGGCCAGATGCCGGCATACAGCAGGGCATTCGGAAGTCCCATCATCACTAAATACCAAAGGGAGATATCGGTAGTGATGCCAAGGAATTGTATTGTCCCCGATGTGGTTATTATCATGGCGGACAATACCAGATTGATGGAGGCACAAATTAAGAGGGCATTCCGTTGTTTCAGGTATTTGGGGATAAGGGCGATTCCTAAGAAATAGCCGATAAACGTCAGCAACATGGTATAAGAGGGGATATTCCGGGCAGGTCCCGCAAGGCTCTCTCCCATGGTTCCCGCATATTTAATACTGGTTCCCAGCGCAATCATCTGGGTTCCTATATGAAAGAACATTGCCGCCACTCCTAATATAAGCGCCGGATATTGTGAGATGGATTTATGTGAATTTTCATCTTGTTCGGACCGTTTATTTACTATAGAGGGATCCAAGTCAGGTAAGGGTGAATAACGGACAATTATACCGAAAATGAACAGGGCAATGGCCAAAACGAGGTAAGGTGTCATTACCCCTTTTATCAGGGTATCTAAAGCCGTTTCTAAAGCTGCCCCGGTGTAATTTCCCGCTTCAATCTCCCGCATAAGGACTTTGTCGGATTCCCTGATAACGACAGCTGCAAATATAAGATTGGCAATCACCCCCGCCAGCTTGTTGCCGGTTCCTACAATACTCATCCGTTTGGCAGCGCTTTCTATAGACCCTACAATTGTTACGTAGGGATTGGCAGCGGATTGCAAGATGGCCAATCCCACACCCAACAGGAACAGTCCCAAAAGAAATATTTGATAGATACGCCAATAGGCGGCAGGAACAAAAAGCAAGGCTCCTATTGACATGCACCATAATCCAAGCATCATTCCCTTTTTATAGCCCATCTTATTCAGCAGGAAGGAGGAGGGGATCGCCATGATCAGATAGGCGATATAAAAAGCAAATGTGACCAGATAGGACTGGAAATTAGACAATTGAAGAGTTAGCTGAAAATAGGGTATTAAAATGGTGTTCACCCATGACACCAATCCGAAAATAAAAAACAGTAATGCCAATATGATCATCGACTTGATGGTGGTGCTTCTGTCTGGTACATGATTGATTTGGGGACTGTTACTCATATTATTATAAATTTTAAAAAAACATATAGTGATGCTTCCGTGTACTCAAAGCACAAAATTATTTTTTATATGGTTGAAAAATGCTTTAAAAGCGTAATTGTGTTTTCAAATAACGTTATTCCTTATGAGAATCACCATATTTTTTACGGTACTCAAGAGGAGTATAGCCTTTCATTTTCTTAAAAATACGGGAAACGTTCTTGCAATCATTGAATCCGGACTCCAATGCCAGGTCAAATAGTGTTCTCTCAGTAGTTAATAATAAATGTGCGAAATAATCAATCCTGCAACTGAGAATAAATTGATAAATAGAGGTTCCCATTTCATCTTTGAATTTCACTTCCAGGTTACGCCGGGATAGAGGTACCTGTTCTATTAAGGATTCAATGACGATATTGGAGGTAAAATTATCTTCGATATAATTTACAATTTGTGAAATATATTCATTGGAAATATCGTATCTTTCTGTTGATTTCCGGAGTTCAAACCGGGTCGGCCGGACAATGATATTGAAAGGATCTTTCAGTTCTCCCTTTATCAGTCTGTCAATTAATCTTCCCGCTTCATATCCGCCCCTCTCCACATCCGTAACAATGGAAGAGATAGGCGGGTCGGACAAATTGCAGATCAGTTCATCGTTATCTACTCCCAGCAAAGCGATATCTTCAGGAATTCTGATGTTGTTGATCTTGCATATTTGCGATACCCTCAATGCGAAATTATCGTCGCAGGCAAATAATCCCACAGGCTTGGGAAGAGACAGTAACCATTCATCGAGCTGTATATGGCTGGTTCCCCATTCCTCTCCGTTTAAATTTTCGCTTTCAAAGTAATAGTAGTTGCCTCCCGCTTTTTCTATTTGGATTCTGAATCCTTCCGCTCTTTCACATGACCAAACCACCCCTTTATTCCCATAGAATGCAAAATTCCGGTAGCGCCTTTTGATGAAAAATTGTGCCGCCATCTCTCCGGTACCGAAATAATCGCCGGTCAGATTGGAGAAATAGGAACTTCGTTCTTTGTAATTTTGAAGCAGGATAGGGATATTCAATGACGCCAGCAAATTAGTCCCTTCATGATCCCACCGAGCCACAATAGCGTCGGCTTCCCACTCTTTGGCCCACTCCACGATACCCTCTTTACCATACAGTGTTTTATAATAAGAGGGTAATCGATAAAAAATCCAGGGCCCATGTTCCTTGGAGTATTGGATCAGGCCTCTCAGCAGTCGGCGGCTGAATTCGCTGGAATAATCAATAAGAATAAGTATTTTTAGCATAGAGGTCAGATTTATTAGAAAAGTTCAATTACCGAAAAACATCCAATTCATTCCTCAAATATAGATGTTTTTTTATATAATCAAAAATATAAAAAGATTTTAAAAAAAAGAGGCCCCCTCGATCGAGAGGGCCTCTTTTGTATCGGTTAACGTGATATCAGCGTTAAGGTAAAAAAGATTGTTTTAGGTTATCGATGCAAAGATAGGGCGCTATTTTGAATCCGCAAAATAAAAAAATATGTTATAAGACATAGTTTTAGAATATGTTTTTGTAACATATCTTTACGCCAGCAATGTTTAATTTCCTTTAATGGAGAGGGTTATTGATAAAAAAAGAGGATAAAAAGTTATTTCATCCTCTTTCCAGTCTCTCTTTGAGAAAATTATTTTCTGATACCCAATTCTTTGATAATGGAACGGTATCTTTCGATCTCCGTATCGATCAGATAATCGAGTAAACGACGGCGTTTGCCCACTAAAATTCTCAATGCTCTTTCCGTGCTATAATCTTTTTTGTTTGACTTGAGATGTTCAGTCAAATGCGAAATACGGTAGGAGAACAATGCTATCTGCGCTTCTGGTGAGCCAGTATCAGTGTTGGACTTCCCGTGTTTGGCAAAGATTTCCTTCTTTTTAGCAGAATCTAAATACATACTGATTTGTAAATAATAAATAGTGTATAAAACTTTGGGTTACAAAGGTACACCTAAATTTGCTAATTCCAAACAGTTTTGGCTTTTTATTCGATTTCATCAGCCTATTTGAGTCGCCTTCGCTCTTCGATTTTCAATTCTTGCTATGGCAGAGGATAAGCTTGCTTATCCTCTGCTCATTTAGCTTAACGAAATAGTTCACTCCTTCGCCGTAATTTTCCGCTTAATCGTTTCACGGCATCCGTTATTTCCTGATCCGGTTCGATCACGTTGTATTCTCCCCAGAAGTCTGGATCGAGAAAATGTTCCACCTTTTCAGCGATCACATCAGTAGACCGGATCCGTTCATTACGGGGAAATTTCACCACATTGTTGTCGTATCTGTCGGTAATGGCCATTTCCGAACTTATGGTATAAGTAGTGGCAAACAAGCCGAAGAACCGGTTCGTCCACCGTACGCGAAATGCAACCTCGGTACTGCTGTAATTGAAATACCACCTCCCGTTATCTTCAATAAAATCCACTACATACTGCGCATT
The DNA here is from genome assembly GCF_937873925.1 of uncultured Proteiniphilum sp. GTDB lineage: Bacteria > Bacteroidota > Bacteroidia > Bacteroidales > Dysgonomonadaceae > Proteiniphilum. The sequence continues at coordinate 40,159 of NZ_CALNAT010000235.1, read as the reverse complement.
GTTCACCTCTACCCTCATCTTCGCCGGTTTTCGCCTGATAAAGATATTGGCGGCATCTTTCCGGTCTTCCACATTCATGCTGAATTCCATGCGGGCGAAAGCAAGGGATGCCGCGTCTAAGTAAATATTCCCCCTGAACAGGATATCTTTTATTCCCGGATGGGGGGAAAATGAAATAATATAGTGTGGTTTATCGTTGATATTAATCAATCCCTCGATGTGAAACCCGTATTCAGATGCGTCCGTCCCAAAAACAATCTCCGGGTTCTTGGCTATATCAAGCATCAAAGCATCATTGATCCCTCCCTGAAACTTCAACAGGACAGTGTCGCGGGGAGAGATATCAGTGGCTTTGCGACCGATATAAATTTTAGACTGGTCATTACTATAGGAGCTGTAGGTGGCTTTGTAAATATCCAAAACGGTTTCTACCAGCGAGATATAGTTTGATCCTTTCTTTACCGACTCCCGATAAAAGGCTACCATCATGTGCGGGTTGTCGGGATAGTTCTGCGGGATACGTTGCAGTGCTTCACGCACCAGTTCTGTGCCGTCGCCCGAGACCACGACTATCTCGCTCAGTTGAATGGGAGAGGGTTTCAAAGTGATATGGTTGTTCGGATTATCCATCAGTGTGACCACCGGGATCTTCTGGTTTTCGTATCCCAGGTAGCGGATAAGGAGTTCTGAATGCCTCGTAGAGGCCGGGACACGAATGGAAAAATATCCATCCTGATTGGTGACGCTCGATATATTCACCTGTTGTACCAAGACACTTGCATTGACCAGCGGTTCGTTGGTGTCGGCGCCAAGTACCCTGCCTCTGAGTAGATAGGTGGAATCCGGCTGCGTTATATTTCCGGAAAACAGGTTCGGGGCCGACAGGAAGCAGAAAAACAGAAGCAGACGGAATAAGTTGTTCATACAGGGATAATTAAAAGCGTAAAACAGTTAATAACGTGATGTTTAGCAGTCGGTTCATTTAATATACAAAGAAAACAAATTAGGGGAGATTTTTGAATGATATAATGTTTTTTAACTTTACTGTGCTCTGGAGGATTCAAATGAGAGACTGATATATTGGAAAACCCACCTGATTTTTCCTATTCAAAGGGAAAATCATGTAAATTTGTACCTCAATAATCCTAAAAAAGAGGCAAATGGTTTATAGATACGATTTTCTGGTGATCGGTTCCGGTATTGCCGGAATGAGTTACGCCCTAAAGGTGGCAAAATACGGGAGAGTAGCCATTGCGGCGAAGAATTCACTTGAAGATGCCAATACATACTACGCGCAAGGGGGGATTGCCTCCGTCACCAATCCGTGGGATAATTTCGAAAAACATATAGCCGATACGTTGGATGCCGGAGGAGGGCTCTGCGATGTGGAGGTAGTGGAAAAGGTAGTGCATGAGGCGCCCGCTCAAATCAGGGAACTGATAAGATGGGGGGTGGATTTCGACAAAGATGACAAAGGGAACTTTGACCTCCACCGCGAAGGCGGACATTCGGAATTTCGTATTTTACACCATAAGGACAATACCGGAGCGGAAATCCAGGACAGTCTGATCGAGACCATCCGCAACCATCCCAATATCGATGTGTTTGATCACCATTTTGCTATAGAAGTGCTCACGCAGCACCACCTGGGACAGGTGGTCACAAGGCATACCCCGGGGATTGAGTGCTACGGGGCCTATATACTCAATCAGGAGACAAATGAGATCGATACTTTTCTTGCACGGGTCACGATGATGGCTACGGGTGGGATCGGATGTATTTACCAGACCACCACTAACCCGTTGGTCGCTACGGGTGATGGGATTGCCATGGTGGCGCGGGCCAAGGGGGAGATCAAAGGGATGGAATTTGTGCAGTTCCACCCTACGGCATTATATCATCCCGGTGTACGTCCTTCGTTTCTTATTACGGAGGCGATGCGGGGTTATGGAGGCGTGTTGAAGACACTCGACGGTAAAGAGTTTATGCACAAATACGATGAGCGAGGTTCGCTTGCTCCCCGCGATATCGTCGCCCGCGCTATCGATACTGAGATGAAAGGGAAGGGTTTTGAACATCTCTTTCTGGATGTAACCCATAAAGATCCGGAAGAGACCCGGAAACATTTTCCCACCATTTATGAAAAATGTCTTTCCTATGGGATCGACATTACCAAAGATATGATCCCGGTCGCTCCTGCGGCCCACTATCTGTGTGGAGGGATCAAAGTAAATATGGATGGGGAGACAAGCATCAGTCGCCTCTATGCCAATGGAGAGTGTGCTTGTACCGGACTTCACGGGGCCAACCGGCTGGCATCGAATTCATTGATTGAGGCGGTGGTTTTTGCGGATGCCGCTGCAAGACACTCTCTGCCTGTCTTCAGAGGATATCCGTTTCAGGAAGATATTCCTTCCTGGAATGCTGAAGGAACCACCTCTCCCGAGGAGATGGTGCTTATCACGCAGAGTTACAGGGAAGTAGGGCAGATCATGTCGTCCTATGTGGGTATTGTCCGTTCGGATCTGCGTTTACAAAGAGCGCTCGACCGGTTGAATATACTGTTCCGGGAAACGGAGGATCTCTTCCAGCGTTCCGTGGTATCGAGAGATATTTGTGAATTGAGGAATATCATCAAAGTAGGTTACATGGTGATTAAACAGGCTATGGCGCGCAAAGAGAGCAGGGGATTGCATTATACTGTTGATTATCCGGGCAGGGATCCCGATTCGGTACTTTAATTTCAAAGATTTTAAGATTCAAGATTTAAGATTCAAGATTTAAGATTTCTTCGCTTCTTAGTTCTCAGTTCTTTCTTCTAGAATGTTTCATACGTCGAAAAAAGTAAAATATTCAAATGAAAACCATCAATATAAACGGTACGCTGATTGACCTTTCAACGCCCCGGGTAATGGGTATTGTGAACGTCACCCCCGACTCCTTTTTCCCGGGAAGCAGGAAACAAGCCCCAAACGAGATCGTAGAGAGATGCCGCCAGATACTTCGGGAGGGGGGGGCAATGATTGATGTGGGTGCGCAATCCACTTCACCTGCCGCCCGGTTCCTGGATGCGAAAGAGGAGTCTGAACGGTTGATGCCTGCGCTGAAATTGATCCGCAAGGAGTTTCCCGATATTATACTTTCTGTAGATACCTTTTATGCCGATGTGGCTAAGGAGGCTGTAGAGGAATATGGTGTGAACATCATCAACGATATTTCGGGAGGGCAGATCGATGAGCGGATGTTTCCCGTTGTGGCGCAGTTGAACGTTCCCTATATCCTTATGCATATGCGGGGTATGCCTCAGACAATGCAGCAATTGACCCATTACGACAATTTTATGCAGGATATCCTGTATTATTTTTCTGAGCGCAAGGCAAAACTGAATCAGCTCGGAGTAAACGATGTGATCATTGATCCCGGTTTCGGATTCAGTAAAACGGTATCTCAAAACTATGAATTGATGGCTTATCTGAAATATTTTCATATCTTTGAGGAACCTCTACTGGTAGGCATATCGAGAAAATCGATGATCTGCAAGTTGCTCGGAATTACGCCGGAGGAGAGCCTTAACGGCACATCCGTGCTGAATACCGTGGCGCTGCTTTCCGGCGCTGATATTCTGCGGGTCCATGATGTGAAAGAAGCAGTGGAATGCGTGAAGATCATCGCGAAAATAGTTGAATTTGACACATAGGGAAATATGTTCGCACATTTTGGAGTAAAAGATTTCATTGATGTAATCCTGGTAGCACTGCTCCTCTACTACCTGTTCAGGTTAGTGAAGATATCGGGGATGCGCCCCCTCTTTATTGGGGTTCTGGTCTTCATGGTGATCTGGATCCTGGTCTCACGGGTGTTCAACATGGTGTTGCTCGGATCCATTCTCGACCAGTTTGTGGGTGTGGGACTCTTTTTGCTGGTAATTCTCTTTCAGGATGAGATCCGGCGGTTTCTGATGTCGCTCGGCTCCAAAAAAGGATGGAATTTTATCACAAAACTTTTCTTTCCGGGGGATAAGCAGAAGAACGACAATTCATACCTGACGGCCATTGTGCTTGCCTGCATGAATATGTCAAAGACAAATACAGGCGCACTTATCGCCATTCAGGGCGACCTTCATCTGGGGCTCTACGAACAGACCGGGGAAATTGTCAATGCCGATATATCGTCGCGCCTTATCGAGAATATATTTTTTAAAAACAGTCCGCTGCATGACGGTGCCATGATCGTTGTCGGAAAGAAGATCAAGGCGGCAGGATGCATTTTGCCCATCTCTCAGAATCCCAATATTCCCACTCACCTGGGATTACGGCACAGGGCGGGATTGGGGATATCACAGGAAACTGATGCCAAAGTGATTATTGTTTCCGAGGAGAGGGGCAAGATCTCATTTGCTTCCCAGGGGCGGCTCAAGATGAATATTTCGCCCGAAGATCTGCAACGATTGTTGTTAGAAGACTAATGAAACAATTTGTTGATTTGACGATTTAATGATTTAACGATGAATTTTGGAATTCTGAGAGCATGAATTAAAAATCGACGCAGTCAAATTCTGACAGTCTTTACTCTTGGTTCTTTGTTCTTTACCCTGTATGATATGATTTTAAAAGAACTTTCCCTTATTAATTACAAAAATCTGACTCAGGCAGACCTGATATTGTCCCCTAAGATGAACTGTTTTATCGGTGACAACGGAATGGGAAAGACCAATCTGCTGGATGCCGTTTATTACCTTTCCTTCTGCAGGAGTTATACGAATCCCGTCGATTCGCAGATCATAAAGCATGGTGAGGAGGTGTGTATGTTGCAGGGAAAGTATGAGTTTGCGGATGCCACGCAGGAGGAAATCTACTGCGCCATCCGCCGACGGCAGAAGAAACAGTTCAAGCGTAATAAGAAGGAGTACGAGCGGCTCTCTGACCATATCGGGCTGATACCGCTGGTAATGGTATCCCCGGCGGATAACGAACTGATCACCGGCGGAAGCGAAGTGCGACGGAGATTTATGGATATGGCTGTTTCGCAGTTTAATAAAGAATATCTGCGCGCGCTGGTCAGGTATAACAAGGCGTTGCAACAACGGAATGCACTATTGAAGGACGAGGAACCGCTCATTGATCTCACGCTATTGGATCTCTGGGAGGAACAGATGGCAGAAGCGGGTACCTTCATTCACCGGAAAAGAAAGGAATTTATCGAAGAATTCACCCCTATCTTCAATCAGTTCTATACCTGCATCAGTCAATCGAGCGAACAGGTTTCCTTCAGTTATACCTCTCAGTTGCATGAGGCTGATTTCCGGGAAAAGCTGAGACAAAACAGGCAACGGGATGTCTTTCTCGGTCACACTTCGGTGGGTATTCATCGTGACGAGTTGGAGATGATGCTCGACGGTTACTCTATCAAAAAGGTGGGGTCGCAGGGTCAGAACAAAACCTATTTTGTTTCGCTGAAACTGGCACAGTTCCATTTTCTGCTGAAAACAGGCGATACAACACCTATTATGTTACTGGATGATATTTTCGACCGGCTTGACGCCAGGAGGGTGGAGGAGATTGTAAAACTGGTTTCCGGTCCGGAGTTCGGGCAAATATTCATCTCCGATACCAACAGGGGGTCACTCGATAGGATCCTGCATCGGATCCATAACAACTCACATATCTATTCCGTAGCGGATGGAGAAATAAACCTATTGAAAGATTAGTACGGATGCAGAAGAAAAATGCCCAACCGTTATCAGAAGCGTTCTCCGATTTTTTAAATGAAAATAGTGCGCTGAGAGTGAAAATGGCCCAACAACGTGTTGTCAGGGGATGGAATGAACTGTTTGGAGAAGGAATCTCCAAATATACCGGTAACATTTATTTCAATCGCGGTACCCTTTACGTGCACCTCACTTCTGCCGTACTTCGCGCTGAGCTTCTGATGAATAAGGAGGAGCTGATCAAAAAACTGAATGATCATGCCGAGATGACTGTTGTGCAGGATCTTATGTTCCGTTGATCTGTGCGAAACAGGGGACTGCAGAAAATAGTTGGCGGCAGAAGGATATGCTGAAACCATGTGATGCAACCCATTGCAGGGCGATATACGGACAAAAACAACTAATTTTGTCAGGCAGTTGGTTGTTTAGAAAAATGCGGAGACCCCAAGATAGAATCCGTCGGGATGAGGGGAGTTGGTATGTTGCATCAGGTCGTAGTTCAGCGTGATGTGTGATCTTCCCAACCGAAAACCCCCTCCCACTACCAGCGATGGCACAAGCCCCCTGTCCGTTATGGTTTCCCCTGTAGTCCGGCGGGTTAATTCAGACCAGATATAGTTGAGTTCGGGTTGCACAAAGGCAGCGATGAAATTTACCGGATAAAAATAACCGAACAGATTTGCTCCCAGTAGATTGTTTTTTATTTCATAATCATAGGTACGCGCTCTCGTATAATAGTATTTGATCCCAGCGCCGGCCATGAAATATTTGTTGAACTGATATCCTGTCTGTGGTCCAAAACCCAGATTGGTATAATTTCTGCTTAACGACAGACCCAGGTTTGCGCCGAAACGCAATTTACTCTTATCAAAGGCGGCAGACTGCCTCCCGGCAGTAGATGAACCTTCCCTCCGCGAAGGTTCATTCGCAACAGTCTTTATTTTCCCGCGACGATGGAGATAGATATTCCGCTCGTCATCAGGAGATACTTTGATCGTATCGTATGTGATAGTCTGTGCTCCGGCCAGTAGGGACGGCAGCAGAAAAAAAAGGAATAACAGCTTCTTCATACGAACATCGTTCATTTATTAACGTTAAGGTCGTATGGAAAATCATTGTTTTCACTCATTCGGCGTTCCTTCTTCCGGCGCCGGTTGGGCAGGAATTTGCGACGGAACGGGCATCTCCGGAGTTACATTGGGTGCCGTAGTAGGATTCAGCGGCGCCGGCTGTTCAACTTCTATCTGAGATTGCGGAACATTGGCGTGTGAGGCGGTGTATTTGGCTGTCAGGATGCTTAACACAATGATCGTGCCTGCCAGTGTCCATGTGAATTTCTCCAGGAAATCGGTTGTTTTCCGGACACCCATAATCTGGTTCGACGATGCGAAACCGCTTGCCAGTCCCCCCCCTTTTGATTTTTGTACCAATACGGCAAAGATCATTAGGATCGCCGCCAATACAATAAGGATTGTGATAAAAATATACATATTTATTTGTCTTTGTTTTTTTCGTTAATAATCAATAATTCAAGAAAACGAATTTGGTGGGCAAAGTAAACACTTTTTTTTGGAAAATTCAAACTTAACCTTTTAATAATTGTGAGCGCCTGCTCATATTTTTTTTGTTTGATATAGATCCTTGCGAGTGTTTCGGTCAGGAACTCACCTCCTTCTTCTTTTATTTCCGCATCTTGCCTGGTGTCGGCAGGAATTGTTTCTTTGGGTACGAATAATATATCTGATTTTGCTTTTTCGATAAAAGCATCGATAATATCATGGTGTTGCAGCTTTTGACTTCCGCTCTGATCCGGATTGCCGGTCTCCCCTCCCAGCGATCCCAGATAGGAGAAATAGTCGGTCGTCGCCAGATTCAATTCCGCATTTTCGACAGTCGGCTCAATCATCTCTCTCTCTCCGAGTGAAGAAAGAAATGATTCAAGCAGTTCCTCTGTCCTGTCTCGTCTGCTTGGAAAAATACCGTCGTTCTTATTCAGCAACTTCCCGTATTCTTCCCGGTAGATAAGATAAAACAGTTTCCTCCTGTCGTTACACAAAACAGCCGTTCTTCCCAACTCTTCCTCATAACCTTGACTGTCAGCCAGGTTTAAGTTCTTCGTGTACAATAACCTGGCGGTATGAAAATAAGGATATTCCTCCACAACCTCTTTCAGCTCTTCTAATGTGGAAGCGTCCAGCCTGTCGGGGTTCTCCATCCATCCGTATAGATCTTCCTTTTGCATTGAATTACCAGTTTGCCATGGTAGCGTTGAATATCTGATCTACAATTTCATCGATGAGTTCATTAATGAGTTGATCCTGTACGGAGTCAAAGACGGTATTACTGGGGAATGTGCGATTGGCGGAAATTCTCTCTTCTATCTCGGGCGCATCGATTTTATTATTCCGGAACCGCATCCTCACCGTCATGGTCAGCCGCGTCTCGGAAGCAAATGCATCCTCCTGCACCGCCATAGGGGTTAGTTCATACCCTACGATCTCCCCCTCAATTTCCATATCCCCGTTTTGATTCACCAACTGCAGACGCGTGTTGCGGGTGAACATATCCTTCATCTCTTCGTTGAATCGCTGCTCAAGCGGGGGGTAAACCAATGGTGCCTGATTTACAAAGTGCGCTATCTGGAGCGTTTTGGTGAGATCATAGTCGATAGAGGCAGTCCTGAACGAATAGGATATCCGGCATGAACTGACAGAGACCAGTAATAACAGGAGGAGGAAAATATTTTTCTTCATAATCTTAATCTAACCTAACAGGGAGTATTCCTTAATTTTGCGGTAAAGTGTGCGCTCGGAGATCCCCAGGTCGTTGGCTGCCAACTTTCTTTTTCCATTATGCCGTTCCAACGCCTTAATGATCATATCTTTCTCCACTTCACTGATCGACAGGGCGCTCTCTTCGTACTCGGTGGCTTCCTGGATATTGTTCGTTTCGGATTCATCCAAGGTGAATTTTTTTGATACAGCCTCATATTTCACTGGGACGGAAACCCGGGTATTATCGTTTGTGATGATGGAAGAAGAGTGTATTTCCGGCGAGGGCGTATTGTAGGATGCATGTTGTGTTGAATCCTCCATGATGCTTTTTACCACCCGTTTCAGGTCGGTAATATCTTTTTTCATGTCGAACAGCACCTGATAGAGGATCTCCCGTTCGTTGGTGAATGATTTTTGCTCCGATTCCTGAATCTGATGGATGGAGACGGGTAGCATCCCTACTTCATTGTTCGGCAGGTATTTCTGAAGAATGTCGGAGGTGATCAGGCGCTCCTGTTCAATGACCGAGATTTGTTCCGTAATATTCTTCAGTTGACGTACATTCCCCGGCCAGCGATAGTTTTTCAGTATCTCTTTTGCATCGTCGGTAAGCGTAATCGGGGGCATCATATATTTTTCGGCACAATCGCCAGCAAATTTCCTCAATAAAAGGGGAATATCCTCTGACCGGTCGCGTAACGGCGGAATACGGATAGGTACCGAATTAAGGCGATAATAGAGGTCTTCCCTGAATTTCCCTCTCTCTACAGCCTTGACCATGTCGAGATTGGTGGCTGCCACCACCCGCACGTTGGTCTTTTCTATTTTCGAAGAACCTACCTTAATGAATTCCCCGCTCTCCAGCACGCGAAGCAGGCGTGCCTGTGTCGGGAGTGGAAGTTCACCTACTTCGTCGAGAAAGAGGGTGCCTCCGTCAGCCACCTCAAAGTAGCCTTTTCGGGTTCCCGTAGCGCCGGTAAATGATCCTTTCTCGTGTCCGAAAAGTTCCGAATCAATAGTTCCCTCGGGTATTGAACCGCAATTGATGGCAAAATAGGGACCGTGCTTCCGGTTACTGTATTGGTGCACGATCTGCGGAAAGTTCTCTTTCCCGGTACCGCTTTCTCCGGTAATAAGTACCGAGAGGTCGGTAGGGGCCACCTGTAAAGCTACGTCGATAGCACGATCCAGCTTGGGATCATTCCCAATGATCCCGAAACGTTGCTTCACCTGTTGTAAAGAGTGTTTTGCCATAAGCGTGCTGTTAGTTTGAATATTCAAAGATAGGAAATTTTTCATTGTTTTCATACGATAACCACTTCTACTTTCAAAGGTGTCGTATGGAACTTTTTCGTTAAGCAATGAGCAAAAAGCGAGTTTACTCGAATTTTACCGTTGCGGGAAAAAGTCTAACTTTAGTGAATTCGCTTTAATCACTTAGTTGTGTATGAATAATTTTTATGCTTGTTTCCTAAAGCATAGGTTTCTTCCTTCAGGTACTCGGCCAGATGCGATATATCGTCTTTAAACGGTTTTATCGTATTTGGCATGATGGGTTTACCGAAGGTGATCACCATCTCTTTGCCTTTTTTGTTGTATAATTCGTGACAGAGCCTGAGATTACGCATTTTCCATCCCAATATCCTTGAAAGATAAAACGACGGGCTATTGTGTCCGGAGATATGCATCGGAATGACCGGCACTTTTGTTTTCTGGATAATTTTGATCACTGCCGGTTGCCACTCCCGGTCTTCAATCACCATTTTCCCTTTTTTTAAAATAAGATTGGAAACCGCCCCGGCGGGAAAAAAACCCAATGGGAGCCCTGCCCGCACATGGGCGATGCTTTCTTTGATACCGGCGAAAGTGATACTGTTTTTATCGGCATACTTCATAGGGTTCACAGTAATGAAGTTTTCAGCCATCGTATCGATCAATCCCAAAATAACGTTCACCATCATTTTATAGTGCCGAACCCGGCTGCCTACGGTTTCAATCGCTGCAATCCCGTCGATATGCCCGTAAGGGTGGTTGGATACCGTAATAAAAGGACGGTCTCCCATCTCATCGAGGACCTCCGCATTTCTTACCGTACGGGTGATTTCGAGTTTATCCAGGACATCTTTACAGAAAGCGGGGCCGGTAAGATGTTTGGAGCGGTTGTAAATTTCATTCGGAACATGTAATGCGGATATTCTTATACCCAGGTCTATCAATTTGTCTCCGTATTTTCCCCTGAATGCAGGGTGCAGACTGCGCAACTCTTCGCGCCTGATCAGTGTATCTTTCATTAATTCCGGATCTGTTAGTTTATTTAATTCAAAAGCCACATCAGATGAGGTGAAGTGGCAATTGAGTGAAGAATAGACGATATTTACTATGTTATGAGAACTCTTGTATCAGGTTGATGACCTGTTTGCCGATCCTCTCCGCCTCCTCTATGGAGTGTGCTTCTGAATAAACACGGATGATAGGCTCGGTGTTCGATCTTCTCAGATGTACCCATCTATCGGGAAAATCGATCTTCACCCCGTCGATATCGGTTATCTGCTGATCACTGAATTTTTCTTTCACCTTGTCCAGAATCATCTCGGTATCGATACCGGGTGTAAGTTCTACCTTTTGTTTTGCCATGAAATAGGGAGGATATGACTTCCTCACTTCCGAAGGTGTTTTCCCTGATTTGGCAAGATAGGTGAGAAACAGGGCGATACCCGTAAGCGCATCGCGTCCGTAATGCAGAGCGGGATAAATAACGCCGCCATTACCTTCTCCGCCGATCACGGCATTTGTCTCTTTCATTTTGGTCACTACGTTCACTTCCCCTACAGCCGCAGCATGGTATTCGCCGCCTCTGGCACGTGTGACGTCCCTTAACGCACGGCTTGAACTAAGGTTGGATACCGTATTGCCGGGCGTATGCTGCAAAACATAATCCGATACGGCAACCAGTGTATACTCCTCACCAAACGGTTCCCCGTCTTCACAGTAGATGGCCAGCCGGTCCACATCCGGGTCCACGGCAAAACCGACGGTTGCTTTCGAGCTTCGTGTGAGTGATGCAAGTTCGGTCAGATGCTGGGGCAGCGGTTCGGGATTGTGTGAGAAATTACCATGCGGTGCACAGTGAAGCTTAAAAATCTCTTTTACACCCAATGCGTATAATAATTCAGGGATGGCTATCCCCCCGACGGAGTTCACACAATCTATTGCCACACGGAAGTTGGCAGTTTCTATGGCATCTTTATCCACTAAGTCGAGTGATAGAACCTGTTGGATATGTTCATGAAGGTATTGCTTTTGGGAGATCTTTCCCAGTTCATCTACCGGGGAAAATGAAAAGTCTCCTGCTTCGGCAATGGAGAGGATCTCCTCTCCTTCGGCTGCACTCAGGAATTCCCCGCTGCTGTTCAACAGTTTCAGGGCGTTCCACTGTTTCGGGTTGTGGCTGGCCGTAATGATAATGCCGCCGGAAGCGTTCTCCTTTACCACAGCGATCTCTGTAGTGGGAGTGGTGGCCATCCCGATATCGGTTACATCGCACCCCATCCCCATGAGCGTTCCGGTAATGATACGATGCACCATCTCCCCCGAGATGCGGGCATCCCTCCCTACAACGATACAGGGCTTCTGCTTCCGTGGCAAACCATTGTTGGCTACGCCGATTTTCAATTCAACGGGATGAAGTGTAGTTATTCTTTTGATAAATGTTGCGTAAGCAGCCGTAAATTTTACGATATCGAGCGGAGTCAGATTTTCGGCTACTATCCCGCCGATTGTTCCTCTTATTCCGGATATGGATTTGATTAATGTCATAAGAGTTTTCTTTTTTTGTGATCACCACTGGCTGTCGAACCTGTACTCCACCTGTTCGTAATAGGTCGGTTCATATTGGGACTGGTCATACGATGCACCCATCTCGAAAGGAATGATCAGTTTCACTTTTCCCCTATGCCCCACATAGGACAGGGGAACAGCCCATCCCGCGTTTGCATAACCGCTCCTTGTTATCGAAGAAACAGGCCCGATATATTCTAATTCTTCCGGGCGGGCGCTCTGGTAATTGGAATATCGGATTGTGTCGTCGCCCTTGAAATAATGCAGCCCTTTGAAACGGACATATATTTTTTCCCTCCACTGCGGTCTGATGGTATCACCAAGGTCAATAATATTAAAATAGACGCCCGTATTCGGGTCTTTATAAAATTCATTCTCGCCGAATACACTATCTGCCGGAAAATCCCTGAGGATGCTGAAATTATTTTTAGCTATTAAAAGATCAATGGCCTTTCTTTCATCTTTCAGATAGTCGGCATACGATTTTGTGTTATTGCAGGAGGTGGCTATAATCAACAAACCGATAAGTGTGAGAATTATGGAATTGAATAGTTTCATATGATTATTTTACTTTTTTAATCATCAAAGATTTCATTAGTTGCTGTTACTTAATAAGGAATAGCCTACAAAAATACATAATCTGCTCCAAAAAAACAGAGGTTGCTCCGAAATAAACATTATCTATTCTTAAAAATGGGTTAAAGCTCACCTGCAGTCCTCTTCAGCTTCTCCTCGTAGGATCTCAATCCTTCATTGAAAATGCGGAGCGCTTCTTCGAAGGTGCCGTAAAATTCCCCTCCGGAGGCATTCAGATGGCCTCCCCCGTTAAAGAAATCGGCTGCGAACTCATTGCAGGGAAACGATTTTTGGGAGCGGAACGAAAGTTTGATCAACCCTTCATCTTCGCGAATAAAGGTGGAGAAGATAACCCCTTTGATACTGAGCGGATAGTTCACAAATCCCTCGGTATCGCCCTTACTGAAACGAAACCGGGATTGGTCTTCCCTGGAAAGGTAAAGAAGTGCCGAATGCAGTTCGGGATATATCTCCATCCGTTGCGATAAGGTAAATCCGAGCAGGCGAAACCGCTCCGCGGAGTAATTATCGAATACTTGTGAATAGATGGCATCCTTATTGATGTTTTTCCGCAGCAACAGGCTGATGATCTCATAGATTTCAGGATCACTTGAATTGTATGTAAAACCTCCGGTGTCGGTCATCATGCCGCAATAGATGCATTCGGCCTCCGCCTGTGTCAATTCTTCATACTTTCCCGCCTGAAAAAATAATCTGAACAGGACTTCGCTGGTGGATGATATTTCGGGATGTGATACTATTATGTCGAAGTTCTCTCCGGGGAAAAGATGGTGGTCGATCAGAATTTTCTGTGCCGGAGACTTATCCAGAAAAGGGCCCATATCGCCTACTCTTTTGGATATGTTATAATCCATCGAAAAGATCAGGTCGGCATGAGAAAGGATATGCTGCGCTGCCGTTGGGTTATATTCATATACCTCAATTTCACGGGCGCCTTTCATCCATTTCAGAAAATAGGGGAAGGAGTTGGGTACGATAACCCTTACATTTTTGTTTCTCCTTTTCAGGAAATGGTAGAGGGCGAGTGAAGATCCCAATGCGTCACCGTCGGGAGAGAGGTGCGCGGTGATGACGATCTTTTCCGCCCTGTCGATGGCATCCATAATCTGCTCCATCTGGCGGGGTTGAATCACATTCGAGATCGATGGTGTACAATTCATTTTTTAATCTCTGTCGTTTGATAGAGCGACAAAAGTACTAAAAATTTAGCGAAAAGGCTCCGTTTTCCGTTACATCATGTACCTCTATGCCCAAAGCGGTGCACTCCCGCGCTATCCTGCCGGCGGCATACGGAGGTAGGGAGCTGTCTAAAACGATCATCGCGGGGCGAAACAGGACGAGCAACTGTTCGATATCGAAGGATCCGTACTGTGAGAGGATCAGGATATCTAACGGGAACTGTTGGCCGGCGTGATAAGTGGTGAAAGCAGCATCCGACAGCAGGAAAATCCGTTTTTCAGGATGTGGAAGAATATTATTTTCCGGAATTTCCATGTAGTGCCGTTTGTTGTTGTGAAAAACGGCGATTTCACTCTGGCCCGGACTATTGAATACGGTGAGTTGTGGCGCCGGAGGAGTCAGGTTTTTATAAGTGATGGTGAACTGAAAGAACAGCAGCGCAACCAGCGAGATGATAAGCGGCCGGGCACGGTGTGAAGAGAGGAACCGGACAAAAGGATACATAAACAGTAAAAGCAGTATAAGTTGGAGGAAGGATATCTTTTTGTCGGAGATCTGGGCAAAAGGGATCGATTCGGAGATATATACGATCCTCAATAATATCCCGATCAGGATTTTTTCTATCCATTGAAAGAAAGTATACAACACCGTGATGAAATCCCACTGGAGAGAGCGAAGCAATCCGAATAGAATGAGAGGGAAAGTGGTATAAATAATAATACCGACAAGAGGCACGACCAACATGTTGGTAATGAAAAAATAGGTAGGGAATGTACCGAAATGGTAAAGTACCAGTGGGAAAACACCTAACTGTGCAGTTGTGGTGATGCAGAGCAGATTCCACACATATTTCACAACTTTGTTTGGAGGCCGGTAGAGCCGGCTCATCTTCGGATTAAAGAACAGGATGCCGAACACGGCGCCGAAACTCATTTGGAAACCTACATCAAATAGAGAGAACGGCCGGAAGATGAGAATGAAAAATGCGGCTGCGGCCAACGAGTTATAGGTGAATCCGTTGCGATGATACAGGTCTCCTATGCTAAATAAGGTAAGCATGATGGCGGCACGGACTACGGAGGCCGACATCCCCACTATGAACACAAACGCCCATAGGGCAGTAATGATCAGCCACTGACGGGCAAGGAACCCGTATCCGCTTTTTCCAAAGAAGGAGAACAGCAGACTGATAACTGCGTAGATGATTCCCACATGGAGTCCGCTTAGTGCCAGTACATGTGCTGTACCCGATGCCCTGAACGCCTCCTGCAAATCGTTGGATAGATGAACTTTGTATCCGAGAGTGAGTGCACAGATAAATGCGTATGCATCGCTCTCCAAACGGAAGGAGTGATAGAAGTCGAGCATTTTTGCCCTGCACCGTTGGGCCATGACCGGTATGCTCTTCGCCTGTCGGCCGGTTTTCTGCCAGTCGCTCCCGGGAACATAACCCGATCCTGCGAAACCCTTGACCTGCATGTATCCGGTATAATCAAAATCATCCGGATTTCCGAAATTACTGAAGGGTTCTACTCTGGATAGGAAAACAATTTCATCGCCGGGAATCAACCCTCTCGCCTCGTCGGTTTGCTCTAAGTAAAGGATTACTTTCTTTTCTTCAGGGAGGGCTGTTTTTATATGGACCGCAATACTACGCGGCTTCACCTCCGGTATGTCGAGCACGATGCCAAGGTCATATTGTCCGTAACCGGAAGGGGTGAGCCGGGTGGACTCCGCATGTTGCCGGTACTGATACAGGGAAAGGGAGAACAGAAAGAAGCAGACACCGGCGCCGAACAACCATCTGAACCTGAATTGCTCGTCCGGGCGGATAAAGAATGATAACAGCATCAGGAGCAATCCGCCCAAAGCTGCCGGGAGTGATGCAGACAGAATTCCGGGAAAAAGAGAACCCGCAATGATACCGGCAATTATGGGAAGCAAGAGACGGAAGAAAGGCGTTTTTCCGATCAATGCATTCATTAAAATTAGACTATTTCTACGTTAAGCAACAGGAGCAGAAAGCAATTGACGACAAACTGAACCAAAAAAACAAACTTGTTTGGATTTTGGTGAGGTACGAAGGAAGAAGACGAAGTCAAATGTCTTTGTATTACGTCATAGGGAATATTTACGAAGGCAAAAGGCGATTTTACAACATTTTTAACTGGTGGATAGTCTCTTCCGGATGTTTCGAAGAGAATACGAAACTGCCGGCCACCAGCACATCGGCGCCTGCATCCACCAACCTTTTGCCTGTTTCCAGGTTTACCCCGCCATCCACCTCAATCAGGGTAGAGGTTTGCTGTCGTAGGATCATCTCTTTGAGCATAGCGGTTTTCCTGATGGAATGCTCAATGAATTGTTGCCCGCCAAACCCAGGATTCACCGACATCAAAAGTACCATATCCAGGTCGGGAAGAATATCTTCGAGTATCGATACGGGAGTATGCGGATTCAGTGTGACAGCCGGCTTCATCCCTTTTTTTCTTATCTCCTGTACTACACGGTGCAGGTGTATACAGGCCTCATAGTGCACATTCATGTAGGTGGCGCCTGTAGCAGCTATTTCATTGATAAACTTCTCAGGTTGTACGATCATCAGGTGTACATCCAGCGGTTTTTGAGTCACTTTTCCCAGTAGGTCGATCACCGGAAATCCGAAGGAGATGTTGGGCACGAAAACACCATCCATGATATCCAGATGAATCCAGTCGGCCTCGCTGCGGTTCAGCATTTCGACGTCTCTTTCAAGGTTCAGAAAATTGGCCGCCAACAGCGACGGCGCTACAATTGTACCCATACGTTTCGAAGTTTATCGACTCAAAGTTAGCAAAAAATGGTAACAGGGCAAAGATTTGATAGAATAATCAATGTAAACTAAAAACTAAAAGTGAAAAATTGGGGATATTTGATTAGCAGATTTACCGATGAATTAATAATTCACTAAGCGAATAAAAGGCACGGGCAGATAGTATAGATAAAATCTATTTTTTATTTTATATACCTATAATTAGGGATAAAACGTTACTTTTTTCATAATTTTTAGGGATTGTACACTCTTTTTTGACTTCCTACTTTTGTAATCGGAAATAACAAGACTGTATTAGCCTTGACTAAACGATTCAATTCACCTGTTAAATTTTAAAAAATATGAAACTAAAAACTCAATTGATTATGTTGGTTGCCGTACTTTTTACGGTATCGTGCGACAAGAACGACGAACCTGATGTCAATCATGCACAGGATATTGCGGGGAAATACGAAGGCTATTCCGTATCTGAATTTCAGTATACCGCTATCCCGATAACCACGCCGAGCGAGAACATTTCCATAACCGCAAACGAAAACGGAACGGGAACCCTTTCGTTTGAATCGGTAACTTGGGGTAAATTCACCATACCGACTGCCGAAGTAACCCTTACCGGCAATGAATACAAAATAGCGGGCAGCGGAAAAACCGTCATGGGAATGGATCCCGCATCGCAGAAAGAGTATGACTGTACGATCACGGGTACCATCAGCAAAGACAAAAAAACGGTATCAATACTGTTCGAGGTGCCTGCAGTTATGGGCGGACTCAAAATAACCTTTACGCAGGGTGAGGCTCCTGCCAGCATGGTCGTTGCCGGAGTGTATAATGGAACATTGGAACTGTCGGTTGGAAGCACCAATATGGACCCTGTGGAAAACAGCAAAGTAACCATCAAACATCAGGAAAACGGAAAAGCCGAGGTTACGCTAGAAGGGTTTGGAGAAGGAGGTATGGCATTCCAGGATATTGTGATAGAGGATGTGGAAGTAACGGCGAAAACGGATGGCAGTTATTCCTTAACCGGGAACATAGACACAATGAGTGGCACGACAAACGTAACCGGCAAGTTGGAGGGAGCCATAGCGAAAGAAGGTGATGCCAACATCACATTTACCTTGAAACCCGGCGCCATGCCGATGAATATCATTGCCGTGTTTACCGGAGAATAACGAAAGATGAAGCCGGTTACTCTTTTCACCCAACTCATCATGCTGGGAGTGATCCTTCTGTCATTCCCCGCATGTAACGGTATTCTGGGTAATATCTACGATGAACCGTTCGCCGAAGAAAAGAACGAATTCGGATTTATCGAAACGGACAAGGCAAATAATTCCGGTACTGTTTACATAGACGCTACAAGCTATACCAGATGGACGTACATAGATTTTCATGCGCTCATCGTTGATTCACTGAAAATTACCGAAGATATGCGCGAGCCGGAAAACTGGGATATCGCTGTCCACCGCTACGACGCCAAAACAAACGGGGCCTCCGTACTCGAAACGGGA
This sequence comes from uncultured Proteiniphilum sp., assembly GCF_937873925.1. GTDB lineage: Bacteria > Bacteroidota > Bacteroidia > Bacteroidales > Dysgonomonadaceae > Proteiniphilum. The sequence continues at coordinate 21,742 of NZ_CALNAT010000235.1, read as the reverse complement.
TTTACCGGCCTTTCGACCCTCAAAACCTCCGGAGAGATCCCGAAGGGCGATTACATCTCCGATGAGTGGACAACAAACAAGATTGTGGTGGATATGTCGGGGATGATGGATGGAAAACTGAAATACGCCGAGTCGTACTACAATCGTGAACTTTCCAAATGGCTGTTTGTAGATACGAGCACGATGCCGCCTGCTTACAATCCGTCGAATAAGGTTTATGTCATTAAGCTGAAAGACAATACCGTTGCCGCCGTTCGCCTCCGGAACTTTATGGATACCTCAGGCATAAAAGGGTACATGACCATAGATTATATCTATCCTTTTAAAATATAAACAAAACATTATTATGCAAAAAATATTGGTAGCAGCATTTTTTCTTGCAGGATGCTGCTTCCTTGTGACTCCTGTTTCTGCACAACCTATCGTCAGCGCAACTGTTTTAGACAGTGCTGCATACGACACGTTACTCGACGAGATAGTGGTTACAGGCACACGCAGCCCCAAGATATTGAAAAATTCACCGGTCATCACCAAAGTGTTTACCGAGAACGAGATAAGGAAAGTGGACGTAACGCATATCGGGGAGTTACTCCAGTCGGAACTTCCCGGTATTGAATTTATCTACTCCATGAACCAGCAGGTCTCGCTCAATATGCAGGGTTTCGGTGGAAATTCCGTCCTTTTTCTTGTCGACGGTGAGCGGATTGCGGGTGAAACATTAGACAACATAGATTACAGCCGCCTCAACCTTGATAATGTGGAACGCATCGAGATCATCAAAGGAGCGGCTTCATCGCTCTACGGGTCAAATGCCGTGGGGGGCGTGGTGAACATCATCACTAAAACTCCTGTAGACCCGTTGCATGTCAATTTCAATAGCCGGTTTGCCTCCAGCAATGAACAGCGGCACGGTGGCAGCATAAGTTTTAATACAGGGAGGCTGAGTAGTGCGACCAATGTCCAATATGCATCTGCCGGCGAACTCAAAATGAAAAATGAAGGAGTCTATTCCAAAGTGTACGGTAACCGCACGCTGAACGTCAAAGAACGATTGCAATATAATCCGGGCGACAACTTCAAACTTACCGGGCGGGCCGGTTACTTCTTCCGGGAACGCGATTCGCAAGTCAGCAGCAAAGACCGTTATCGCAGTTTCAGCGGAGGAGCAAAAGGAGAATACGCCTTTCATGAAAAAAGCAATCTGGAACTGGCCTATTCGTTTGACCAATATGATAAAAGCAGCTATCTGATTGAAGACCGGCTCGATGTACGCAATTACAGTAACGTACAACATGGACTGAAAGGCTTGTACAACTATTCGTTCGACACCAACAACACACTGACGATAGGTGGCGACTATTTGCGCGATTACCTGATGAGTTACCAGTTCAAAGACAATGGCAATTACCTGCAATACGTGGCAGACGTTTTTGCCCAATACGATTGGACGCCCGTCGAAAAGCTGAACATAATAGGCGGTTTGCGTTATGACTATTTCTCCGATGCAGGCATCAGTCATGTTTCGCCTAAAATCGGGTTGATGCTCAAACAGGGACGTTTTACTTTTCGCGGTTCTTATGCCGGCGGTTTTCGCGCTCCTACCCTCAAAGAAATGTATATGAACTTTGACATGGCAAGTGTTTTCATGATTTACGGAAATCGCGACCTGAAAGCCGAATCGAGCCATAATTTTTCCCTTTCCGGCGAATATACCAAACAATACTATAATTTTTTACTGACGGGGTACCACAATCTGGTGGACAACCGCATCACAACGGTATGGAATCAGGAACTGAAAGGGATGCAATACACCAATATCGATAAAATCAATATCACGGGTATAGATGTGAATGCTTCCGCCCGGTTTCCGTGTGGCATCGGTGCCCGCCTTTCCTACACTTTCACCCGCGAAAACATACAAATGGGGCAGCCCACTCTTTCGCAAACGCGCCCTCATGCAGCCACAGCCCGCATCGAATACGGTAAAACATGGAAAAACTACAGCTTTAACATTGCCTTGAACGGACGTGCTCTTTCGAAACTCACCGCCAACGAATATACGTCCCTCACTTCCTACGAAGAAGTGGAGGAAGTTACCTATCCCGGATATACTATCTGGAAACTCAGTTTGATGCAAACCTTTCGGCAGGGAATTAACCTGATCGTCGGGATCGACAACCTGTTCAATTATGTTCCCGCCTATTATTACAGTAATTCGCCTTATACGACAGGTGCTACCTTCTCCGCCGGAATCTCGGTAGACATCAATAAGTTTTTTTAGAGAATCGACCTGGGGTTATGAATTGACAATCGGTGTACGCCAAAGAATCTTCCAGGCTATCAGGTAAATAATGGATATTCATTCTATTTATCTATGACCGATTTTAAATAACAATACCTTAATGTTATGATATAAATCCGAAAAAATGATAATTTATAGGTATTGTAGTAGGGGTTGATTCCCGGTAACTTTGCACTTTATTATTATTAGTAACAATTTGAGTGTAAAAAAACAGATGAAGAAGATTGGTTTTTTAATGCTGCTCAGCATTTTATTCATAACAGCCTGTGATAAGGATGATAAAGAACCCGCTCTGCCGGGAGATGTAAAAGAACAGAAATTTATTGACGTGAGGTCATACACCGATTGGAAATATTTCTCTTTCTCGAAAGGAGAGTTTGTTACCGTTACTGACTATCAGAACGACCTGTCGTGGGATATTGCTTTCCACCGGGGCGATGTCCGCCTCAATGGGGGAGCCTCCGGCAAAGGGAAAGGAGAAGCGGTCAATACCCAAAAGACAGATTGGAATGCGGTAACGGAAGCGCCTTCCAGCGGTTACGTGAAAGACCAGATCGGCAAGATCACAACATCGTTTATCGGAAACGGTATCACGGAAGAAGATCAGCCTTTCTCCCAGACACTTACAACATGGTTGACGGTAGATACAAGCAATCCGCCTCCCAAATATACCGTGCATAACTGGATTTATGTGCTGAAAGCTGCGGACGGTAATTATGTGAAACTGTGGATATATGACAACAAAGACGAGAAGAATACCGCGGGCTATGTTAGTTTCAGGTATCAGTATAATGCAAGCGGAAGCACCAAGTTCATTTAAAAGAGCTTAATAAGAAAAGATTGGCAAGATTGTCTGATGGTTTTCACTGTTCGGGCAATCTTGTTTTTTGGATAAAAAGTATGAGAATTATTCTATTGACAATATTTCTTATTGCCGGTGTAACACTTAACGCTCAACTCCGGCGGATGGAAGGCCGGATTATGGATTGTAGGTCGCAGGAAGGGATTCATCTTGTTAGTGTAGGGATATTGGGCACAACAAAAGGAGCCATTTCCGACGAATCGGGGAAATTCGTGATTGAAGAGATACCTGAGGGTGATTATACCTTAGCCGTTTCATCGATCGGTTATGAAGACAAACGTATATCGGTTTCCATCCCCGTCAGAAACGAAAATCCCGTAATAACCATATCGCTGTGCGAGAAAGCCATCGACCTGGATCAGGTGGTGGTGACGGCTACCCGTACCGAACGGTTGCTGAAAAATGTTCCTATACAGACCCAGATGATCTCGGCCAAAGCCATTGAGCGTATGCAGGTCTCCACTTTCAGGGATTTGCTGGAATACGAGTTGCCCGGTGTGGAGTTTACGAACAATGGAGGTTATGCCAATATCAACATGCTCGGATTCGGAGGTAAATATGTGCTGTTCCTGGTGGATGGCGAGCGCATGGCCGGCGAAACGTTCGACAACATAGATTATAACCGTGTGGATATGGACAATGTGCAGCAAATCGAGATCGTTAAAGGTGCGGCATCCTCCCTCTATGGCTCAAATGCTGTCGGAGGAGTGATCAATATTATTACCCAGAAGCCCCGGAAAGCATTTGAAACGGGCGCCAATGTAAGATTCGGCAGCAATAACGAACAAAACTACCGCTATACCATAGGCTCGCGTAGGAAATGGGGATATGCAAACCTGACGGCATCGTTCAAATCCATGGATCCGTATCTGTTAAAAGACCGGGAACCGCTGACACAATGGTTTGCCAACGGGGAAAAAGTGGAATCTCCCTTAAGTGAAACCTACATCGCCGGATACAAAGATTACAGCATTGATCCCCGGGTGGGAATAGACCTGTCCGAAAAATTACACATAGAAGCAAGAGGAGGTTATTATTTTAAGGAAAGAAACCCCGGAGGCCTGGACGGAACAAAAGTAACCGACCGTTATTACAATTATTCGGGCGGATTAAAAGCGGATTACAAACTATCGGACACCCGGCATCTATTGCTTTCGGGGAACTTTGATCGGTACGACAAGTATGAATATTATAAACTGTTGAGCGAAAAAGAAAAAAATTACGAGAATTCCCAACAGCGGTTCAGCGGGCTTTATAACGTAACGTTACCCTCCGGGCATTCGTTGGTAGCCGGCGCCGAATATTTTTCGGACAACCTGATGACATTCATGTTTGAGAGCGACGGCAGCAATGCAAAGCGCGATGCGCAGACGTATGCCGTTTATACCCAGCAGGAATGGATAATAGAGGAGAACTTTACCCTCGTAACCGGTTTACGTTACGATTACCATTCGCAATTCAAAGACTACTTTACGCCCCGCCTGTCCGTAATGTATAAATTAAATCCGAAAATCACGCTCCGGGGCGGATATTCGGGTGGTTTCCGTTCGCCTACCCTCAAGGAATTATATACCGACTGGTTTCATCCTTACGGTGGAGGATTTCAGATCATTGGAAACAAAGATATGAAAGCCGAAAAAAGCAATAACCTCAATCTATCTACGGAAATTTCCCTCGGTAAAACGGTCGTCACAGCCATGGCGCAATATTCCCTTATCGACGATATGGTTAGCACGCAATGGGTCAACGACGATACGGTAAGGTACGCCAATATCGGCGACGCCAAAGTGTTGAGTACGGAATTATCGGTTACCAGCCGGATAACCAACAACCTGTCCGTGAAGGGAGGCTATTCTTATGTGCACAATAATCTCGGGAGAAGGTCGCTGGTACGACCCTATTCGGCCACTGCCCGGATAGACTACATCATTCCTTTGTTCGGGAAATATAATCCAACTGTCAGTTTCAGCGGGAAATATTTCAGTGGAATGAATATTTACGGAACCGGCGATATTACGGACACGGATAACGAATCGGGGATCGAAAAAGAAGTTACCGAAGAATACAGGGTACCTTATGACGGATATGCTATCTGCCGGCTGTCACTGGCGCAGGCGCTTCCTTTCAACCTGACGTTGAATGCGGGGGTGAATAACCTGTTCGATTACAAGGCCAAATTTTCAAGTTTCTATTCGAGCATATCGCCCGGAAGGACTTATTATGTCGGATTAAAATGGAGGCTGTAAGGAAAGACTTTAAAATCAGGAAATAACTTATCATCTATATGAAACGAGCATGAAAACCGTTCTCACCTAAGAACATGATTATTGCGAGTTCAGTAAACTTAGACTATTCCTCGCTATGGCATAATCCAAACAAGTTTGGCTTCTGCTCATTTAGCTTAGCGGAATAGTTCCATATGATACATTTGAAAGTCAATAATTTTAATCGTATGAAAAAGAAATATGTACTCATTGCTTTATCCGCCCTGCTCATTATCGCCGCAGGATGGATAACCTGGCAGAAAATGGCTTCTCCTACCAGAATCGCCCTGTATAATTTTCAGCCTTTTCAGGTATCGAATATTTCACTGTCGAACAACGATAAATTTATAAAATATGAAGAGGTTCCTGTGGAAGAGGTCGGTAAACTGAAAAATTATGATTTTGTGCTCGGTTTCGGCATGGGGCTGAAAGTGTCGGAAGAACAGCGTGCGCAGATCCAGTCGGCGGCAGATAAGGGAACACCGATTTACATGTTTGCCGTTACCAATCCGCAAAATAATATCTGCAATCTGGACAGTACAGACCTCGAACAGATATCCAGATACCTTGGGAGCGGCAATAAGGCCAACTACCAGAATATGGCGCGTTATATACGCCGGAATATCGATAAGAAGATCTTATTTGCCCCGGAGGCGCAGCCTGTAGTGGAAAGTGTGTCCGATGCGATTTTTCATCTCGATGAGAATGTATCTTTCGAGGATGTGAATGAATACGAGGCTTATCTCAAAAGGCAAGGCTTTTACAAGGAAGGAGCCGATAAAGTAGCGATTGTTGCCGGTATACACGATCCGTTCAGCGGCAATAAAGAGCATTTGGACAGCCTGATCGTAGCCCTGCAAAATTCGGGATTGAACGTCTATCCTATCTCTTCAATGACAAAACGTATTGAGTTCCTGGAACAGGTAAACCCCGTCGCGGTAGTTTATTTCCCGCACGGACGCCTTTTGATGGGACAGCCGGATGCTGCCGTGGAATGGCTGAAGAGGCAGAATATTCCTGTTTTTGCGCCGATTACCATTCTGCAACTGAAGGAAGACTGGATGAAAGACCCGATGGGGATGTTCGGCGGATTTATGGGGCAGACGATTGTCATGCCGGAACTCGACGGCGCCATTTATCCCTATTCATTGGTAGCCCAGGAAAAAAACAACGAGGATTTGTATGTGTTCAGAACAATTCCCGACAGGCTTAAAAGTTTTACGGCGATCGTCAATAATATGATCGCCCTTAAACATAAGAAGAACGCGGAAAAGAAAGTCGCTATCTATTATTTTAAGGGAGCAGGACAGGAAACATTGGCTGCACAAGGTCTGGAAACCGTGCCTGCCCTCTATAACCTGTTGAAGCGATTAAAGGCCGAAGGGTACAAAGTGAATAACCTTCCGGCAACCGAAAAAGAGTTCGAGAATCTGTTGATGACGCAAGGGTCGGTTTTGAGCACGTATGCCGAAGGCGCGTTCGATGATTTTTTGAAAAATGGCCATCCGCAACTGATAAAAAAACAGGATTATGAAGCGTGGGTGAATCAAACCTTATCCGAAGAATTATATAAAGAAGTAAACGGCGAAGAATACCTTGCCGTAGCCCGCATACAATTGGGAAATGTCGTCTTGCTGCCTCAGCCCATGGCTGCGTTGGGCGATGATGATTTTGCCATTGTTCACGGAGCGAAAATGCCGCCGCCGCATACCTATATTGGCTCCTATTTATGGATGCAGTTCGGGTTTAAGGCCGATGCGTTGCTCCATTTCGGGACGCACGGCAGCCTTGAGTTTACACCCCAAAAGCAGGTCGCTTTAAGTAGTAATGACTGGGGAGACCGTCTGGTCGGAACTATTCCCCATTTTTACTACTACACCATCGGTAATATCGGCGAAAGCATGATGGCGAAACGCCGTTCGTATGCTACTACCGTTTCTTACCTTACCCCTGCTTTCACGGAGAGCAATACCCGTTCGCAATTCAAAACATTGCAGGATAAAATACGGGAATACTATAGGACCGGTGAAGCGGAGCAGCCGAAAGCATCGTTAGAGGTGAAGAAGATCGCCGTTGCTATGGGTGTCCACCGCGATTTGCGTTTGGACAGTGTCCTTTCCCAGCCCTATACCACCGAAGAGATAGAACGCATAGAGAATTATGCGGAAGAAATTGCGAATGAAAAGATAAACGGGCAACTCTACATTTCGGGCGAACCTTATACGCCGGAGAAAATAAAGTCTACCGTGTTGGCTATGAGCGCCGATCCGATTGCTTACAGCCTGTCCGCTTTGGATAAACAGAGAGGGAAAGTATCCGAAAAACAATTGAACAGCAAAGCGTTTTTCACACAGCATTATCTTGACCCGGCAAAAAATCTGGTCAATCAGATATTGGCAGGAAAAACCGTCGATGATGGATTTGTATGTGCGGTGGCAGGTATTACGGCTGCCGAATTGAGCGAAAGTAAAACTATTTTAAATCCGCCCAGAAGAGGCATGGGAGCAATGGCGGCGACAGGCAACGATACGCCGAAAGACGGTGCGAAAAAACCCGAAACAGGTATGCCGAAAGATAGTGTGGCGAAACGTCCGGAGGTAGCTACACATAAAGATTCATCGGCTACAAAAAGCGAGTCTCGTCCGACCGGGGCAGGTACACCCGGACAACCCAAAATGCCCGAATACACTAAGGAACAGAAGGAAAAAGCCCGTATGATAGCTGAGATTGAGCGTACCATCTATAACATCGTCCTTTACAAATCGGCGTTGGAAAACAGCCCCGAACTGGAGTTCGCAGCTATGCTCAATGCGCTGTCCGGAGGATATGTAGAGCCGTCTTCGGGTGGCGATGCCGTGGCGAACCCCAATGCTGTTCCTACCGGCAGGAATCTTTACTCGGTAAATGCAGAGGCTACTCCCTCGGAAGTGGCCTGGGACAGAGGCGTATCGCTGGTAAATGCCACACTCGGACAATATCACAAGGAGCATGGCGAGTATCCGCGTAAAGTGAGTTATACCTTCTGGAGCAGCGAGTTTATCGAAAGTGAAGGCACCACCATTGCCCAGGTGCTGTACATGCTGGGAATTGAGCCGGTGCGTGACACCTATGGGCGTGTTTCCGAACTTCGGCTTATCCCTGCCGAGGAGTTGGGGCGTCCGCGTATCGATGTGGTGGTGCAGACATCCGGGCAATTCCGTGACCTGGCCGCATCGCGTCTGATGCTTATCTCGAGAGCCGTGGAAATGGCTGCGGCGGCAAAAGACGAAAAATATGAGAACCTCGTGTCAAAAAGTACCGTTGAGATAGAACGCCAGTTAGTGGAACAAGGTATATCGCCCAAAGATGCCCGTGCCATGTCCACCCGCCGCATATTCGGGGGAATCAACGGTATGTACGGTACAGGTATTCAGGAAATGATCACCAGCAGCGATAAATGGGAGTCGGAAAAAGAAATCGCCGACGCCTATATCAACAACATGGGGGCAGACTATGGAAGCGATAAGAATTGGGGTGAATTTCAGGCCGGACTTCTCCGTACCGTACTCAGTAATACTGACGTGATCGTTCAGCCGCGCCAGAATAATACATGGGGTGCATTGAGCCTTGACCACGTATACGAATTTATGGGCGGGATGAATCTTGCCATCCGTAACGTAACCGGTAAAGACCCCGACGCCTATTTTGCCGATTACCGCAACCGCAATAACGCCAAAATGCAGGATCTGAAAGAGGCTATCGGCGTTGAATCGCGTGCCACCGTGCTCAATCCCGAATATATCAAAGAAGTAATGAAGGGCGGGGCGTCGAGCGCCGCGCAGATAACGGAGGTAGTAACCAATACGTTCGGGTGGAACGTTACCAAGCCCAATGTCATCGATAATGAGCTATGGGACGAACTCTACAATGTGTATGTAAAAGATAAGTTCGATCTGGGTACGGAAGCGTTTTTCAGGGAAAAAAGCCCGGCAGTGCTGCAGGAAGTGACCGCCATTATGATGGAAACCGCACGGAAAGGCATGTGGAAAGCCACCCCCGAACAGCTCGCCGATATCGCGAAACTGCATACCGATCTGGTAAAAGAGTTTGGTTCGACAGGTTCGGGTTTTGCCGGAGGGAATGTCAAACTGCAGGATTACATTGCCCAGAATATAGCTCCTTCCGATGCCCAGGTTTACAACAGGCAACTCAGTGCAATGAAAACTGCGGGAGCCGATGCACGCGTAACCCCGGCAGGCACAGTTCTCAAAAAAGAGCAGGTAGGGGAAATTGAGAACGGTGAAAAGAATACCCTCAACGGGATCCTTGTTGCCGCGGTAGTACTTGTGGTATTTGTCATACTTTTACTAATTTTGAGGCGGAAAAGGAAAGAATAATGTGCTAATTCATTAATATGCCAATGTGCCAATTAAGGAGTTATTCCATTATTCACATTGGCACATTATTCACATTGGCACATTGGTTTTATTGGCACATTATTTATGGAAATCATTATTCAGGTATTGATCCTGTTTATCATTATCAACAGCATCCTGAAGCTTAGCTTCTGGAAATGGTGGCAAACGGTAATCTTCGGGGCTATTTGTGCAATTTTCGTGGTTTGGGCGCAACAATACGCTATTGTACAGTCCAAAACACAGCTGCATGATTATCTTTCGAACCGTCAGGCATTGCAGGATATGGCAGTGCTTATCACAGTGGAATCAGCCATCTGTTTTGCTTTTTGCTTTGCCGCATTGATGAACATGTTCGGTAAAAAGAAGAAGCGCTGGAGACGCTTATTATACTGGTATCCCAGCCTCCTGCTGTTTCCGGTTTTATTTTATATGCTGACACAGGCTATTTTCAGCCTTTCCGGAACCAATTTCAGCACTATTGCATATACCATTGCAGGAATCACCCTTGTCGTTATCCCTGCCGCTTCCTACGGCATTCAGCTTTTGCTGCCGGAAAAGGAACTGCGGTTGGAAGTGCATTTTCTTGTAAGCCTGTTTGTGGCCATATTGGGGTTATTGACAACCGTCAACGGGAATGTTACTTACGCGGCGGTAAAAGAGCCTTTGAATATTCAGGCAATACTTTATTCTGTTATCTTGTTTGCGGTATTTTTCGCTGTTGGCTATGTCTGGAATAAATATAAATGGAAGTTCAGAAAAAAATATCGCCGTAAAGATATGAAGGTGTAAAGTAGCATAGACTAAAACTCAATCAATTCACTTATCCTGAAATTTCCTCTTTTGGAGATTCAGGAAGCTTAAAAAAACCAATAATGGAAGTTATTTCAAAAACGCTATTTTGGGTAGCCAACAGCTTATTGATACCCGATATTATTATTTTGCTGTTTCTTTTTGGACGCTCGTTGCTGCTCATCGGCAGTTTTTACGACCAGTTCATGACCAAACGGAAGAACGACAAGGCAATAGGCAATAAAATAAAGGAATTGTCGAAACCCACCATAGACGAGTTGAGAGCCGTCATTCCCAAAAACGACAATTCGCTTTTCATCAAGTACCTGCGCGACTTATTGACCACTCCGCCGAGCGAGGCGTATTCCGATTTTCTGATCTCGAATTTCGAGAACGAAGCCGATAAAGATCTTGCCCTCTCGAAAATGCTTGCCAAAATGGGGCCGGTACTAGGGTTGATCGGAACGCTTATTGCCATGAGTCCTGCACTGGTAGGGCTTTCAACAGGGGATATTTCGGGAATGGCGTACAATATGCAGGTGGTTTTTGCCACCACGGTCGTCGGCCTGGTGGTATCCGCTATCGGGTTGGTTACATTGCAGACCAAACAACGCTGGTATGCGAAAGACGTGAACAATCTCGATTACGTTTCCCGGATATTAACCGAAAAAAATAATTGACATTATGAGCAGAAAACGACGGATTAATAAATTTTCGCGTGAAGAGGACACCGACCCGCTAAGCGTTATCGTGAATTTGTTCGACGTAGCGATGGTATTTGCCGTCGCGTTGATGGTCGCTATGGTGATGCACATGAATATGACCGAGGTTTTTACGCAGGAAGATTATACCATCGTAAAGAATCCGGGCAAGGATAATATGGAAATCATCACGAAAGAAGGGAATAAAATCAATAAATATACTCCCTCGAATGAGCAATCCTCAGGATCCCAAGGCCGTAGGGTCGGGGTCGCTTATGAACTCGAGAACGGGGAGATCATTTATGTCCCCGAATAAATTCAAAATAAGAGATAGAATCAGTTTATAGTTATTCCCTATAGATTTATAGTTCAATTGAATCACTTCCTGTTATTATGATAATAGGAAGATCCAGTATTGTTTTACCGGCAAACTCTACCATTTGTGGGTATATATGGCTGTTTTATACCGGAAAAATACTCATTTCTTGCGATTGTTACCTTATATTATTGCATATATCTTTGTCCCGTAATTTTAGGTAGTCAATGTTTAGAATAAAATGAATCAATTAAGGAGTCTTACTATAAGAATAAGGCTGACCGGGATAATCGTTTTCATTTTCTTTTTTCATTCTTTATTTGCACAACAAGATCGCCAGGCCGTTATTCGGGGAAGCGTGAAAGATAGTAAGGGTGATCCGGTAGAATTTGCTACCGTCTATATAAAAGAAACCCAGCAGGGGACACAATCGGATAGTAAGGGCGATTTCCTTTTGCTGGTGGCGCCGGGGAGTTACACATTCTGTGTACAGTTGATGGGGTATGAAACACATGAACAGTCCATCACCGTGCAACCGGGCGAGAAAATGACCATTCCCGTAGAGTTGGCCGAGAAGAGATATGCTCTGCAGGAGGTGGTGATAGAAGCCAAATCAGCCGTGCAGCGCATTAATGAATCGGCATACAATGCAGTAGCGCTGGATGCCAGGGTACAACACAACTCGACCGCCAACCTGTCGGGTATGTTGAATAAAGTGTCCGGTGTCAGGATCCGCGAAACGGGCGGCGTGGGATCTGAAATGCAGGTAATGATGGACGGCTTCAGCGGGAAACATGTGAAAGTCTTTATCGACGGGGTTCCCCAGGACGGTGTGGGCCAGTCGTTCGGACTGAATAATATTCCGGTGAACTATGCCGAGCGTATAGAGATATACAAAGGGGTGGTGCCCGTGGAGTTCGGTACGGATGCCATAGGCGGCGTAATCAATATTGTGACCAGAAAGGGTTTTAATAAGAAATGGCATCTCGATGCCTCCTATTCGTATGGTTCGTTCAATACCCACAAGTCTTACTTCAATTTCGGACAGACATTCGACAACGGGCTGACTTACGAGGTTAACGCGTTCCAGAACTATTCCGATAATAATTACTATGTAGATACGCCTGTCAAAGAGTTCCTGCCGGATGGAGGCAGTAGTACGGACAGGTCAAAAATTGAGCGTGTAAAACGGTTTCACGATACTTACCACAATGAGGCGATATCGGGAAAGGTCGGTCTGGTAGACAAGCCGTGGGCGGACCGCTTGATATTCGGACTGACTTACTCTCAGGTATATAAGGAGTTGCAGACCGGCGTGCGCCAGGAGATTGTTTTTGGCGGTAAATACCGTAAAGGGCACTCCGTTATGCCGTCGCTCGAATACAATAAACGAAACCTGTTTGTCAATGGGCTGGATGTGACGCTTACGGCCAACTATAATAAAAACAGTACGCACAACGTGGACACCTCGGCCTATGAATTTAACTGGCGGGGGGAAAAACGGCCGCGGGCCGGAATGCCCGGAGAGCAGTCGTACATGCATCTGCAATCGGATAACAATAACTGGAACGGAACACTCTCCGCCCGTTATCGGTTAAAGGATATCCATTCGTTCACTTTCAATCACATTATTAACTCGTTCCGCCGTTCCAACAGGTCGCTTCTGACACCAGGCTCCGACCCTGACCCGATACCCAAGGAGACGCAGAAGAATGTCAGCGGCCTGTCTTACCAGCTTATGCCTAACAAGAGATGGAATGCATCGCTGTTCGGTAAATATTACTATCAGCATGTGGCAGGCCCCGTGGCTACTTCTTCCTCACTGGATGAATTTGTGCGAACCACAAAAACCATCAGTACCACCGGGTATGGTGCGGCCGGAACCTACTTTATCCTGGATAATCTGCAGGCCAAGGTATCCTACGAAAAGGTATACCGGTTGCCTGCCAATAATGAGGTCTTCGGGGATGAAGACCTGGAATCGGGAGATATAGGGATCAGGCCCGAGAACAGCCATAATATCAACTTCAATGTAAGTTTCGACGAGTCATTTGGCAAGCATGCCGTTTACCTGGAGGGAAGCATGGTTTACCGCGATATAAAGGATTATATCCAGCGCAATATCACGGGGCTGAGTGGTGGTCGCTATGGTGCGGCTTATATCAACCACGGCAAGGTCCTTACGAAGGGATATACCCTTACCGCGCGCTACAATTTTTCAAACCTGTTGAGCGTGGGAGGGAATTTCACAGAGATCAACACCCGCGATAACGTAGCGACAACCGTCACGGGTGCACCCAGCAATACCTACAAAGCCCGTATGCCGAATGTGCCTTACCTCTTCGCCAATGCGGATATTACTTTTTATCGTCACGATCTGGGAGCGACAGGCAATGTGCTGACGGTCTCCTATGATAACTTTTATGTGAAAAGTTTTCCCCTTTATTCCGAGGTACTGGGAAGTAGTGACAGTAAATCGGTTGTGCCCACCCAGTTTTCTCATAATGTGAGTGTTTCCTACTCCCTGAAAGAAGGGCGTTACAATATCTCATTCGAATGTCAGAACCTCACCAACGAAAAGCTGTACGACAATTTCAGCCTGCAAAAGGCGGGAAGAGCATTCTACGGTAAGGTCAGGGTTTCTCTGTAAAACAAGATAGTAATATATGGACCGACTCAGCCGATCCCTGTTTATACAAATTCAAATCATTTATTTTCAAACATCATCCATTAAAACAAAAACAATATGAGACTTTCTAAATTGTATTTGACTTCAGCACTATTGATAGCAGGAGTTGTATTTTATTCCTGCGACAACGATACCCCGGTTATAGATGACGGTGATAAGGTTTCCGAAAGGTATGTCATTGCCGCTATCGATGGTAATAATGATGTGACAGCCAGTTACCTGTTGACTTCCGAGGCCCTGGATAAGGGTACGGTTACCGCCGGGGAGAATAATGGCCATGAAACGGAACTCGGTACCTACTGGGTGTACTATCAGGATAAATACCTGTTCCGCCTGGCCTATAATCAAGGGAATGCCGGTATCAGTTCTTCCTATATCCTGAATAATCAGGGAAGTATGGAAGACCGGAACAACACGTATGAAATAAAGCGATTTACCTCTTACGGAACGTATAAAAATTATATTATCACCTCCTCTACCGGTGATTTGGGTGCCAACCTTGCCGATGAGAACGGTTACCTCCCCAAAGGATTCCTGTTCTCTTATCTCGATGTAGAGAAAGAAACCTACAACTCGAATCAGGAGGTGATCCTGTCTGAGAACTATCTGGGCAACGGTGAATTTGTGACCCTGGCAGGTATCCTGGAGTCCGGCAATAAAGTTTATTCGGCGCCCATCCCTATGGGCTTGAGCCAGTATGGAGTGAAAACAGAAGGTGGAAAGTATGTGAAGTATCCCGAACTGGTGAAAACGGAAGACGGGGGATCTGCCAGCAGCGCATACAAAAAAGGGGAATTGCAATGGACGCAATATCCTGATGAGGCATGGATCGCTATTTATAACAACGAGAAAATGGAGGATCCGGAATTGATCAAAACCGATAAGATCAGCTATGCCTGTGGACGCTATCGTTCGCAATATTACCAAACGACCTGGGCAGCCGACAACGGCGATATCTATGTCTTTTCTCCCAGTTATGCAAAGACAATGACAGGTGTGCAGAAAACGACGTTACCTGCGGGTGTTGTCCGGATTAAAGCAGGTGCCGAAGTGTTTGACAATGATTACTATTGCAATCTTGAAGAGCAAACCGGTGGCAACTCCTTCCTTCGTACCTGGCATATTGGCGGCGATTATTTTTTGTTGCTGATGTATGATGTGCCGTTCGTTGAAGGATTCGATGCAACGACCACTCCCGCTTCTCGGCTGGCTGTCTTCAAGGGAGAGTCCAAAGAACTTACCTACGTAACCGGCTTGCCTGCTCCTGAGAATATCCAGGGTTTTGCGGAAACGCCCTACGTAGAAGAGGGAACTGCTTATATCGCGGTAACTACTACCGGCGGCACTTCCCCTGCTGTGTACAGCATCAATCCCCAAACTGCTACGGCTACCAAAGGCCTTACGGTGCAAGCTAATCAGATTGCCGCTATCGGTAAACTGAAAGCGTCCGGGAACTGATCCCGGCGTAAATCATCTGATTATTCCTCCCGTTTTCGTAATATGATCGAGGGCCGGGAGGAATAGTTAGACTATTTCTCGCAACGACGGAACACAGGCGAGCTTGTCTTCTGTTCGTATTGCTTAACGAAATAATTGCATTCAGAGAACCGGTATGAATCAGATCATCCTTTTTTTATTACTTCTTTTTATAGCCTATCCTATGCAGGGCCAACCAAGCCAGGTGAGAACCCCCATTGAAGAATCCGCACGGCAGTTGTTCGACATGGAACAACATGACCTGACGTACAACGGGAAAGAGTACCGTCTCTATATCGCGCAACCGGCAGGTAGCGGGCAGACTCCCCATCCGGTACTCTATATGCTGGATGGCAATGGGCAGTTTCCCATGCTGGTCAACGCGATGGAAGAGGTCTCGGATAATACGCCACTGATCGTCGGTATTGGCTATCCTTCGTTGCAGGCTTATCCTAAAGAGCGTACCCGGGATTATACGATCTCCGTTGAAGGGAATGGCGAGGGAGGAGATGCCGAAGATTTTTACAGGTTTATTATCGATAAAGTAAAGCCTTTTGTTGAGGCGAATTATGCTGTGGATACCACGCGCCAGACATTGTGCGGACATTCTTACGGAGGCTTATTCACATTATATGTTGCGTTCAACCATACCCGGGCTTTCCAGCATTATCTGGCCGGCAGTCCTGCCATATGGTGGGGGCAGGGGGTAATTGTTCCGAAACAAAGGCCGTTCTTTTCCCATATCCCTCATTCGGTAACCATTACGTTGGGGGAATATGAGGAAAATCCCGAATCGGATCCGTCCAGAAAGAATTTAACGCCGGAGATCCGGAAAATAAAAGAGCAACGGAAGGGTGGTCTGTCGCCCCGGGATTTGGCTTCAATGATCGCGGAAGAAGTGCCGGACTGCCGTTTCATTCTGTACCCGAGTAAAAACCATGGAAGTTCGATCCCGGAATTCCTTAAAGAAGCGGTATATGTAGCAGGAGGAAAAGCGGGTCAATGATCCCTATAGGGTTACATCATTTATATCGAAAGATAATTGCCAGGTTTTTGTATTAATTTATTATTTAATTAATACCGAATGTATTATCCGGTATCTGAAGTTGTCTTTCAACATGAAAGCATTCGGCAAATTGGCGGATAAGGGCCAACGAGAGTTTCGATGGCTTTGTCTCACCGGCAATACCCGCCGTCCCGCTCCATTTCCTTTTGGGTGTATGCATCTGCATTCAATAAATTTAGACTATCTCTTTCACACTTTTTCAATTTTTATTCTACTATTTGAGTCCCCTTCGCTCCTTGATTGATAATTCTACGCTCAACATAGTCAAAACAAGTTTTGCCTCTGCTCTCGTTTGTCGAAATAGTTCTCACGATAACTAATTAAGTAAACTTAATTGTCGTTTGTACGATTAGAACGCTTGTAAAGCCTCTTTATTGCAATCGTTTAAAAAAAACGCTAAAATAATTTGTCATCATTACATTTTACATATCTTTGTTGTGATTTAATTATAAAAAAGAAAGCAAATGAGAAAACTAATCTATCTTTTTATTGTTGCAGGCACCCTCTTATCGTGCCAGAACAACCATAAATATACAATCAACGGTACGGTAGCCGGCGATGCTTATGAAGGAACGAATGTATATCTGCAGCAGATGACGGACGATGCGATGGTTGCAACCGATACGGCTGTTATTCAGAACGGTATGTTCTCCTTCTCGGGAGCGGCCGATACGACGGTGCTTCGTTTCATTGCATTGGATGAGACCGTGAATCCGCAACAGGAAAGCAGAATACCGGTATTGGTCGAACCGGGCAAACTGGAGGTAACCTTCGATACCGTAGTCACTGTGAAGGGGACAAAAGTAAATGATGCATACACTAATTTCAGATTGCAACAAAGAGAACTGGTGCAAAATATCAGAGGCATTATAGGGCAATTCAACAGTGAGACTGCTGCCGGAACCATGACTGAATCGCGGGACGCTGAACTGAAGCAGTCTTACGAGGAAATCAGCAGCCAACTGACCGATCTGAATTTCAATTTCATCAAGGAAAATATCGGAAATAGACTGGGAGAATATGTTTTCCAGAACTCTTCTTCCATGTTTGAGCCGGAACAGCAGAAAGAGATCCTCGACCTTGCCGGTGATGAATTCAAAGCCGGTGAAAATATCCAGCGGGTAATAAAAAGGCTGGAAAACCTTGAAAATGTGGCAGTGGGTAAGAAATTCGTCGATTTCACTTTGAAGGATACCCAGGGGAACGAAGTTTCTCTCTCCGATTATGCCGGCAAAGGAAATTATGTGTTGGTCGATTTCTGGGCTGCCTGGTGCGGACCCTGTCGTCAGGAAATGCCTAACGTGGTTGCGGCCTATAATAAATATAAAGCAAAGGGATTTGAGGTGGTAGGTGTATCGCTCGATCAGGAGCACGACCGCTGGACACAAGGTATCCAGGATTTGAATATGACCTGGCCGCAAATGTCCGATCTTCAGTATTGGAATAGCCCGATAGTGGATCTGTATGCTATAAACGGAATACCTCATACTGTGCTCCTTGATAAAGACGGCACGATAATCGAGAAAAATCTGAGAGGAGAGGCACTGGACTCCAAATTGGCCGAGTTGATGCCTTAATAGCCCGGATGTAGAAATATCTTATATGCTGCTTCATTGTGAAGCGATAGAACAGAAAGAGGGTCTGTCTCATACAATGTGAGGCAGACCTTTTTATATGCGTAACCGGGGTTTTTATTCAGTATATGGAATATCATGCGAAACAAATATATTCTTTTTATTGTTCTAATAGAAGTTCTGTTATAAATATCAATGGTTCATTAAAATTAGTCGTTTTCAATTCTTATTGCACTATTTGAGTCGCCTTCGCTCCTCGATCGATAATTCTACGCTCAACATAGTCAAAATAAGTTTTGCCTCTGTATTCGCTTAGCGAAATAGTTCTCGCTATAATATAGTCCGAACAAGTACGGCCTCTATTCATTTAGCTTAACGAAAACGTTCACTAAAGTTAAATATTTGAATTTTATTCTGCTATTTCTGCGTTCGGCAAAGCAAATGAATTTGTTCTGCTCATTTAGCGTAACGCAAATAGTTCCATGCACGGAAATGTAAAAGTAAAATAATCATATGAAACACCTTAAAATGAATCAATTATCGCCACGAAAAATCCATATAAAAGAGGAAACCCGGCATTTTTATAATGGACTTTTTATTGATTTGGGAGAGTTGGTGATTTTTTCTATAAACGTAATAAAACAATTTTTTCGTCCACCTTTTGAGCATAGGGAATTGATAAAACAAGGGTTTCTGCTGGGGAATAAATCCTTTGCCCTGGTAAGCGTTACCGGTTTTATAATGGGATTAGTATTAACCATGCAGATGAATCCGGTTTTGGCGGATTTTGGCGCTCAAACTTTATTGCCGGGTGCTATTTCTGTGGCGATGGTGCGGGAATTGGGCCCGGTAATAACAGGGCTTATCTGTGCAGGGAAAATGAGTTCCGGTATTGGGGCTGAGATTGCGGCCATGAGAGTAACAGAACAAATAGATGCGATGGAAGTTTCGGGAACAAATCCTTTGGGGTTTGTGGTTGCTACCCGGGTGTTGGCAACAACCGTAACAGTTCCCGTTCTGGTTATTTTTGCCGACGCATTCAGTTTTTTTGGCGCATTTCTTGCCGTAAATGTTTTCGAAGATATTTCCTTTACCCTGTTTATTGACAGGGCTTTTGCCATGCTTGGTTTCGTGGATTTGATCCCGGCTACTATAAAAACAGTCTTTTTTGGTTTCTTTATCGGACTCATAGGTTGCTATAAAGGTTATAATGCGGGAATCGGAACAGAATCGGTAGGAACTGCTGCCAATTCAGCGGTAGTAGTAGCTTCTCTTACTATTTTCGTGATAGACCTGATTTTTGTTTTAATAACCAATATTCTCTGATTTTGTATGGGAAGAGAAGAAGTAATTGTAGTAAAGCAGCTGTACAAATCTTTTGGGGATAAGCATATTCTTCAGGGGATTGATTTGGTCCTGCATAAAGGTGAGAATTTGGGTGTCATAGGTAAGTCCGGCACCGGAAAATCGGTACTTGCTAAATGTATAGTGAGATTAATAGAACCTGATGCGGGTGAGATTAACGTACTTGGAACCGATGTCCTGGCATGTAATAATATTGAACTGAACGAAATAAGGAAAAAAGTGGGTTATCTTTTTCAGGGAGGTGCGCTGTATGACTCAATGAGTGTAAGGGAAAACCTGCTTTTCCCGATAAGAAGAACCCAATTTGTGGATAAAAAACAAGATAGTGAAGAATTGGTAGAAAAATCTTTGAGGAGTGTAGGATTGTTAGATGCCATAGACAAGATGCCGGCAGAATTATCGGGTGGAATGAAAAAAAGAATAGCTTTGGCAAGAACCCTTATATTAAGGCCTGAGATTATTCTATACGATGAGCCAACCACCGGTTTGGATGCGGTTACCTCCGGAGAGATCAGTGAACTTATCCTCAAAATAAAGGAGGAATATAATACGGCATCTATTATTATTACTCACGATATGAAATGCGCCAAAATAGCCACCGATACAATTAGAATTATGCAAGAGGGTGTTTTTGTGGTGGAAGGTACGTACGACGAGCTAAGCATGAGTGTGGATAAAGAAATACGGGATTATTTTATTTAATAATAAACAGATAACAGATAGTTATGAAAAATACAAAAAAAGCTTTACGCTTAGGTGTTTTTATAGCTGCAGCATTAATTTTATTTATTGTAGCAGTATATTTAATAGGAAGTAAGGGAAACTTGTTCAGTCCCACTAAGGATGTATTTTCCTCATTTAAAGATATACGGGGCCTCGTGGTGGGAAACAATGTCAGGTTTGCAGGCATAAATGTGGGTACCGTGAAAAATATCCGCATCATATCCGATACATCTGTTGTGGTAACAATGTCAATACGTGAAGATTATTCAAAGTATATTTATAAGAACTCCACAGTACAGATCGGACAGGAAGGGTTGATGGGAGGAAAGATCGTACTGATCTCTTCCGGAACTCCCGAAACGGGCGTAATCGAGGAGAATGACTACCTGGTTGTGGCTGAAGGATTGGACATACAGGGGATGATAGCCCAGGCACAGAAGATGCTTCGGGAAGCTACGCAAACAGTATCGAATCTTAATTCGGTAACTGATAAAATTAATGAAGGGGACGGAGATATAGCCCGTTTGCTGAATGGGAATGATTTAACTACGCAGTTGGGAATTGCCACCCGTAAATTGAATAGCTCTATGTCCGATGTAAATGAAATAACGGCGAAGGTAAGCAGTGGACAGGGAGATTTAGGTAAGCTGATAAATGATAGTGCTATTACGGATCAGTTGTCAGGAATCATGGAGGAGCTACATACCACTTCCGTAGAAGCCAATGCAGTTATTGAAGAGTTACAGCAGACAGTACACGCTATAAATTATGGAGAAGGTGTTTTACCTCGCTTACTTCACGATAAAGATTTAGGATTGAGTGTGGATACGGCTATAACAAGAGTGGACCAGGGTGTTTTTGAGGTGACCCGGGCAGCTGAGACCATAGCAGACAGTTGGATTTTCAGGTTATTTTCAAAAAAGAAAAAAGTTAACAATAACCAGACTCCATCTGTAACAGCAGAAAAACAGCCCAAAGAATTTGAAGTTCAGCCGGGAGATACCATCATAGTCCCGCTGAATGAATCGGCCGGTACCGAAATAAAAAGAAAAGAGCCTTAAACGGGTGATCACTTTTATACAGAGGGGCTGTCTCAAGATTAAATTGGAGACAGCTTTTTCCGCATTTAAGGTATGGTAAGGTTTATTTCATGTTAAATTCTTTCAAAGTTGAATAAATTTATCCTCCCCGTTCCCTGAAACCCGGTTTCAATATAAA